>CADBJU010000012.1 GCA_902795045.1 Oscillospiraceae bacterium | reverse complement strand
TCTGCGTTTATCTCATATTTCTTTGCCATAATCGTCACCCTTGACAATTATAGCATATTCTTTCTGACTTGTCTGCTTTTTATTTGGGATTAGTATAAGGCCGCATACGAGGGAGAGACTGCCGAACAAGTCAAAGCCCAATTGCCGCACGGAATCGTTTGCGGTATCTTCAAGTATACTGGAGACGTGCCAAACACGCTTGCGTAAATGAGGCCATATCCGGCAAAAGACTCGCACAGGTCGGATATTGCAGTATCCTTGACCGGTACGAGTCTCTGCGCTTATGTGATTGAACCGCCGTGTACCGAACGATACGCACGGTGGCGAGGTCGGGGCTTTTTCAGCCCCTCCTGCCCGGTTTTTTATTTCCCCATCAGATAGGAGAAAATGAAAAATGCGGTTTTCATAGCGTCGTGGCGGACGCTGGTGCCGTCGAGGCAGACCATGTCGTCCTCGATGATGCGCGCGCCGAGAGCGGTCACAGTCTCACGGTCGAGATCGACCACCGTTTTGTTCTCCTGCGTCAGATAGACATCCACGACCTCGGGCGAGATTTCACCGTTGTTGGCCAGCACGATGTCTACCCTGCGCGGGGCGAGATACTGATTGAGCACCTTCAGATGGTCGCTCACATTGTAGCGGTCCGTCTCGCCCGGCTGGGTGACCAGATTGCACACGTACATGATCGGCGCCTTGCTGCGGCTCAGGGCATCCACCACCTCGTTGGCGATCAGGTGGGGGAGGATGCTGGTATAGAGGCTGCCGGGGCTGAAAACGATGAGATCACAGTCCAGAATGTGGGAGACCACCTCCTGGCTGACGTGCACATTGTGATCGTAGTTCAGGCGCGTGATGTGACGGATATTGTGGCTTACCTCCACCTGACCGAAAAATTCCCGCTCATGCTGGGCGTTTTCCCCCACCAGCTCCACCTTTTCCTCGGTGAGCGGGAGCACCGTCCCCTTCACGTTGAGGAGAGAGCACATGTAGCGCGTGGCCTCGGTGAGGCTGCCCTTGAGGTCGATGAGGGCGGCAAGCATAATGTTTCGCACCGGATGGTTGTGCAGGCTCCCGTCCTTGGAAAAGCGGTAGCGCAGCAGCCTTGTAAAGTCCTCGTCCACATTTGCCATGGAGATGAGCACCTTGCCCACATCGCCCACCGCGGGGATATCCAGTTCCTTTTTCAAAACGCCGGTGCTGCTGCCGTTGTCACTGACGGCGATGACGGTGGTCACATCCACCGGGAAGAGCTTCAGGCCCGACAGCAGCAGGCTCAGGCCCGTGCCGCCGCCGAAGACAACGATCTTTTTCATGGGTATCAGGCTTCCTTTTTGCGCTGCTCAAGGGACAGCAGCAAGATCTGTTCACAGAGCTCGGCATAGCTCATGCCCTCCGCCGCGGCAGCCTTGGGGATGAGGGAGGCGGGCGTCATGCCGGGCAGGGTGTTGACCTCAAGGCACCAGGGGCGGCCCTCGCCGTCAAGGATGAAGTCCACCCGGGAATAGACCGAGAGACCCAGCGCCTTGTGAAATTTCAGCGCGGCCTCGCCGATGGCCTTCTGCTCAGCCTCCGTAATACGGGCCGGGCAAATCTCCCGCGCGCCCTCGGCCCCGCTCTGGTACTTGGCGACGTAGTCAAAATAGGTTCCCTCGGGCGGGACGATCTCGATGGCTGGGGTGTAGTGGTCATTTATGATGGGCTGGGTGATCTCCCTGCCCCTGATTTTTTCCTCGACAATGATGCGGGTGCGGAAGGCACAGAGCTCATGCAGAGCTGCTTCCAGCTCCTCGCGGGTGTCCGGCAGGGCAACGCCGATGGATGAACCGCCGTTTACCACCTTTACCGTACAGGGTACGGGCAGTTCCTCGAGAAGGCGCGGGATATCCGCCTCGGTATAGCGCAGCTCCCGCCACCGGGGGGTCAAAACCCCGACACTTTCCATGATGCGCTTAGCCACCGCCTTGTCCATGGCCATGGCGCTGGCAAGGGGACCGGAGCCGGTGTAGGGGACACCCAGCAGGTCAAGCGCCGCCTGGATCTTGCCGTCCTCGCCGTCGGCCCCGTGCAGGCCGAGGAAGACGCAGTCAGAGAGTCTGCACAGCTCCAGCACGTTTTTGCCGATACGGCTGGGGCCCTGCATTTTGCGCGAAGCCTTCACTGCCTCGAGGTCCGGCGCGGTCTTGCCGATGGCGACCTGGCCGACAAAGCCGTCGGGCGCGTCAAAGGCGTCGGCAAGCTCGCCGTCATAGTTCTCCAGGCCCATGTACAGGTCCACAAAAACGGCCTTGTGGCCGAGAGAACGCAGTGCCTTGCATACCGCAGTACCCGTGACCAGGGAGACATGGCGCTCGGTGCTGACACCGCCGCCCAATACAACAATTTTCATGCGGGAAAATGTTCCTTTCAAGCTTTAATAGACGATCCCCCGGCAGAAGCCTGTCGGTTCTTCCGCTTATCCGGCGGGGGAGCGTTATTGAAAATCTTTCCAAACCCGCGGCACGCGCTTGGATACGCTGCAAAGAAGCTCATAGGGGATGGTCTGCGCCGCGCGGGAGAGGACATTCAGGTCGGCGCCGGGACCGAAGATCTCTGCCTCATCGCCGGGCTGCACATCGGGCAGATCGGTGAGATCGACCATGCACATGTCCATGCAGATGCTGCCGCACTGGGGCGCCGGACCGCCGGGGAAGGCGGCGGAGAAGTGGTTGGAGCACAGGCGCGGCAGGCCGTCGGCATAGCCGATGCCGAGTACGCCCATGCGTGTTTCGCGTGCTGCGGTATAGCGCCGCCCATAGCTGACGGTGGTGCCGGGAGCGTAGGTCTTGACCGTGAGGACCCGGGTATTGAGGCGCATGCAGGGGCGCAGGCCAAGCCTGCCCGCGTCGTCCCCGTAGCCGTAGAGCAGCAGGCCGGGGCGCACCATGTCCAGCGCCATCTCCGGCAGGTAGTGCAGCACCGCCCCGGAATTGGCGCAATGGCGGAGCCGGAAGCGGAAGCCCGCGGCTTCGACCTTCCCGATCGCCTCGGTGAAAAGGCGAAACTGCTCGCGGGTATAGCGTTCGTTTGCCTCGCCCGGCTCGTCGGAGACGGCAAAGTGCGTGAAGATGCCCTCGGCGTCAAGGCCGGGCAGGGCGCAGGCGCGGGCAAGCTCCTCAGCGCCCCGGTCAAGCTCCGCGCCCGTGCAGAGAAAGCCGAGACGGGACATGCCGGTGTCCGCGGCCATGTGTACCCGCAGCGTGCCGCCGGAGCCTTGCGCCGCGGCGGAAAAAGCCTCCGCCTCCTTCAGGCCTGTGACGGCCTGGGTGATGTCGTTTCTTATCAGCAGCTCGGTGTACCGGGCCTCGGTGTGGCCCAGGATCAGGACCGGCATGGTGACGCCGCCCTCGCGCAGCTCCAGCGCTTCGTCAAGACAAGCCACCGCGAGATAGTCCGCGCCCGCCTTTTCCAGCAGCCGCGCCGTCTCCAATGCGCCGTGGCCGTAGGCGTCGGCCTTCACCACGCCCAGAAAGCGGCAGCCCGCGGGCAGCGATGCGCGCAGGACGCGATAGTTGTGCAGCAGGTTTTCCGGGCTTACCTCGGCCCAGCAGCGTTTGTCGGGGATTTTCATAAAATCACTCTTTTCCTATGCTATGCAAGAAAACAGTCAAAGATGTGTCGGCTCGCTTTCTCGCGCGCGTGCAGCCGGCTGCTTACCCGGCTGAGGGGCATGAGGCGGCGTAGGCGCCGGCGGTCAGGCAGAAGGCGGGTATATTGTTCCCGTATTGTATCACGTCCTCTTCAAAAGCGCAAGGCGGAGCCATATGCCCACGCAGCAAATCCCGGAGGATCTCGCGGAAAAGGAGATCCTCCGGGATTACCATTCTTCTGCCGGAAGCGGCGGGAGTATGAAGCCCGGGTCAAGGGGCGGATCCGGATAGGGGAAGCCCTCGACATTGACAAAAGCCTGCGTGTCGGGCAGCATCGTCGGCAGCGGCGTGGGCGTCGGCGACGGCGCAGGGGTCGGCGTATAAACCGGCCACAGCGGATCGAGCCACTTGAACATGTCTTTGTAGAAAAGCCAGATATCCCACAGCGTCGTGTCATCTTCGACGGGCACCGGGGTGCTGGTGGGGTACGGAGAGGCAGTCGGCCTGCTGGTCGGGACGCTCGTGGGCCGGATGGAGGGCCTGGGCGTCATGGTCGGCAGCGGCGACGGAGACGGGCTCGGCGACGGCGTGGGGGCCGGGGTCGGGACGGGCGTAGGCTTCGGCGTCGGGACAGGTGTGGGTTTCGGCGTGGGACGCGGTGTCGGGACAGGCGTCGGTGCCGGCGTGGGCGCCGGCGTCCGTGCGGGCTTCGGCGTACTTGCGGCGGTCGGGACGGGTGTTGCTGCGGGCGTGGGCGTGGGCGCCGGCTTTTTGCGTGCGCAGCCTCCCAGCAGCAGGCTCATCAGCAGAAGTACCAGCGCCGTTATCCTTACCGCGCCGCGTATTCGTTTGCGATCATCCATAGCGGTTCCTCATATGCGCGCGTCGAACGCGCGGAAAACGAAAGCTTATTGTGCCAAAACGGCGGTCAGCGCCCTGCAGAGCAGAATGAAGGAGCTGCCCTCATTCCAGTGCGCGGCGGCATAGCAGAGAGGCGAGTAGGACAGCAGCGCCAGCTCTTCGCCTTTCATGACGGTGACGACGAGATCGGCGGACAGCTCGGCGGCCGTGACCTCTTTCACCCGAACGGACCAAAGCCCGGTGTTTTCCTGCTTTATGCCCGTGACGTCATGGTAGGGGCAGACAAAGCGCAGTCCGGATGGGTCCTCTGCCCGGAAGCAGAGCAGGATGGAGGTGTCGCCGCCGTCAAACACGAGCCCCGCGTGCCAGTCGGACACGCCGCTGATCGCGCCTGCACAGTATGCGGTTTTAGCAGGTACGGGCATCCCCGCGCCGCAGCACTTCTCGAGGTAATCCCGGACGGTGATGCGGCGCTCCTGTTCGCCGTGGCGGAGCGTGAGCGCCATATCATAGAAAAGCTGGTCCGGACGGACATTGCTGAAGACGTCGATGACGCGCTGGCCCGGCGCGTTTTCCGCGACAGCGGAGCCGCCCTGCCCGTCCTCGGCCAGGACCGTATATTCGCCCCCGCGGGCGTTTTCCGGCAGCAGCAGACGAAAGTCCACGGACCCGGCCCCGTTGAACTCGGCGTAAAAGTATACGCCCGTGTCCAGCTCGTGCATGTCAAGGACGACGGAATCCCCGCCGGACGCGTCTTGCAGCTGGGGCGCGGTGCCGGGCCCGGCGGCAGAGGACTGCGGTTTCGCGGCGGAGGACTGCGGCTTGGCGGCGGGGGCCTCCTCCGGCAGCAGCTCCTCCTCAAGCGGCGTGACCGCTTCCTCGAGGATCAGGTATTCGTATGCGGGGACCTCTTCCTCAAGCACAATATAATCGGTATAATCATCCGCTGCAGCGATCTCTTCCGACAGCACGGGCGCAGTCCATTCCTCGGCCCATGCCGCGGGCAGCAGCGCATAAAACAGCGCCAGCAGAAGGAAAAGGATCCCTGCCCGGTTGAAGCGTGTTTTCATGATATCCCCCTTGCGGTTGGATCAAAGCTGTATCCAGTTCGGATACTGCGCCCGATGTTCGTAAAAGGGCGCACTAATCCACATTTATTTTATCACATTTTTTCACCGTCTACAAGTATGCGCGCCAAATTTCGACAGGTGTTCCGCAGAATAACGGGAAAGACATATTTCTCTGACAGAGACAGTTAAATCCATTTTACCGTGCAAATGCCGGTTTCACCAAAACTTGTAAACATTGTATGAATGCCGGGAACATTCAGAAAGCGTGCAGCGTCAAGGCTTATGATCGTTAAAATCCCGAGAAGGAGGGATCACCTTATGAGGCTCAATATGAAATCATGCGCGCTCGTCGCGGCGCTTTTACTGCTGGCAGACCGGGGGCTCACCGGCTGCACCGCCGCCCAGGCGTCGGATCTGTCGCCTGTACCGGCGCTTTACAGTCCCGCACCCACCGCCGGCGAAAGCTTCGCTGACAATACCGTCGGCGGCCACGCCATTGAGGCTGACGGCGAGGCGGCCTTCTATTCCAACATCACCGTCACCAAGACGGGCAGCGCCGAAGGGGACGAGGCGGACTTCTACGGCGAAAACGCCGCCGTCCTTGCCGAAAACGGAGCGGCGCTTACGCTGCGCGAGGTCTCGGTCACGACCGACGGCAAGCACGCAAACGCCGTTTTCAGCTGCGGCGAGGATACCGTCGTGAGCATTGCCGACTCCACCATCGTGACCGGCGGTGACTGCTCCGGCGGCCTCATGACCACGGGGGGCGCCACCATGAACGCGGACAATGTGGTGGTCCACACGACGGGCAGATCCTCCGCCGCCATCCGCTCCGACCGGGGCGGCGGCACGGTAAACGTCACGGGCGGCACCTATGACACCGCCGGGGTCGGCTCGCCTGCCGTTTACTCCACCGCAGATATTACCGTCACCGATGCCGAGCTCAGCACCACGGCCTCCCAGGGCGTCGTCGTGGAGGGAAAGAATTCCGTGACGCTCGAAAACGTCGCACTCACCGCCGCCAACACGCAGAAGAACAGCGGCAAGTCCCCCTGGTATCAGGCGGTCATGCTCTACCAGTCCATGTCCGGCGACGCGGATGAGGGGGAGGCCTCCTTCACCATGCGCGGCGGCAGCATCACGAACTTAAACGGCGACATCTTCTTTGTCAACAACACCCGCGCCGTCATCCAGCTCACCGCTGCCCGGATCGTCAACGACGATCCCGACGGCGTCTTCCTCCGCGCAGCCGCCGCGGGCTGGGGCAGGGAAGGGGCAAACGGCGGGCACGTCGAGCTCTATACCGCGGCTCAGACTTTGGACGGAGATCTGCTCGTGGACAGCATTTCCACACTGAACCTGCACCTCTGGGACGGAAGCGTGCTCACAGGCGCTGTCAATCCCGATGACGAGGGCGAGGTGTATGTGGAGCTCACAGACGGGGCCAGATGGGTCCTGACCGGGGACTCGCATGTCAAGAGCCTCAAGTGCGACGCGGACAGCATCGACTTGAACGGCCATACCCTCACCGTGGACGGCGAGGTGTACACCGAAGGCACAGCCTCTGAAGGCAGCCCTGTCAGCGGCGCATCCGGCAGCGCCCCGGCACGCCCGCACGATATGCCGACACCGCCCGACAGCGGACACGGAAAGGGTGACAAGCCGCCGAAAAAGTAATACGTCGCAGGACCCCTCCGATCTTTTGACCGAAGAGGTCCTTTTTCTTTTGCTGCGGCATCAGGCAAAATAGGGAAACTTAACAAAAATTTCTCCTGGAATTATGCAATACTGCCAAAAATACTGCTACTTTCTTATTACACTTTTAGAAATAACGCTTGTAATGTTTGAACAATCATGGTATAGTAAAACCTGTAAATCGGAGACAGAGAGAAACTCCGTAACGGAAAGCGGGCGCATCATGATGCGTCCGGAATCATGAAAAGGAGGAAGACCCATGAAAAAAATCTTTGCCCTCGCGCTCGTCCTGTGCATGATCTTTGCGCTGACGGCCTCCGCGTATGCCGACTTCGCACCCAACGGACCGGTCAGTATGATTGTCGCGTACAAAGCCGGCAACGGCACAGACCAGACAGCGCGCATTCTCGCCAAGTACGCGGAAAAGTACATCGGTCAGACCATCGTGATCGACAATGTCGACGGCGGCTCCGGCTCCATCGGCTGGTCCAAGCTGGCGGAGTCTGACCCCGACGGCATGACCATCGGCTTCATCAATCTGCCAAACTTCAACAATTCCATCGTAAAGGAGCTCGGCACCTACAAGACCGATGATTTTGCCGCCATCTGCAATCACGTCACCGAGACTTCCATTGTTGTCGTACGTGCAGACGATGACCGTTTCCCCGATCTTGACGCGCTTGTAGCCTATGGCCGTGAAAAGCAAGGCACCAAGGATGAGCTGATCGCCTCGACCAACGGCAACGGCGCTTCCAACCACATCGGCGCTCAGGCCTTTGCCAACTCTGCCGAATTTACCTACATAGATGTTCAGCAGGGCAACACTGCTGACGAGCTGCTGAGTCTGCGCGGCGGCGAGGCCGACTTCTGCGTCGTCAAGGTCGCTGATATCGCCTCCATGGCGAACGAAGTGCGCATTCTCGGTGTATTCAGCCCCGAGCGTATTAAAGAGCTGCCCGACGTCCCCACCCTTGCCGAACTGGGTTACTATCCCGACTGGCTGGGCTCCTCCCGCTGCATCGTGGCTCCCGCCGGCGTGAGCGAGGACGTGATCAAGTTCTATGAGGAAGCCTTCAAGGCCACAATGGAAGATCCTGAGTATCAGGAGGCTGCCGCAAGCTTCACTACGGATTTCAAGGATGCCAAGGCGACCGGCGAGCTCATTGAGCAGCAGCAGAGATTCACTGAAAGCCTGTCCGAGGGCTTCTGGTACGATTACTAAGCTGATTCCTGGAGAGAATATCGTAGGGGCCGACGCCCTCGGCGGCCCGCACGATACATATTGACGCAATGAAAAATCCCCGGCGAAAACGCAAACACTGACACGGTTTCGCCGGGGATTGATGTATGATTTCCGTTTTAGCTGCCGGGCCGCGTGATAAGCATCGGCCCCTACAGTGAGAAGAGAGAGCTATAAAGGAGGGATTGTCCCTTGAAGATGAAGAAGACGGACATAGGCGTCGTGCTGTTCATGTACGCCGTCTGTGGCTTTTTCTATTACCATATGACGAAGCTCAAGGCTTCGAGCCAGACCTACCCGCGTTTTACCATCATCCTGCTCTTCGGCCTGACGACGCTGTACCTTGTGCAGATGCTGGTCAACGCGAAAAAGTACGGCGTGGAGAGCGGCGTGGATGAGGTGTTCGCGGGCTTCCAGCCCAGGCAGTTCTTCTTCTGCCTGGCGGCCACCATCCTGTATCTGGTGTGCATCTATTTCTTTGGCTTCTACATTTCCACCGTGGTGTTTATGGTGGCGGTGCTCCTGTTCCTGAAGGTTCCGCCGCTTTACACCGCGATCACCGTGGTCGTCATCGTGGGTCTCATCTACTTTGCGTTCCAGAAGTTCCTGGGCGTGAAGCTGCCGGTGGGCACCGTGATGAAAGCACTCAAAAAGTAAAGGAGGGCTTGAAAAATGCTTGATACCTTATCTCTGATGGGCGCGGGCTTTCTCAATGCCCTGACTCCCATTAACCTTCTGATGATGGCAGGCGGCGTGGCCATGGGCATTGTCATCGGCTGCATGCCGGGGCTTTCGGCCGCGATGGGCGTGGCCCTGATGCTGCCCATGACCTTCACGATGAAGCCCGAGACCGGCCTCATCGTTCTCGGAGCCATCTACTGTGGCGCGATCTTCGGCGGCTCCATTTCCGCCATTCTGATCCATACCCCCGGTACCCCAGCCTCGGCGGCTACGGCCATCGAAGGCTACCAGATGACCCAGCGCGGACAAGCGGGCAAGGCGCTCTTTACCGCCTGCTACGCCTCCTTCTGGGGCGGCCTTTTGAGCTGCGTGTCCCTGTACTTCTTCTCCCCTCTGCTGGCAAAGCTGACGCTCAAGTTCATGTCGGCCGAGTACTTCTGGCTTTCCATCTTCGGCCTGACGATCATTGCGGGCGTGTCGTCCAAATCCATGATTAAAGGCCTCATGTCCGGCGCGCTTGGCCTGCTGATCTCCACCATCGGCCTTGACCCGATCTCCGGCGTCAAGCGCTTCATGCCGAGCTCCTACTTCGCCGAGGGCATCAATACCACCTGTGCCCTGATTGGCCTGTTCTCCATGTCCCAGGTCTTCATCCTGGCCGAGAAGAAGATCAAGGCCCGCGCTCAGGCTACCAAGTTCACCGACAAGATGAGCCTGAGCCGAGAGGAACGGAAGATCCTCCGTCCCACCATCGTGCGCTCCTGGATCATCGGCAACCTCATCGGCATCCTGCCGGGCGCGGGCGCGTCCATCGCGTGCTTTTTGGGCTACAACACCTCCCGGCAGTTTTCCAAGCACAAGGAGCAGTTCGGCAAGGGCTCCATCGAGGGCGTGGCGGGCTCCGAGGCGGCCAACAACGCCGTCACCGGCGGCTCCCTGATCCCGACCCTGACGCTCGGTATTCCCGGCGAATCCGTCACGGCGGTGCTGATGGGCGGCCTCGTCATCCAGGGCCTTACCCCCGGCCCCGAGCTCTTCGGCAAGTACGCCCCGATGACCTACACCTTCTTCGCGGGCTTCGTGCTCGTCCAGTTCTTCATGCTGGGCATCGGCCTTCTGGGCTGCCGCGGCTTTGCGCAGATCTCCCGTCTGTCCGACGCGATCCTGATCCCCTGCGTGACGGTCCTCTGCTTCGTGGGCTCCTACGCCATCCACAAGAACATCATGGACATCGTCGTGATGCTCTCCTTCGGCGTGCTGGGCTATCTGATGCGAAAGTTCGATCTCAACACCGCCGCCGTGGTCCTGGCCCTGATCCTCGGGCCCATCGGCGAGAAGGGCCTCAGAAACGCGCTGCGTACCTCGCGCGGCAATATCTCGGTGCTGTTCTCCTCCGTCGTGTGCTGGGTGCTGATCGCCCTGTGCATCGTCGGCATCCTCTCCCCGATCTTCATGAACAAGCTGGAGAAGAAGGCCGAGGAGGAGGCCACCGGCGTCGATCCCGACGACAAGAAGCCGGTCGACCTCGACATCGACAACGACTAAAGGAACAAAAAACGGCGCGTTGCAAAATAACTGTTTTTCGCGAAAACACAGTCTTATGAGCGTAGGGGAGGGGCTTGCCCCTCCCGCACACGACAAACTTGAACTATGAAAAATGTACGGCGATTTCGTAAAATGCTACGTTTTCGCCGTACATTGTTTTATAATGGTTGTGTTGCACTGCCGGGAGGGGCAAGCCCCTCCCCTACGGTATTCACAGACAATTATGCGAAAAGTGGATTATGCAACGCGCCCTTTTTTGTTTAAAGTAAAGTGGAGAAAAGAATACGGCAAGCTATGACCGGCACGAAGAGCAGCCGTGACAGGAACCGCAGTCGGCACAGTTTCCGCCGCAGCCCGACCTGCCGCTCTTGCGGTCGCGGATCATGCCGCGCACGATCAGCGTGACGACCAGCGCGATTACCAGGATCAGAACGATATTGATGAGATTTGCCGATAACCAGGTCAGCATGGGATCAACTCCTTATAAGGGGCGGCGCCGGGTTAAACAGGAGGAAGTCCCGGCGCCGCCAAAGAGAAAGAAAAGGGATGCTGTCAGAATGGGAGAATTACTTTACGGTTAATTTCTGCGACTCCTTGTAGGGCTTGAACAGCTGCCAGCACAGGGCCGCGAGCAGGGCGATCGCCGCGATCAGGCCGAGCACATGCACGCTGCCTGCGATCGCGCAGCCGATCTGCCAGACGATCAGGGAGATCACATAGGCAAAGCCGCACTGGTAGCAGATGGCAAACCAGGTCCACTTGCGGCTGTTCATCTCGCGCTTGATGGCGCCGATGGCCGCAAAGCAGGGGGCGCAGAGGAGGTTAAAGATCATGAAGGAGTAGGCCGCGAGCTTGCCGTGACCGCCGGAGAAGCGCTCAAAGTCCTCGCGCACGTTCGGCCAGATCTGGTCGCCGTTTTCCTCCAGCTCCTCCTCGCCGTCCTTGTCGTCGTAGTTATACAGGACGCCGAAGGTTCCGACGACCTCCTCCTTGGCCACAAGACCGGTGACGGTGGCGGTGGTGGGCTTCCAGTCGCCGAAGCCCAAGGGCTTGAAGATCACGGACACGGGCTGGGAGACGCGGGCCAGGATGGAGTCGTCCATAGGCTCGACCTCGTCCTCGGGAATGCCCATGCGCTCGGCCACCTGGCTGACGTAGGCGTCATTGACGAGCTCCTTGTCTTCATAGAGCTCCTTGACCATGCCGAACTTGCCGTTGACCGTGCCGAAGCCGGAGAGGAACCAGATGATGATGGAGGCGATGACGATGACGGAGCCGGCGCGCTTGATGAAGGACCAGCCGCGCTCCCAGGTGCCGCGCAGGACGTTGCCCCAGGCGGGGACATGGTAGGGGGGCAGCTCCATGACGAAGGGAGCCGGGTCGCCGGCGAACATCTTCGTCTTCTTGAGCATGATGCCGGAGATGACGATGGCCGCAATGCCGATGAAGTAGGCGGAGGTGGCGACGAGGGTGCTGCCGTTGAAGAGCGCGCCCGCAATCAGACCGATGATGGGCATTTTCGCGCCGCAGGGGATGAAGGTCGTGGTCATGATGGTCATGCGGCGGTCGCGCTCATTTTCAATGGTGCGCGAGGCCATGACGCCGGGAATGCCGCAGCCGGTACCCACCAGCATGGGGATGAAGCTCTTGCCGGAAAGCCCGAAGCGGCGGAAGATACGGTCCATGATGAAGGCGATGCGGGCCATGTAGCCGCAGTCTTCCAGCAGGCACAGCATCAGGAAGAGGACCAGCATCTGGGGCACGAAGCCCAGCACCGCGCCGACGCCGGCGAGGATGCCGTCGGAAATGAGGCCCACGAGCCACGGGGCCACGCCCCAGCTCTCCAGCAGGGCGCGGGAGCCGTCGGTCAGCCACGCGCCGCCCAGCACGTCGTTTGCCCAGTCGGTGAGGAAGGTGCCGATGGAGAGGCCGCCGTCGGCGATAGACTTGCCCATGGACAGGGCGTAGACCAGGTACATGACCAGGGCGAAGATGGGCAGAGCCAGCCAGCGGTTGGTGACGATCTGGTCGATCTTGTCCGAGGTGCTCAGCTCACCGTGGCTCTTTTTCTTATAGCAGGCCTTGATGACCGAGCCTATGTAGATGTAGCGCTCGTTGGTGATGATGCTCTCGGAGTCGTCGTCCATCTCCTTCTCGGCGGCCTTGATGTCGTTTTCGATGTGGGCCACCGTCTCGGCGGGCAGATTCAGCTTCTGCATCACCTTCTCGTCGCGCTCGAAGAGCTTGATGGCGTACCAGCGCTGCTGCTCCTCGGGCAGGTGGTGGACGGTGACCTCCTCGATGTGGGCCAGGGCGTGCTCCACCACGCCGTTGAACTTGTGCATGGGGATGGTCCTGGCCCCCCTGGCGGCCTTTACGGCGGCCTCGGCGGCGGCCTGTACGCCGTCGCCCTTCAGGGCGGAGATCTCCACGACCTCGCAGCCGAGCTGACGGGACAGCTCCTTGGTGTCGATCTTGTCACCCTTGCGGCGGACAATGTCCATCATGTTGATGGCGACCACCACAGGGATGCCCAGCTCGGTCAGCTGGGTGGTGAGGTAGAGGTTGCGCTCCAGGTTGTTGCCGTCGACGATGTTCAAAATGGCGTCGGGGCGTTCGTCGATGAGGTAGTTTCTGGCGACCACTTCCTCCAGGGTATAGGGGGAGAGGGAGTAGATGCCGGGCAGGTCCGTGACGATGACGCCGTCAAACTTTTTGAGCTTGCCTTCCTTCTTCTCCACCGTGACGCCGGGCCAGTTGCCCACAAACTGGGCGGAGCCGGTCAGGGCGTTAAAAAGCGTCGTTTTGCCGCTGTTGGGGTTGCCGGCAAGGGCAATGCGTATATTCATGGCTGTAAATCCTTTCTTGTGCGGGTTAGATGATGCTAACCGCAACCCTTTGAAATACGGGGCCGCCGCCCCGGAACAGGTACGTCTTTACTCGACCTCGACCATCTCGGCGTCGGCCTTGCGCAGGCTCAGCTCGTAGCCGCGCACGGTGACTTCGACCGGATCGCCCAGCGGCGCGACCTTGCGCACATAGACCTCGACGCCCTTGGTGATGCCCATGTCCATGATGCGGCGCTTTACCGCACCCTCTCCGTGGAGCTTGACGACCTTGACGGTCTCGCCGATTTTCGCGTCACGCAGTGTTTTCATTCCGTTTCCTCCCAATTGAATTAAATCATGATTCTTCTGGCCATGTCGGCGTCCAGGGCGACCCGGGACTCCTTGACGTTCACGATCACATTGCCGCCCAGAACACTCAGCAGCGTGACCGTGCCGCCCACGACAAAGCCCAGATCCGCCAGATGCTGCTTTACCTCGGGGCTGCCGCCGATCTTGCGGATGATGTTCTCTTCCCCGGGCTGCGCTACATTCAAAGGCATCATTGCTGTTCCTCTCTCTTGTCCGGATTGCGAGTTGCGTTTGGCTAACTTGCACATAGTATAATAGTTAATCTCAACTAACTTGTCAAGAGCTTTCGTTAAAAAAGTTAACCAAAGCTAACAAATAAAGGGAGCGGGCTTTTCGTCATTCCTTAAGATTTCCTAAACCCGGCCCGGCCTACTTGTAAAAAACGCCGCGGCGGTTTATACTTTTTCCATCATACAAGAAAATTGCCAAGAAGGAGAGGAACTCACATGTTCGGAAAAGAAAAGAAGCCCCTCAGCGACGCGGGCCTTGCCGGGGTCAGCGGCGGCGAGAACGAGCCCAGGCGGCAGAAGATCGGCTACACGGTCAAGCGCGGCGACACGCTCACCAAGATCGCGGCCATGTACGGTGTGTCCATCATGGATCTGGTAACCTGGAACAACATCCGCAACCCCGACCTCATCCGCGAGGGTGAGACACTGGTGATCTACAAGAGCTGAGGACAAAAAAAGGGCTGTCTCAAAACGTTTACCGTTTTGTCATCCTGAGGAACGAAGTGACGAAGGATCTTTTTGAAGGTTTTCACAAACTTTGAAGAAAGATTCTTCGCTTCGCTCAGAATGACACGGCGTTTTGAGACAGCCCCTTTTTTAAGGCTCAAATTCAGGCGTTTTCCGCCATATGCTTTACGATGGCTGCGCTGTGCCTGGCGGCAATCTCCACGAAGGAGCGGTAGGAGAGATGACCGGAATCGTCGGCCTTGTCGGAGATGGCGCGGATGATGACAAAGGGCACGCGGTTCTGGGCGCAGACCTGACCGATGGCGGCGCCCTCCATCTCACAGCAGATAGCGCCGTGCTCCTTGATGATGGCCTGCTTGCGGGCGCTGTCGGCGATGAACTGATCGCCCGAAGCGACACGACCCTCAAAGACGTGCTTCTCCGGCGCGGCAAGGCGCGCAGACTCCACCGCGCTGCGGCGCATGCCCTCGTCCGCCTCGAAGGAGCTGAACTCGTTGTCGGGAATGATGCCCCTGTTGTAGCCCAGAGACGTGCAGTCCATATCGTGCTGCACGGCGTCGGTGGAGACCACGATGTCCCCGATGTTGATGTCCTTGTCCAGGGAACCGGCGACGCCGGTGTTGATGACCCGGCCGACGCCGAAGTGGGTGATCAGCGTCTGGGCGCAGATGGCGGCGTTGACCTTGCCGATCCCGCAGCGCACCAGCACCGCATCATGCTCACAGAGCGTGCCGCAGTAGTAGGTCATGCCCGCGATGGCTTCCATCTTTTTGATGTCCATGCTGCTTTTCAACAGCTCGATCTCATTGTCCATGGCACCGATGATGCCGATGGGTTTATTTTCAAGATTCATGTTTTTTCTCCTTTATACCGGGTTTTCTCAATCATAACACATGGATTGTACTGCCGCAAGAGCTTTTTGCGCCCTTCGATGGGATGGTAATTCCTTCAAAAGTTCATAATTTATTCATTGACTTTCCGACGAACCGGTAGTATAATTCACGTCACTGGAGATGGGCGGCATCCCATCGGTGTAATCGGCACCATAAACCCGGAGAGCATGACCAATTTACTTGCGGGCTGCCGGCGGCCAAGAGGCCGGAGGTTGACCGGGCAACAATCGTCAACGTATCACGCATACATAACTTGTGACGGAAAACCGATTGAGACAATCAACAGGCGATGATCGCGACATGGCCTGGCATTGTCCGAAGCAAATTCCTTTATAACATGAGAAATGTTCATATGGATTGCTGTTCTGGCCCCTTCCAAACGGAAGGGGCCACTTTTTTGTTTATGAGAAAAACGAAAAAGGGCTGAGAAAAAGTCCGGATGCCATTGTAGGGGCCGACGCCCACGGCGGCCCGCGCGGTTCAGGTCAAATTTATGCTGGAATCCCCGGCAAAAACGCACGAATGCGGCGAATTTGCCGGGGATATGTGCAATTATTGAGATTTCTCTGTCGGGCCGCCGTGGGCGTCGGCCCCTACGTTCAGCACCGATTTAACGTATAAAACCTGTGTTTTACCGCGCGCCCGGTTTGCGTTTACGCAAATACCAGCTGCACGAGCACCATGTAGATCGCCGTGCCGCCGAGGATGCTGATGAGGGAGCTGCGTTTCCAGACGTGCAGCAGAACCACGCTCCCCGCCGCGATCAGCTCCGGCAGGCCGTGGGGCGCGGTCGTGAAGCTCACGTCCTTGAAGCAGTAGATGACCAGCATGCCGACGAGGGCCGGGGGCAGGACCTTCCCCAGATAGGCTATGTAGGGCGGCGTGCGTTTGCGGAAAATGAGAAACGGCAGAAAACGCAGCAGCGCTGTGCCGAGAGCCATGACGGCAATCAGCTTGACTTCTCTCATGCCCGGGCCTCCTCTCGGCTGCGCAGAAGCGTCAGGATCAGGGTGATGAGCAGCAGGGCCGGGATCAGGAAATTGTCCGGCCCGAAGACGAGCAGGCACAAAAGCGTGCTGAAAAGACCCGTCAGCGCGGGGATGTGGTCGTGCATGGTGATCCACTGCTCGGTCAGCGACGCCACGAACAGCGCCGTCATCGAAAACTCCAGGCCCTTGGTCGAAAAGGGCAACACCTCGCCCAGAAGGTTGCCGGTCACGCAGCCGATGATCCAGTAGCTGTGGTTGAACATGGTGACGAGGAAGCGGTAGCGGTGGGCGTCCTTTGCGTCAACGGGGAGGTTGTCGTCGCTCAGAAGCGAATAGGTCTCGTCCGTCAGGCCGAAGATCATGTAGGGTTTATATTTGCCCGCGCCCTTGTAGCGCTCGATCATGGAGATGCTGTAGAAAAGGTGCCGCGCCTGCACCATCAGCGTGGTCAGCGCGGTGGTGAGTACGGACGCCGCGCCCGCAAGCAGGCTCACGCCCACATACTGCATGGTGCCGGCGTAGATGGTGACGGCCATGAGCAGGGCCCAGCCGACGCCGTAGCCCGCATCGTGCAGCAGCAGGCCAAAGCCCATGCCGAGTACGATATAGCCCGCCATCACGGGGATGGAGGTTTTGAATGCCTGTCTCGCAACTTGATTGTTCATTGCTGTGCGAATGTCTCCTTTTTGCTCTGTATCCTACTCGTGCAGCTCCAGCGGAAGGCCGTCCGGGTCGTGAAAGAAGGTCATCCGCTTTCCCGTGAAGGTATCAAAGCGGATGGGCTCACAGGCAATGCCGAGAGCGGAGAGCTCCGCGACGGTCTGCTCGATATCCGAAACGTGAAAGGCCAGGTGCCGCAGGCCGCAGGCCTCGGGGTAAGAGGGGCGCTTCGGCGGGTTTTCCGGGGCGAAGATCTCAAGCTCCGTGTCGTTGTTTACTTTCAGGTCGAGCTTCCGGTCCCGCTTCTCCGGGCGGCAGTTTTCCCGCAGCACCGGAAAGCCCAGCTTGTCAACATAGAATGCGCGGGATGCCGCGTAGTCCGAGACGATGATCGCAATGTGGTGAATGGCGTTCAGATTCATGGCGGGACTCCTTCCGCGCAGAGAGCTTTTTGAATACGCGCATTATAGCAGATTTCCCCACCGTCTGCAACAGAAATCCCCGGCGAAACGTAATCGTTTTCGCCGGGGATTCGTATATCATGGATGGCTGAATCTATATTCATTCCTCCGGGGTCAGACCATGGCGCCCTTGATGAGCTTCAACAGCTCATCGTATTCGTCGACGGCGGGAATCTCGGGGTACTGGGCCTTGATGCTCTCCGGGGCGCGGAAGAGGAAACCCGCCTTGCTCGCCTGGATCATGGCCAGGTCGTTGAAGCTGTCGCCGGAGGCGATGGTCTCATAGCCCACGGACTGGAAGGCCCGCACGGTGGAGAGCTTCGTCTGCTTGCAGCGGAGACGGAAATCCGTGACCTCGCCGCTCGGGGCGACTACCAGCTCGTTGCAGAACAGCGCCGGCCAGCCGAGCTTTTTCATCAGAGGCTGGGCAAACTGGGTGAAGGTGTCGCTTAAAATGACGGCCTGAGTGGTGGACCTGAGCTCATCCAGAAACTCCTTTGCACCCGGCAGGGGGTCGATGGTGGCGATCACGTCCTGGATCTCCTTGAGGCCGAGGCCGTGTTCCTTCAGAATACCGAGACGCCAGCGCATGAGCTTGTCGTAATCGGGTTCGTCGCGTGTGGTGCGGCGAAGCTCGGGGATGCCGCTTGCCTCCGAGAAGGCGATCCAGATCTCGGGGACCAATACGCCTTCCAGATCCAGGCATGTGATGTACATACTCTCTTTATCCTTTCCTGTCCTAATCTATCCTATACTATCCTTACCTAACCTTACCTAACCTAACCTGGGTCACCCGATACGTGACGTATGGGGTGACGTGCGGTATACCGCAATCATTTCGCCCAGCTTGATTCCGCCTTCTTTTCCCTGACGTATTCGAGCATGTCCGCGGGGGCGACACAATCGCGGTGGAGCACCGGACGCTCCTTCAAGCCGCGCAGATTCTCCGGCATAGGGACGCCTGTCTTCTCTTCCAGCGCGTCCATCATGGCAAATTCGTCGCCGTCACAGCTCTCGCCGATGGCGGAGAGGACCGCCGCGGGGAACTTGTAGGGCGAGGCGGTGGAGAGAATGACCGTGGGGCCCTCCGCCTTGCCGAAGGCCTGGGCGGCGCTCCAGCCCACAGCGGTGTGGGTGTCGCAGAGATAGGCGTTCCGGCTCCAGACCGTGCTGATCGCGTCCTTCGTGCCGTCATCGTCACAGCAGGACGCGCAGAAGGTCGCCTGGATCTTTTCCAGCAGCTCCGCGGGGACGCTGTAGTGCCCCTCGTTTTTAAGCTTAAGCATCAGGGAGGCCACTAAGGCGCTGTCGCCGCTCATGAGATAGAGCAGGCGCTCAAGGTTGCTGGAGATGAGGATGTCCATGGAGGGGGAGATGGTCTTGTGGAAGGGACGGCGGCGGTCATAGACGCCGGTGCGGATGAAGTCCGTGAGGACGTTGTTGGCGTTGGAGGCGCAGATGAGCTTGCCGACCGGCAGACCCATGCGCAGAGCGAGATACCCCGCCAGAATGTCGCCGAAGTTTCCCGTGGGGACAGAGAAGTTGAGCTTCTGCCCCGCGCGGATCTTGCCGAGGCGCACCGCGTCGATATAGGCGGAGAAGTAATAGACCACCTGGGGGACCAAACGGCCGATGTTGATGGAGTTTGCAGACGAGAGACCGTTGGGCATTGCGGAGAAGATGGCCTTCACGCCGGACTGGGCATCGTCAAAGTTGCCCTCCACCGCACAGACCTTCACGTTTTTGCCCGCCTGGGTGACCATCTGCGCCTTCTGTACGGCGCTGACCCCGTCGCGGGGATAGAAGACCAGAATGCGGATGCCTTCAACGTCGCGGAATCCCTCGAGCGCCGCCTTGCCGGTGTCGCCGCTGGTGGCGGTGAGGATGAGGATATCGTCCTTATCGCCGAGCTTTTCCGCCGAGCGCTTCATCAGGTGCGGCAGCAGGCAAAGCGCCACGTCCTTGAAGGCCGACGTGGGGCCGTGGAAGAGTTCGAGAAACAGATCGTCCCCGGCGGCGTGGAGGGGGGCGATGCGCTGATCGGAGAACTTGCCCGTGTAGGCCGCGGTCACCAGCGCCTTTGCCTCCGCCTCGTCAAAGTCGGGCAGGAGGGCGGAGAGGACCTTCGAGGCCAGCGTCGGATAATCCAGGGCCAGGAAGGAACGCCAGTCAAGCTGGGGGATTTCCCCGGGGGCCATGACATAGAGCCCGCCGTCGGGGGCAAGACCGTCCACGATCGCGCGGGCGGAGGAAACGGCGGGTGAAGCGCCGCGGGTGCTGATATAAAGCATGAGATCACATCCTGATTATAATTCTTGTAAGCGGAGCTATGATACACTGTACGCGATAATAAGTCAAGTGTATTTTATACGCGGACAGAACGTGAGGTATGGCTTCCTCTCGAGGGGAAGGCAAAGCTTTATTTTACACCGTGCCCAAGTCTACCCCGAGCTGTTGGCACAGGGTATCGACCCAGTGGGCAAGGGCCTGCTCGGAGTGAAAGCAGGGCACCATGCCCGCGGGCGGGTGGAGGACCACGTTCAGCGCTTCCCCGTCCGCCTGACGCTCCATGCGCCGGACATCCATGTCGAGATAGAAATGCTCGTGCCGGATGTGGCGCAGCTCATGCTCCAGCGTCTCCTGCTGCCGTACGGGGGAGAGGCGGGAGTTGATGTAGATGTCAAAGCTGCCGTCGTCGTTCGGGAGCGTTACGCCCTCCACCTTCGCCGGCAGAGCGATCAGGCGCACATAGGTGTCAGTCATCGCGCCGCAGCGCCTCGATGATCTTCACGGCCTGACGCACATCCGCCGGGGACGCGTCCTGGGCGAGCTTAAAGAGCATGCGCATATCCTCACGCTCCCGCAGGGAGGTGAGAAGCTGCTCCATCTCCTCGCTCATGGCGCCGGGCGAAACCTCGTCCGTCTCCCCGCGCAGGTATTCGGGCGTGGTGCCGAGGATGCGGGCCACCTCCCTCAACTGTCTGTCGCTGGGCTGGGATTTCTGCTGTTTCCAGTCCTGGCAGAGCGTGGCGCTGCGGCCCAGGCAGCGGGAGATATGAGTCTTGGTGATGCCGCGGGATTTTAATAATGCTTCGAAGCGGTCATATTGGAACAAAAAGCTCACCCCATTTTTGTGCAAGCTCACCAAATCTTAAAAAGGAGTGAGCTCGCCCTTGAAATTCTAAAAAATATGGGATATACTGCAAGCGCGTCTGAAAGAAATGAGACAACGCCTTGCGGTTTTTTCTTATTCTACGGCATGAAAGCGGACTTGTCAAGGCTTTTGTCTTAAATATGTGCGACCAACGCCGATTTCAAGCGAGGTGGTTCTTTGAAACTGATCGGGGAAGATCCGATCATCCGCTGCATGGAGCGCAGCGGGTACCCGCCCTGGTTTGAACGGGACGGGACAGATTACGACGAGCGGGACGAAACGAGCTCCCGCGAGGAGGACGAAGATGGGACAATACAAAAAGATCAGCTGGACGGACGCGGATGTGCGCTGCCCCTTCTATATTTCGGACGACCGGGCCGGGTGCAGCATCTGCTGCGAGGGCTACGGCGAGGGCGTCGAGACGGTGAGCCGCTTTGAATCCCTCAGGCAGAGAGATGTACACATGGGGCGCTACTGCACGAGCCGCTTCGAACGCTGCCCGGTCTACGGCTGCACCTACGACTGCAAATACCGCGACATATGAGCGGCGCGGAAGAGCGGGAAGCGCTCAAACGGGTGGGACAAAAGCTGCTGCGGTGCTTCGAGGAATACCTTGACCGGGCGGAGGAACCGGACCTGAAGGACCTCAAAACGATAACCGGCGCGCTCAAGGAGCTGCAAAGCCTGTGGGACGACGGGCAGGCAAACGGCGGCGCGCTGACCGTGCGCTTTGAGGGGGAGGCGGAGGAGATGAGCATTTAAAAGTGAAAAGTGAAAAGCGGAAAGTGAAGTTTCAAAATGGCTGAGATATGTTTGCCGAGGCCGAGCGAGAAGCAGAAGCTGTTTTTGCGGGACCGGCACAAATATGTGGGCTACGGCGGGGCGCGGGGCGGCGGGAAGAGCTGGGCCGTGCGCGTCAAGGCGGTGCTGCTGTGCCTCAGATATGCGGGCATAAAGGTCATGATCGTGCGCAAGACCTACCCCGAGCTGCAGGAAAACCACATCGTGCCCCTGTGCCAGATGCTGGGCTGCTACCTGGAGGGAGAGGAGCGGATCGCGGTCTATAACGACGCCAAAAAGCAGATCGCCTTCCCCAACGGCAGCCGCATCCTGTTCCGGTATCTGGAAAACGAAAAGGACGCCCTGCGCTTTCAGGGCACCGAGGTGGATGTGCTGTTTGTGGACGAGGCCACCCAGCAGAGCGAGTGCAGCATGGAAAAGCTGCGCGCCTGCGTGCGAGGCACAAACGATTTTCCCAAGCGCATCTACTACACCTGCAATCCCGGCGGCGAGGGCCACGCCTGGGTCAAGCGTCTGTTCATCGACCGGCGCTTTCGGGAGGGGGAGGAGCCGGACGAGCACAGCTTCATCCAGGCCCTGGTCACGGACAACCGGGCGCTCATGGAGAAAAACCCGGACTACTTAAAGCAGCTGCAAAGTCTGCCGCCGAAGCTGAGAGAGGCGTGGCTCTACGGCAGCTGGGACATCTTTGAGGGGCAGTTCTTCGAGGACTTCCGCATCGAGCCGGACATGAAGGCGGCGGCGGAGCACGGCTGCGAGCTCAGCCGGGAAGAGCTCAAGGCCCAGGGGAGATGGTGCCATGTGATCGCGCCGCTGGATATGAGCGCCGGGCCGCGGCGGGGCTGGACCCTGCTTCGAAGCTACGACTTCGGCTACGGAAAGCCCTTCTCCTGCGCGTGGTGGGCGCTCGATTACGAGGGGGTGCTGTACCGCATCCTCGAGCTCTACGGCTGCACCGATACCCCCAACGAGGGCGTGCGCTGGACGCCGGATAAGCAGTTTCAGGAGATCGCCCGCATCGAGCGGGAGCACCCCTGGCTCCGGGGGCGGAGGATCGAGGGCGTGGCCGACCCCGCCATCTGGGACGCAAGCCGCGGCGAGAGCGTGGCCGAGACCGCGGCGCGCTTCGGGGTCTACTTCGTGCCCGGCGACCACAAGCGCATCCCCGGCTGGATGCAGTGCCACTACCGTCTCCAGTTCGACGACGAGGGCCGGGCGCGGATGTACGTCTTCGATAACTGCAGGGCCTTCATCCGCACGATCCCGCTTTTGCAGTTTGCCAAGGCCGAGCCTGAGGATCTGGACACAAGTCAGGAGGACCATGTGGCCGACGAGTGGCGCTATCTCTGCATGGCGCGGCCCATCATGCCGCTCCGGCCCGTGGAGACAAAGGAGCTGATGGTGGACCCGCTGAAAAAATAGAATGAAATTGTAGGGGCCGACGCCCTCGGCGGCCCGATGAAAGATAAGGTACAATGCGAGATGATGCGTGAAAAACAGACATTTTTTTCGCGCCCATCATATCCGATTCGCGAATTTTACCGCGCGGGCTGCCGAGGGCGTCAGCCCCTACAGTAAGGAACGGAGGTTTCAAATAAACAATGGACAAAGAGCTTGCCCTGCCGGTCGATGAGAAGCGGCTGGCGGAATTTACACGGATTTTGCAGAAGTACAAGGCCGGGAAGGCCAGCATCGAGCGGCGCACCGTGGCGGCGGAAAACTGGTGGAAGCTTAGAAACAGCGCCGAGGAGAGAAAAAGCCATGAGGCTTCCGACGGCTTTCGGGCCGTGTCCGGGTGGCTGCACAACGTGATCGTCTCCAAGCACGCCGACGCCATGGACGCCTACCCCGAGCCGAACATCCTCCCGCGCGAGCCCGACGACCGAGCCGAGGCGCGCATCCTCTCCAAGATCCTGCCCGTGATCCTGGAGCAGAACGCCTTTGAGAAGACCTACTCCGACGGGATGTGGCAGAAGCTCAAGACCGGCACGGGCGTCTACCGCGTGGGCTGGGACACCGAGAAGGCGGGCGGCCTCGGCGATATCACCATCGAGCGCGTCGACCTTCTGAACGTATTCTGGGAGCCGGGGGTGCGCGACGTGCAGGACAGCGCGTACTTTTTCCACACGCGTCTTGAGGACAACGACGCTCTTACCGCCGAGTACCCCCAGCTTGCCGGGAAGCTCAAGGCCATGAGCTTTGCCCCCACGCGCTTTCTCTATGACGACAGCGTGGGCACCGACGGCAAGTCCACTGTCATCGACGTGTACTACAAAAAGAAATTCCTGGGCCGGGACGTGCTGCACTACTGCAAGTATGTGGGCTCGACCCTCCTGTACGCAAGCGAGAACGAGGACTTCCTGCGCGAGACGGCAGGGGAAACGGATTTCCCGCGCGGGCTCTATGACCACGGGCGCTACCCCTTCGTGTTCGACAGCCTCTTCCCCGTGGAGGGAAGCCCCTGCGGCTACGGGTACATTGACCTCTGCCGCAATGCCCAGACCCAGATCGACATGCTGCAGACCGCCTTTCTCAAAAACACCATGGTGGGCGCGGTGCCGCGTTATTTTGAAAGAGCCGACGGGGCCGTGAACGAGGAGGAGTTTTTAAACCTCAATAACCCTATCGTCCACGTCAGCGGCAATCTGGGCGAGGACAGCCTGCGCATCGTGGACTACAGGCCGTTAAGCGGCAACTACCTGGAGATGCGCGCAAGTGTCATCAACGAGCTCAGGGAGACATCCGGCAACACCGAGACCTCGGTGGGGCTTGTGAACGCGGGCGTGACGGCGGCCTCCGCGATCGCCGCTCTGCAGGAGGCCAGCGGCAAGGGCAGCCGCGACTCCACCCGCGCAAGCTACCGGGTGTACGCGGAGATGATCGAGCTTTGCATCGAGCTCATCCGCCAGTTTTACAATCTGCCGCGGCAGTTTCGCATCACGGGCGCGCTGGGGCTGGAGCAGTTTGTGAGCTACGATAATCACGGCCTGCGGCCCCAGGCGTTCTATGCTCCGGAGGGGGTGGATCTCGGACTGCGCAGACCGGTCTTCGACATCCGTGTCATCCCCCAGAAGAGCAGCGCCTATACCCGCATGAGCCAGAACGAGCTGGCATTGCAGTTTTATCAGCTCGGCTTTTTCACCCCCGAGCGCAGCGACCAGGCCCTCGCCTGCATGAGCATGATGGAGTTTGAGGGCAAGGACGAGCTGATGCAGCAGCTTTTCTATAACGGCAGCATCCAGAAGGAGCTGGCCCTTTACCAGCAGTACGCCCTGGCCATGACGCAGAAATACGAGCCCGAGCGGGCAGCCCGCCTGATGGCGGGCCTGACGGGCAGAACAGTGCCCGCGCCGAAGAAGGGCGAGGTCAAGCGTGACAGCGCCCGCGAGGACCGACGCATGGAGAAGGCAAGGGCCAGAGCAAGCGGCGCAGGCCAGCCGGGAGGCGGACGATGACGCGGGTACGGTATGACCGGGCGGGCCTCTGCCTCACGATGGAGGGACACGCCCAGGCGGGGCAGGCTGGCGGCGACCTTGTGTGCGCGGCGCTGAGTGCGCTGATGATGGCGCTGGAAAAGCGCATGCTGGAGACGGCGGAGCGGACCCTGCCGGTGATCCGGCGCGCGCCGGGCTTCTTCTCCCTGCGGTGCAGCCCGGACGGGCATGAAGAGCTTTGCCGCGAGAGTTTTGACACGATCGCGGCCGGGATCGCGGCGCTCGCCGAGAACAGACCCGAAAACGTATCGCTCACGCTCACGGGCGAGGAGCTGGAACAGGAGGATGAGGAATGAGCGAAGAAAAAACAAAAACCGAGTTTGACGGCACCATGGAGGCGCTGCGCCGGGCCGAGAGCGTGCTGCCGGACTTTACGTCCAGCTACGACAGCCAGATCCGCAGGCTCTATGACGAGATCGTGAACCGGCCCGCCTTCCGCTATGACCCGGCGGGCGACCCCCTGTACCGGAGCTACCGCACCCAAATGGTCACCGAGGGGCAGCGCGCTATGCGCGACACCATGGGACAGGCGGCCTCCCTCACGGGTGGCTACGGCTCCAGCTACGCCCAGAGCGTGGGACAGCAGGAGTACGAGTACTATCTCCAGCGCCTGGGCCAGGTGATGCCCCAGCTCTATCAGGCCGCCTGGGAGCGCTATAACGCCGAGGGCGACGCGCTCAAGGGCCTGTTCGATTCGACGATGGCCCTGGCGCAGGATGAGGTCGGCCGGGCGAAGGACCGCTACGATATGGCGGCAAAGCTGGAGGAGCAGGCCTATCAGCGCGGGCAGGACGAGCTCGACCGTGACCTTGCCAGGGAGCAGCTCCAGTACCAGCGGCAGCAGGCGGGCTATTCCCAGATGCTGGCGCAGGAGAAGCTCAACTACGAGCGCGGGGAGAAGAGCTATCAGAACATGATGAAGCTCATCACCCAGAGCGGCTACATGCCGAGCGACGCGGAGCTCTCTGCCGCCGGGATGAGCCGCGGTCAGGCAGATGCGCTGCGCAGCAGCTATCTCATGAAAAACCCCATGGCAATGGTCATGTCCGGCGGACTCGGCGGCAGTGATCTGCTGGGGCTTTTGGCGGGCGGCTATTCCGGCGGTGCTTCCGCCGCAGGCAGCAATAAGGGCTCAGGCGGCGGCTATACCATCCCCACCGGCCCGATCAACAGCATACCCGGCAGCAAGGAGCAGATGAAGCTGGCCGCAAACCAGAAGGGCAGCGGCTCCAACGGCAAGAGCCGCAGACTTTAAGTTACCCTTACCCGGCCTTTGCCGGTACAGATAAGGAGAAAAAGCATGAACAACGAAGCGAAAACCATCAGACCGGACGAGCCGGTCACGGGCGCGGAGAATGCCGCCGAGATCCCGGCGGCAGCAGAGACGGCGCCGCCCGCCGCCGAGTCCGGGCAGGACGGACAGCACAAGCCCAGCTGGGAGGAAATTTTGCGGGACCCCGATTATCGAAGCAGCTACGATCAGGCGGTGCAGAGCATCGTCAAGGCGCGGCTTCGCAGCAGGGCCCTGGCCGAGGAGAAGCTTGAAAAGCTCTCGCCGGTACTCAGGGTGCTGGAAGAGCGCTATGGGCTCACGGAAGGCAGCGACGCGGAGAGCCTGGCTCAAAATCTGCGGGAGAGGGCGGAGGCCTACCGCCCCGAGAGCGCCGGGATCGCGGCGCACCTGCAGGCCATGTATGCCGAGGCCGAGGCCCTGCGCCGGAGCGTGCCGGACTTTGACCTGCGGCGTGAAATGGAGGATGCGGACTTTGTGCGCATGACCGCCCCGCACAGCGGCATCTCCCTTGCCGACGCCTACTTTGCCCGCCACCGGGCAGAGCTCCAGCGCGACACGGCGCGCAAAAGCCTCGAGGCCGTCAGCCGGAGCCTTCAAAGCGCAGGTACCAGGCCGCGTGAGCTGCGGGAGAACGGGCAGGGGGGACGCTTCACCCTTGATCCGCGATCCATGAGCCGTGAGGAACGCGAGGCGCTGAAAAAGCGCATCCTCGAGGCCAAGGCCCAGGGAAGAAAGATCGGGCCGGGGGAGTAAACCCCAGATTTGAAAGGAGAAATCTATGCACAACTACTTTAACCTTCAGCATTTTGCCGACGCCGGTACGCTGGTCAATGCCACCGGCGGCTTTGTAAACGCCCACGACAGCACTGCCGGAAGCGCCTTTGACGCTGACCACACCCTGTCCGCAGAGCTCAAGGCCTTCTACGACACGGAGCTGCTGGAAAACGCCAGGACCGAGCTTTTCTATGCCCAGCTCGCCAAGCGCCAGCCCCTGCCCGCCAATCATCACGGCAGCGTCGAGTGGCGCAAGTGGAACACCTTTGAGCGCGCCTCGAAGCTCACCGAGGGCGTCATCCCCACCGGTCAGAAGTTCGGCGTCACCGCCGTCACCGGGAGCATCGACCAGTACGGCACCTACACCGCCATCACCGACAGGCTGGAGCTCAGAGCCTACGACGATGTGATCCTCGGCGCCACCGAGGAGATGGGCGCCTCCGCCGCGGAAACCCAGGAGGCCCTGATCCGCACCGCGCTCTATACCAACACCAACGTCCTTTACTGCGACAAGATCAAGAAGGCCGACGGCAGCGTCAGCGCCGCTCCCACCCAGAACAGCGCCCTGGTGGAGGACGCCACCTATCACTGCCACCTCACCCCGGAGATGGTAAACAAGGCCGTCACCGTCATGAAGAAGAACCGCGTGCCGAGAATCGGCGGCAAGTACTTTGCAGTCATCCACCCCTCGGTGGCCCATGACCTGCGCGCAAGCGACAGCTGGATCGAGGCCCACAAGTACGCCGCCCCCGAGGAGATCTTCAACGGCGAGATCGGCGAGCTGCACGGCGTGCGCTTCATCGAAAACGTCTTTGCCCCCGTCATCAAGGAGGGCAGCGGCTCCGTCGCCGTCTACGCCACCTACTTCTTCGGCAAGGACTCCTTCGGCATCATCGACCCCGAGGGCGGCGCGCTGGAGATGATCATCCACGACAAGGGTGAGATCGGCGGCCCCCTCAACCAGTTCAGCACCATCGGCTACAAGTTCGAGACCAACGGCGCCACCATCCTCTACCCCGAGCGTCTGCTGCGCGTGATGAGCACATCCAGCTTCTCGGGCTCGGACGAGGCTAACTAAGGAAGGAGATTCAACCATGGAAGACAAGAGAGTCGAAGTGTTCATCCCCCGCGGGTCTGACCGCGAGGACCCCAACCTGTTCGTCGGCATCAACGGCGTAAACTACCTGCTGCCCCGCGGCAAAAAGTCCCGTGTCCCCGAGGCCGTGGCGGCGGAGATCAAGCGCTCGGAGCTGGCAGCCGATCGCTTCTATGCCAGCATCGACGACCTCAAGCAGAGCGTGTAAAGAAAACGGGGCGCCTGGCTCCCTCCCTGAGGGAGCTGGCTGCCCGCAAGGGCAGACTGAGGGAGTCGAAAGACAGCTTCACTATGGAAGTAGGGTGCAGGACGGGGGACTCCCTCAGCCCCAATGTGCGCACTGGGGCAGCTCCCTCGGAGAGGGAGCCAAAGAGGAAGGTGATTATTTGAGAGCAATGGACATCATCGAGCGGCTTGATCTGCTCGAGCCGAACGATTATTCGCCGGAACAGAAGCTTCGCTGGCTGTGGTCGCTGGACGGACGGATCTACCGCGAGGTCATCCAGACCCATGAGGACGTGTGGACCCCCTTTCCCGATGAATACGAGAGCGGTGAGGAAGAGCTTCTGGTAGGTGACCCCTACGGCGAGGATCTGTATTACTACTATCTGCAGGCCATGGTCGCCGCCGAGAACGGGGAGACCCAGCGCTACAACAAGCGCATGACCCTTTTCAACAGCGCCTGGCAGGGCTGGGTAAACTGGTATAACCGAAGCCACAGACCCCGCCGCCGGGGCGAGGGCTTTCGATTCTGAAGGGAGGCGAAGACATGGCACTGCTGCCAAGGCTGGATTATGAATACGCCGAGCGCGTCGTGACCGACGTCTTTTCCGGCTACCGCCACAAGGCACGCATCGGCGACGGGGAGTTCTACGATACCCGCAACCTCACGAGCGCTTATTATCCCCTGCTCGGCAGCCGGAAAAAGCGCGGCCGTGTGCGCACGATGCACGCGCCGGGCGGGATGCTTTCCAAGGAGAAGCTCGCTTTCGTGGAGGACGGGGCGCTCTGGTACGGCGGGGAGAAAACGGCGGTGACGGGTCTTGCGCCTGGGAAAAAGCAGCTTGTGAGCATGGGCGCGGTCATCGTCATTTTCCCGGACAAGGTCTACTACAACACAGCCGATCCTTCGGATCACGGGAGCCTGGAGGCGGACTACAGCTCCGCCGGCGCGGTGGAGTATGCCCTGTGCCGCGCCGACGGCACGCTCTATCCTCAGCCGGTGAAAAGCGAGACCGCGCCGGGGGAGCCGACGGACGGACTTTACTGGATCGACGCGTCCAAAAGCGTACATGTCCTGCGCCAGTGGAGCGCGGCCATGAGTGAGTGGACGGAGATCCCCACGGTATACACGAGGTTGCGCTTTATCTCCGAGGGAGAGCTGGGCGGCCTGTTTCGGAAAAATGACGGCGTGAGCATCACAGGCGCGGCGGTGGAGAGCGTCAACGGCGAACATGTGATCTGCGCCATCGGCGGCGGCAGCGGCGAGCGCGACTGGCTTGCGGTGACGGGGCTTCTCGATGAGGCCCTGATCCAGACTGCCGGTACGGTGCGCGTCGAACGGAGAACTCCGGAGATGGATTTCGTCATCGAGTGCAAAAACCGCCTCTGGGGCTGCCGCTACGGTCTGACGGAGGGGAAAAACCTCAACGAGATATACTGCTGCGCCCTGGGCGATTTTAAAAACTGGCGGCAGTACATGGGACTTTCAACCGACAGCTGGACGGCGTCGGTGGGCTCGGACGGGCCGTGGACCGGGGCGGTGAACTTCCAGGGCTACCCGATGTTCTTCAAGGAAAACCGCATCCACCGCGTCACGGTGTCAGCCTCGGGGGCACACCAGATCACGGAGACCGTCTGCCGCGGCGTGCAGGAGGGCTGCGATCAGAGCCTGCAGGTGGTCAACGAGACGCTGATCTATAAAAGCCGTGCCGATATCTGCGCCTATCAGGGCAGCTTCCCCGAGTCGATCAGCGACGCGCTGGGGGATGTGCGCTACTATGATGCCTCAGCAGGGGTGCTGGGGGAGCGCTACTATATCTCCATGCGGGACGCGCAGGAGCGGTGGAACCTCTTTGTCTACGACATCCGGCGCAATCTCTGGATGCGGGAGGACGAGCTGCGCGCGCTGGGCTTTGCCTCCCTGGGCGACGAGCTCTACTGCCTGACGCCCGACGCGCTTTTCGCCATGGAGGGAAGCCATGGCACGCCGGAGCCCTATGTCTCCTGGGAGGCGGAAACGGGCATGCTCTACTACCAGTACCCGGACCGGAAATATCTCTCGCGCTTCAATCTGCGCCTTTACATGGAAGAGGGCGCACAGCTGGACGTGTACCTCATGTATGACTCAAACGGCGAGTGGGTGCGGCAGGGACGCGTAAAAATGAAGGGCACCCGCACCGTGACTCTGCCCGTGCGGCCGCGGCGCTGCGATCATTTGCGCATGAAGCTTACAGGCAAGGGCGAGGTGCGGCTTTACTCCATTGCAAAAATCCTGACGACGGGAAGTGATGTGGGATGATCGAGCTGCCGCCCATCCTCACGGGAGACGAACAGCAGCAGATCAGACAGCTGCGGGACTACCTCATACGACTTGTCCGGCAGCTCAATGAGGAGGAAAAGCATGATTGAATTTTATGTCAGCGGCCAGAATCTGCGCGTATATACCCCGGTCATCGCGGCGGATACGCTGAATTATCTGACGGCCAAGGTGTGGTTCCTCGGCGACGAGTGGGCCGGTTATACCCGCTGGCTGCACTTTCGCCGGGGGGAGGGCGTGGGGACGGAGGTCTATGATCTCATCCTCGACGGCAACGACAGCATCACCGAGGACAAGGGCCTGAACCTCACCGCCGGGGAGTGGACCGTCTACCTCAGCGGCAACAGGGAGGGCGCGAGACTGACCACCGCGCCGGTGGTCCTGACGGTAAAGGAATCCGGTCTTGTGGACGCGCCGCTGCACGCCATGCCTCTGAGCGTGGCCGAGCAGATCGCAAATGACGCCTCCGCCGCCCTGGCCTGTGCGCGGGAGGTGAAGGAGCGGGCGGAGGCGGGCGCCTTCAACGGGCGCGACGGACTGAGCTTCGTGATCGCGGGCTACTATGACAATGCGGAGGCCCTGGCCGAAGCCGTGACACAGCCGCAGCCCGGCGAGGCCTATGGTGTGGGCGCTGAGGCGCCCTATGACATCTATGTCTGGGACGCGGTGAACGGCTCCTGGCGCAACAACGGCTGCATCCAGGGCGTAAAGGGCGATAACGGCGCGCCTGGCACCACCTTCCGCCCCAGCGTGGACGCGGGCGGCAACATCAGCTGGACAAACGACGGCGGCCTTGAAAACCCGGCGGCCCAGAATATCCGCGGGCCCGCCGGTCGGGACGGGGCGCAGGGCCCCGCGGGAGCCAGCGCCTTTGAGGCAGCTGTGGACGCGGGCTATCAGGGCACCGAGGCCACCTTTAACGCGGCCCTGGCGGCCCTGCCCTACCACGGGGCGCGTCATCTGCCGGGAGGCGCGGACCCCATCAGCGTCGGGACCGGGAGTCTGGAAAACGGCGCGGTCACGGCGGAGAAGCTTGCGTCGGGCGCGGTGAGCGTTACCTATACGGCGGAGCTCGACCCCGCAGGGTGGGAAGGGTCGACGGCGCCCTATACCCAGACGGTGAGCCTCGCGGGTCTCACGGGCAGCGATACGCCGCTGGTGGATGTAAGCCTGAGCGGGACCTTCGGCACCGACAGAAAGCGGCTGGAGGATTACGCGCTGCTGTATCGGGCGCAGGCATCACCCGGCGCGCTCACCGTGTATGCTCTGGGCAGGCCGACGGCAGCACTGCCGCTCAGGATTTTGTGTATAAGGAAGTGAGACGATGGGAGAGGCTTATTTCTTCAGACGGGGCGTCGCAAACGCCTCGATCAACACAAGCAGCCACGCCATGATCTGCGCCAAGATCCCCTCCGGCAGCGCCTGTGTCTGTGCCAAGGGCGGCGAGATGCTCACGGCGGAGAACGTGCCGGGCATCGCGTCCTTCGCGGTGCCGTCAAACGGCGACTGGACGGTGACCATTTCTGACGGCGCACGCGGCAGGACCGGCCTTGTGGCCATCAGCGGTCAGGGCGAGATCCGAGCTATTCAGATCGCCTACGCGGGAACGCCGGTCGTGAGCGAGGGCGGTGTGCTGCTGTCAGCCCAGAGCGGGCTCAAGAGCGGTGTGACCCTCGGGGGAAACGCCGCACTGAGCGGCAGCGCTGTCCGGGAAAACGGCAGCGGCGGCTTCTGGCTCGGCCCGGCCGTGGATGTGACCGGCTATTCGAGCCTGACGGTCACCGGCTATCTGCGTGCATCCTCCGGCCAGAGAAGCCGCATCTGCCTCGGCAGCACCAGCGCGAAGGTATTTGATCCCGATGAGATACCGGAGATGGGCGCCGTCTGGATGGGCGGGATCGACGCTTTGTATACGGCGTCGCTGAGCATTACGGCCATGACCGGGTCCTATTACATCGGCTCAAGCTGCGTGGGAAACAGCCTGGAGATCACCGGGATCACACTGTCCTGAGGGGGAGAGCATATGATAAACATGACACGTGGCGAGGAAATGACGCTGGAGGTCAAGCTCGACATGGAGCCGGAGGAGATGGAGAGCCTGACGCTGACCGTTGTGCAGGGCGGACGGCCCTTTGTACGAAAAGAGATGGCGGACGCGGAACCAGACACGGACGAGGGCTGCGTTTACTTTAGCCTCACAGGGGCGGAGACAGCGCTTCTGCGCGCAGGCATTCCGGCGTTTGCCCAGGCTCGCTGCACACTCCCGGGCGGGAGTGTGATGAAGAGTGCCGTGGAGGAGCTGTGCGTGATGGATACACCGGGTATGAAGGAGGTATAGAAGCATGAAGCAGGGGAGAAACACAGCGGGGACGCTCACCATCACAGGGGGCGACACTGCGGCGGTCAGACGCTGTGTACTGCGGGCCGAGAACGCGGCGGCCAGGGCTGCCGGGAGCGCAGCCGCTGCCGAGGAGGCGGCACTGCATTTCCCGGTTCCCGGCGATAACGGGAACTGGCAGATCTGGGATGCACAGACCGGGGGCTTTACGGATTCGGGAAAGAACTGCAGCGGCAGCGCAGGAGCTTCCGCTTATGAGCTCGCGGCGGCGGGCGGCTATGAGGGCACGGAGGAGCAGTTCCAGGATGACCTGGCACACCTTAAGGATTACGCACAGGAGGCGGAGTATGCGCGCGCCGACGCCATTGCGGCGGCAAACGCGGCGGGCGGCTATTCCAGCCAGGCACGCCAGGCGATCGGACAGGCGCAAAGCGCTATGAACGCCGCACAGAGAGCTGCTGACAGTGCGGCTGCCAGCGCCGCAGCTGCCCAGGCGGCCGTCGTAAACGCTGCCGATAACGGGAGCGTCGGCGAGACCGGACTGATCTCCTTCCGGCACGGCACAACGGAGCTCTTTACGGTTCAACTGCCGCTTTATGATGGGAGCGTGACGTATGGGTCTTAATGTAACCTACAAGGGCGAGCAGATTGCCCAGCTTTCGGCAACCGGCACTGCAACGCTGAAGCTCGCCGGGAAGACCTGCGAGGGAGATATTCTGCTGGCATACAGCGGCGGCGGCATCAGCGGCGGCGGCATCAGCGGCGGTGGCATCAGCGGCGGCAGCATCAGCGGCGGCAGCAGCGACGTGGTTTTTTACGACAGCTATGACCACAGCGTCGTCGCCTCTTACTCCGCGGCGGAATTTGCCCGGCTCAGTGCACTGCCGCCAAATCCGGAGCATGCCGGGCTTATCGCGCAGGGTTGGAACTGGACGCTTTCTGATGCCAAGGCCTATGTTGCAAAATATGGTAAGTTGATGGTCGGCCAGATGTTCGTCACGGACGACGGCAAAACGCGCATACACATTCACCTTGAACCGGACCGCACAACCCCGCTGCTCGGCTTATGTGTAAATGGATCTGTATCTGTCGACTGGGGAGATGGGAGCGACCCGGACACGCTGACGGGCACAAGCCCAAATGTAATGATATTTACACCAAAACACACGTATCCCGGCGGCGGCGATTATGTGATCTCTCTGACCGTTAACGATGGCAGTATCGCTTTTGGCGGCAGCAACTCAGGCTCAAGCCTGCTGTGCCATAGCGCAGGGACTGACAGACGAAATAAAGCTTACGGAAACGATGTCAAAGCGGTCGAATTCGGAAGCGATGTAGTGAAAATCGGTGCCTATACATTTCAGCACTGCTACAGTCTTACGCATGTCACGATCCCAAACGGTGTTGACGGAGTTGGCACGAGTGCTTTCCAGAACTGCTATAGTTTGCAGAGCATTACGCTGCCAAACGGTGCGACGGACATCGGAAATACTGCATTTCAAAAAAACTACAGTCTATCGTATATTTCAGTTCCGATTGGTGTCACTCGCATTGGAACCGATGCGTTTGATACCTGCCACAATCTGCATGCCGTAACTCTTCCAGAGGGGCTCACCGCCATTGCAAATGAGGCGTTCCTTAAGTGCATGAGTATGGTAACCGCAGTAGTCCCGGACACTGTCACAAGCATTGGCACATATGCGTTCAACAGCTGTCATGAACTCAGCAAATTTATAATCCCAGCCAGTGTTGTCGAATTGAACGCCAATGCATTTTCGAGCTGCTCCAGCCTGACCGAAATGACCGTACCGGGCAATCTTGCAACGGTCCCGGCCTATGCATTTGCTTCTTGCGAAAGACTTATAAATATCACATTTATGGACGGCGTCGAATCGATTGAAACAAATGCCCTTCTTTATTGTTATTCCCTTGAAGCAATTACAATTCCTGCCAGCGTTACCAGCATCGCCACTAAGGCATTCGCCAGTTGTGTGAGCCTTGCAGAGGTCAGAATCTTTGCCCAGACGCCGCCGACGCTTGCTACCAATGTGTTCTATGATACGCCGACCGACTTTTTGATCTATGTACCGAAAGGGACGCTCGAGGCCTATAAGACCGCATCAAACTGGAGCACTCAGGCAGCGAAAATGCGGGAGATGGAAGAATGATGCAGCATAGGGAGGCGTACTGAAAATGGAAGCATGGCGTGAGATCCTGCACAGTCTGAACGTGATCCCGGCCTTCAGTATCTTCTGCCACGGCGCGGCTGCCGGCATCGGCGTGTGTATCCTGTCGACGCTGTACGGCAGGAGAGTCCGTTGGGGCAGACAAAGGAGGCGGACAAAATGAAAGGCGTAGACATCTCCCATTATCAGAAGGGGCTGACGATCCGGCAGATCCGGGACGCGGGCTTTGACTTCGCCGTCATCAAGGTCACGGAAGGCACATGGCTCCGGGACGCTGCGGCCTTCGAATTCTACCGCGAGGCATACGAGACGGGCTTTCCGGTGGGCTGTTACTGCTACAGCCACGCCGTCACACCGGAGGACGCCCGGAACGAGGCGCAGTTCCTGCTGCAGACGGTCAAGCGCTTCCCCATGCCCTGCGGCGTCTTCCTCGACATGGAGGAGCCGAAGCAGCTGGGTCTTGCGGCGGAAAAGCTCCGTGCCGTCGTGGAGGCCTGGTGCGGGGCAATCACGGAAGCAGGTTATGTGCCGGGCGTTTACGGCAGTGGGGGAAATCTCTGGGCAAAACTGGACCCGGACGCACTGCCGGAGGGCTGCCTCGTGTGGGTGGCCAAATGGAGCCGGACGCCGCCGAATCTGCCCTGCGACCTGTGGCAGGACAGCGACAGCGGCAGCATCGGCGGCGTGACCGTGGACAAGGATGAGGCCAGGAGCGAACGCTTCCGGTCAATGGTCCTGGCGGGCATGCCCGGGCGTCCCGCAGCGGGGGATGCGGCCTCAGACCTCTCCAAGGCCGCGGCAATACTGGCTTCTTACCTGAAGACACCGGAATTTGAGCGGGGCTTTCTCGACTATGTACAAAGGACGGAGGGATCGCAATGAGTGACGCGTGGGTCGGCGTGGCGGGCTCGGTGATCGTGGCGGTGCTGACGCTCATCGGCGTTCTGAGCAGCAACAGCAGGGCACAGGCCGTGACGGACACAAAGCTGGAGGAGCTGACGCGGGAGGTGCGCGAGCACAACGGCTTTGCCCGGCGCATGCCGGTCGTGGAGGAGCAGATCCGGGTGATCAACCACCGAATCACAGATCTTGAGAAAGAACAGAAGGGAGCGTAAAAAATGGAGTTTCTGGGTATGGCAGGCGTGGCGGCGATCACGGTGATCGCCTGGCTCATGGGCGAGGCAGTCAAGCTCAGCCCGCTGGAGAACAAATGGATCCCCGTCGCGTGCGGCTTTTTCGGCGGTGTGCTGGGCGTTGTCGGCATGTACACCATGCCGGAATTTCCCGCAGCCGATGTCATGACCGCCGCAGCGGTGGGCATCGTGTCGGGCCTTGCGGCCACCGGCGCGGACCAGATCGCAAAGCAGATGGAGAACTGAGCGGGAGGCACCGGATGAAAGTCCGGTGCCTTTCTGCATAAAAAATTCCCGGCACCATAGCGGTGTCGGGAACTTGTCGTTTACTTGGCGTAGTCGATGGCCTTGGTCTCGCGCAGAAGATGGACCTTGATCTGACCGGGGTAAGTCAGCTCCTCCTCGATCTTCTTGGCGATATCCCGGGCCAGCAGGACCATCTGATCCTCGCTGACATCCTCGGGCTTGACCATGATGCGGATCTCGCGGCCCGCCTGGATGGCGTAGGAGCTCGCGATGCCGGGGAAGCTCTTGGAAACCTCCTCCAGCTTTTCAAGGCGCTTGACGTAGTTTTCGATGTTCTCACGGCGCGCGCCGGGGCGTGCGGCGGAGATGGCGTCTGCCGCCTGGACAAGGCAGGCCTCGATGCTGTGGGGCTCCACGTCGCCGTGGTGGGCCTCAATGCAGTGGATGACGGCCTCGGACTCCTTGTACTTGCGGGCGATGTCAACGCCGATGGTGACGTGGCTGCCCTCGACCTCGTGGTCGATGGACTTGCCCAGATCGTGCAGCAGGCCCGCGCGCTTGGCGATGTTCACGTCAGCGCCGAGCTCGGCTGCCATGAGGCCCGCCACATGGGAGACCTCTATGGAATGGTTCAGCACGTTCTGACCGTAGCTGGTGCGGTACTTCATGCGGCCGAGAAGCTTGATGATCTCGGGGTGCAGGCCGTGGATATTGGTCTCGAACACGGCGCGCTCGCCCTCGGCCTTGATGGTGGCGTTGACCTCCTTCTGGGCTTTGGCGACCATCTCTTCAATGCGGGCCGGATGAATGCGGCCGTCCTGGATGAGCTTTTCGAGGGCCAGGCGCGCAACCTCGCGCCGGACGGGGTCGAAACTCGAGACGGTGATGGCCTCGGGGGTATCGTCGATAATCAGGTCGCAGCCGGTGAGAGTCTCAATGCTGCGGATGTTGCGGCCTTCGCGGCCGATGATGCGTCCCTTCATCTCGTCGTTGGGGAGGGGTACGACGGAGACGGTGATCTCGCTTGCGTGGTCGGCGGCGCAGCGCTGGATGGCGGTGGCGACGATTTCTCTGGCGCGCTCGTCCGCCTCTTCCTTGTACTGGGCCTCCACTTCCTTGACCTTCATGGCCATCTCGTGGGTAACGTCGTCGCGGATGCTGTTGATGAGGTAGGCCTTGGCCTCCTCCACGGTGAAGCCGGAGACCTTTTCCAGCATTTCCAGCTGGCTCTTCTTGATCATGCTGATCTCCTGCTGCTGCTGTTCGGCAGCGGCGATCTTGTTGGCAAGGGTCTCGTTTTTCTTGTCGGCGGCGTCGAGCTTCTTGTCCAGGTTCTCCTCCTTCTGCTGAAGGCGGCGTTCCTGCTTGGAGAGCTCCGCTCTCCGCTCCTTCACTTCCCGCTCGTATTCGGAGCGGCTTTTGTGTATCTCTTCCTTCGCCTCGACAAGCGCTTCTCTCTTTTTGCTCTCGGCGCTCTTTATCGCTTCATTGACGATGCGTCTGGCCTCTTCCTCGGCGCTCGTGATCTCACGTTCGGCGACCTTTTTCCGGTACATGACACCGACCACGAAGCCCGCGGCAGCCAGAACAATCATCAATATGATTGCTAAAACCAACGGCATAGTAAGGGTATACACCTCCAATCTTTCAGAATGTAGCTTGATCTATCGTAGGAGACGGGCCATCAAGCGAACCCGTCGGAGTTGAAAAGTAATATCATCGGGAGCTTCCCCATGCTCCCCCATAATATTAACTAAGTTATTTTACCGTTTTCTCCGAGTTATGTCAAGCAAAAGACTTACCATTTTTAAGAAAAAATACGGAAAAACCGTCGCTGCCTTCCGTCGGGGCGCTGTACAAACGCGCCGCTTTCTATTATAATATGGAAAACCGATTCTCCCGGAGGATGCTGCAATGACTGACAATGAAATCCTTTCCCTGCTCTGTGATGCCGAACGCACGGGCGCGGCACTGATGCTGGAGGCCCACGACATCCTGGCCGAGCGCAAGACCGACCGGCGCGATGTGGTGACCGAATATGACCGCCGGGTGCAGGAGATGCTGATTCGGCGGCTTTCGGAGGCCGTACCGGACGCGCGCTTTTTCTGTGAGGAAAACGACCGGCATGACGATCTTGGTGCAGAGCACGTCTTCATCATCGACCCCATCGACGGCACGATGAATTTTGTCCACGGCCTGCACCACAGCTGCATCTCGGCGGCGTACATGTGCAAGGGGGAGCTGCGCGCCGCGGCCATCTGCAACCCCTACGTAAACGAGCTTTTCACCGCCGTGAAGGGCGCGGGCGCGTTTTTAAACGGACGGCCAATCCATGTCACCGACGCGCCGCTTGCCGAGACGCTCGTCTGCTGTGGCACGACGCCCTACGATCCGAAGCTCGCCGACCGCTGCTTCGGTCTCATGAAGAAGGCCTTCCTCGCGGGACTGGATGTGCGGCGCGAGGGCGCGGCGGCGCTGGACCTGTGCACGGCGGCCGCGGGCCGGGCCGGCGTGTTCTTCGAGCTGGGCCTTTCTCTCTGGGACTACGCGGCGGGCAAGCTCATCGTAGAGGAGGCAGGCGGTATCTGCCGCACCCTCGAGGGCGGGGCCCTGCCCCTCGACCCAACGCGCCCGTCGGTCGTGGCAGGCGGCAGGCAGGCGGTGGAGGAGCTGCTGCGGCTTGCAAAGGAGAAATAAAGAGAAAAGTTTAAGGGACTGTGAAAAAAGTCCCCTTCATCAAGAACACAGTAATATCAACACCGTAGGGGCGTTCCGCACGGGCCGCCGAGGGGAAGGTGAATTGCCCCAAAGGGGCAAGAGAGGCCGGCCTGGGCCGCGTCGGCCCCTACAATGTCAAGTGGTTTTTTTCACAACTCCTTATTTTTGTTATTTCACCAGCACGTTCTTCACGGCGGCGGGGATCTCCTCCGCCTCGTTGTCGTTGAACTGCACCGTTACGCCCACGGAGGTGTCGATGTCGCGGGACACCACGCGAAGGGAGGCGCCGCAGTCAAGCTCGATGCAGTCAAGCTCGCCGTCCGTGAGGGTGATGCGCAGGAGGCAGTCCTCATAGCTCAGGTTGAGGCGGTCAAGCTCCGGCAGGAGTTTGGAAACCAGGTCTGACGCGTCGTCAGCGCCGAGCCGGATGACAAAGACCGTGCGCTCCCCGGCGCGGGCGCTGGAAAACTGTCCCTTGAGGCACAGCTCCTTTGCCATCGGGATGAGCTGGGCCGTGTCCACCACGCGCTGCTGGGCCTCGCTCAAATCGAGACCGGCGGCGGTGCAGGCGGCGGTGTCGGTGAAGTAGAGCTTAAACAGGGCCGAGCGGATGCAGTGCACGTCCGTGCCGTCCACCGCGCGGCGGGAATAGCTGTAGCGCGGCGTGAGGCTCAGCGAGCCGCAGTCGGCGTTGACCGCGATATCGGCGCTGACGGTCTCGGCACTCTCGTTTCTGACCCAGGCCGCAAGGAGCATCAGCAGGTCCTCGGACAGGATCTGGTCATCCTCTCCGCCGCCGTTTGTGACGGCGTCGATCACGGCCTGCGGGATCTTTGGCCTTTCGGTCATCTCCTGGGGCGTCAGTGACACAGCAAACCGGAAAGCAGTCCCGCCGGAGGCGGTGCCGGTGCCTTCAAAGGAGAGCTGATACAGACCTCCGTCCCGGGTATCCAGGGCAATGGTCATGCTATCGGCGTGCAGCAGGTCTTCATCGCTTGCCGACAGGAAGAGGCGGAGGATGCGGTCGGCCGTCTCGCCGCCGATCACCGCGAGATAGCGGGGCACCCCGTCGACGGTGGCCTTTTGGATATCCTCGTGCAAAAACACATCCAGCGCCAGATCCAGCACCTTGCCCTGACTGAGCGTTCCCTCCGCCAGACGGAAGACGCGGCCGTTTTCCATGCAGACCATGCCGTCCGAGATGTAAAGCGGGATGCCGTACTGCTCGACACAGCGGATCATGTGGCCGTTTTCACTGACGCGGTGGACGGTGGTGGTAAGCTCCACATCCCGCTCTTCGGCCTGGATGCGGACATGGGTGAGCACATCCACCTCCTGCCGCGAGAAATCCTTGAGGATACGGTAAGCCGAAAGCGCGGAGCCGACGTTTGAAAACCGAAGCGGCAGAAGCACTGCGGCCGCGGCGATCAGCAGCACGGGCAGGGCGATAAGCAGAGGCTTGCGGTGCGTGTACAGGAAGCGCCCGAAGGGCTTTTCCCGGAAGGGCACGCGCTCTTTCTTCGGGCGAGAGCGCAGAAACTTTTTTAGCTTGACGATCACGACGATCAGCAGCACCAGGATCACCAGTGCCGCCGCAATATAGGCCACGATCCACCAGGACTGGATGGTGGACACCAGCTCAAACTGGGCCTGCTGCCCTGGAACCTCGATCAGATAATAGCTGCCGAAGGTGTCCGGGCGGATGCGCTGCCAGCCGTCATCCTCCCAAAGATAGAGGCGGTAGTTTTCCGTCTGCCCGTTCGGGGTGAGATAGCGCACGCTGTGGCTGTCGAGCCCGTCCTCGGGGAAGCTGACACGCACATGCTCCGAAACACTCACGGGGATGGAGTAGTCCGGCTCCTGGTCACGGAAGATGGAGCGCAGCTGCTCGCGCACGGTGTCCTGCCAGGTGCCGGAGAAATTGCGGATCTCCTCCTCCGCGACGGGGATCATCTCCAGCGTAAGCTCGTCGCCCTGCTGGAACTGACCGTCCACGTAGACCACGGCGCGGCCGTCCTCCCGTTCAAGCGCCGAGCGCAGGACGGTCTCGTCCATGCGGTAGCGGGCGGTGACGGTGGTGTCGAAGCGCAGATCGTTCAGATCGGTGCGGTCCCAGACGGCGTAGGCGCCGTCGCGGCGGGAGACCTCGGGGAAGACGCTGCGGTCGAAGCTTGCACCGTAGGAAAAAGGGATCTCCTTGATGAGGCTGTCTTCCACCATGAAGCGAAGACGGAAGGTCCTGGCCTCCTCGGGCAGACCCTCCACCGCGGCATACTGCTCAAAGGGGATGGGCTCGGCCTTGCCGTGAATAGACAGGCGGTCGAGACCGGCGTAGTCCGCCGGGACAAAGTAGTTGTTCTCATAAATGCCCGCGCTGCCGCCGGAAATTGCGCCCGCAAACTGGGGCTTTTCCCGGATATCCACCAGGGCGTAGCAGCCTGAGACCAGGCTTGAGCGGTCCTCCTTTTCGCTGCTTTGGGCGTCGTACCCGTTGCCGACGATGCCGCCGATATAGCGCTTGCCGCTGAGGCTGCACTTGACGCAGCTGCTCTTGACCGTGCCGTAGAGAAGACCGGTGATGCCGCCGGCATAGTCGCCGTCCTCCAGGGCGACGGGGCCGTAGGAGGCACAGTGGGCCGCGGTGCCGAGATCCATCTTGCCCGCAATGCCGCCGGCGCACTCGTGCTTTGCGGTGACGCTGCCGCGGTTGACGCAGCCGATCACCACCGCGTACACGCTCAGGCGGTTCTTGGCGAGGCGGTTTCCGGTGAGGGCGCTCAGGTCGCTTTCGGGGTCCACTTCGCTTTCCACCGTGAGGCTGCCGACGATGCCGCCGACATTGTTGTCGCCGCTGATGCTGCCGTTGTTGTCGCAGTGGGTAGTCTTGCCGTAGGTCTTGCCGTCGTCCTCCTCGTCGGTGGAGTCGTCCACCAGGATATCGCCGCTGTCCTCGGTGTTGACAAGACTGTCGACAGTCTGGATGGCGGTGCCGGACAGGGCGTTGAGGTTGCTGTTGATGTCGTCCAGGTCGCCCTTGAGGATCGCGCCGTGCTGGTCGACATCCTGACTGATGGCCGCTATCTCGTTGGACATGTTGTAAACGCAGTCGGAGATGACGCTTTGCAGATAGAAGGCTGTGTCCGGATCGGTCACATCCAAAGCGCCGATCGCGTCGCCCACCGGGTCAAGATATAGGCGGAGGTTGTCGAAACGCCATGCAACGTCGTCGGAGAGGTTTCGCGCGTCCGCCGCCGCGTCGTTGAGGGCCTGGTTGAGGGCGTAGACACGATAGCTTAAACCGGACAGGGCGTTTGCGGCCTCGAGGATCTTGGTCAGGGGCTCGGCCTGGCCCACGATGCCGCCCACATCCCGGCGGCCGTAGATGTCGCTGTCGTTGACGCAGCTCTTGATGTAGCCGCCCGAGCGCCCGGCGATGCCGCCCACGTTGTAGCCGAGGTGCAGATAGCCCACGGTGCCCTCGTTCCGGCAGCCCTCGATAAAGCCCATGGAGAAGCCCGCGATGCCGCCGGTGTCGGTGGTGATGCCGGCGTTGTCGGTGCGCAGGCTCATGATGAAATTCAGAATGGAGCTGGTGTCGATGGTGTCAAGGCGCAGGCTGGGATCTACGCTCTCGGTATTGACGAAGGCGCGGTTTGTACTGTCGATGATGGCGCCGTTGTTTTCCCCCGCGATGCCGCCCGTGCCGCTCAGGCCCCGGACGCTGCCGGAGGCGGAGCAGGCGGTGATGACGCCGCCGGCCTCATTCCTGCCGACAAGGCCGCCCACGGTGCGCAGGGCGCTGACTTCACCGCTGAAGGAGCAGTTGGAGATGAGGCCGCGGTTCACGCCCGCAAGCCCGCCCACGACGCTGTCGTCGCCGGTGGTGATGACCGTGCCGCTCACATTCAGATCGTGCACGTCCGCGTCCTTCCCCGTTTCGAGGAAGAAGCCGCAGGGGGACTGGGCGGAGCTGAGTGTGAGATCGAAGACGGTGTGGCCGCCGCCGTCAAACTCGCCGTTGAAGATGGGGATGGACGTAAAGTCCGTCCCGGACAGGGACAGGTCATTTTCCAGCACGACTTTTTTCCCGTCGGACCAGGTGTCGAGGGAGCATTCCCTCGCAAGCATAAGCAGATCCTCCACGGTACGGATGCGGATAAGCTCCGGCTCTTCGGCGAGGGCGGCGGGGCACAGAGAAAGGATCAGCACTGCCAGAAGCAGCAGCGAAAGAAGAACGGATATGCGTTTATTCATTCTCGTCTGCCTCCTCTCCGTCCGCTTCGGCGGGCGCATCGGGAGCGGTTTCCTCCGGCTCCGGCGTCGGCGGCAACTCCGGGAAAACGTCCCCGTCGGCGCTTTCTTCGTCAGGGGCCTCTATCTTCCCCGACAGCAGCCGCACATTCACGTCGCCGTCGATGGTGCCGCGGAAAACGCCGTTGACCGTGCCGCGGATCTCACCCGAGATGAGGCCGTCCACCGCCACTGTGCCGCTGCCGCGGTGCTCGCGGCCTGCGACCTTGGGCATGGAGAAGGAGGTCTTCTCGATGATCTTGCCGCCCAGGATCAAAATCTGCGGCAGCACGAACATGACGAGGATGATGGAGATGATGGTGCCGCGGCCCAGAGCGTCGCCGATGCCGTTGATGGTGCACTCGGTGGTCAGAAAGCTGATGAGGATGCCGGAGGTGGCGAGGATGGAGCCGGAGGTCAGGATCGTCGGGAAGGCGAAGTTCATGGCCTCGATGATGGCCTCCTTCGGGCGCATGGTCTTGGAGTTGTCCATATAGCGGTTGGCGATGACGATGGCGTAGTCGATGTTCGCGCCCATCTGGATGGAGCTGACCACGAGCTGGGTCAGGAAGAACACGTCCTTTTTCACCAGCGTGGGGTAGGAGAAGTTCATCCAGATGGCGCCCTGGATGACCAGGATCAGCAGCACCGGCATGCCCGCGGAGTTGAAGGTGAACAGCAGCACCGCCAGCACGATCAGGATGGACACAACGTTGACCACAACGTTATCGACCTGGAAGGATTTTTCAAATTCAAACTGGTTGGTGGAGTTGCCCACCACATAGACCTGCCCCTTGGGATAGTGTGACTGGGCCACGTCGCGGATGGTATCGGTGAAGCGGTAGGTCTCGTCGCCCGCCTCGGGCAGGGTCAGATAGACGAGCATGCGGTCGAAGTCCGTGCCCTCGAGCTGCTGCTTGCCCATGATCATCTGGGCCTTGGCATCGTTGAGGGTCTGGGACTGGTCGGCGTCGAGAGTCACATAGCCCTCGTCCACCATGTCCACCACGAACAGCAGCATATCCACCAGCGGCACATTGTACTTGGAGATGCCGCTGATGAGCTTGTCGTAGCTCTGACCGTGCACGGCGTAGGCCGCGTACAGAAGCTCCACCGTCTCATAGTCCAGCTTCATGAGCTCCGCAAACTGCCGCGGCGAGAGCTTGTCGGCAAGCTTGTAGCCGCCGATGGCGTCGGCGTTGGCGATGGAGGTGACAGAGTCGATCTGGCTGTAGCCTTCGTAATCGCGGATGAGGCTCTGCTCTTCGCTGTAGTCGCCGCCGGGGATGACCACGGCCACCATGGCGCGGTGGGAGAAGGTCTCGGCGATCATCTTCTCGGCGATCTGCATCTCGTTGAGCCTGGGTGTGACGAGGGTGTCATAGCCGTAGACATAGGGACAGCGGTTGGAAAGGGAGACGGCCGCCACCAGCACGAGGGCAAAAATGGGCGGGATAATAAAGCGCGTGGCGTAGGCAAAGCGGCCGACAAAGGGGACCTTCGGCACAAAGTTCTTGTGGCGCGTCTTCTCCATCAGCTCGCCCATGAGCATCAGCAGGCCGGGCATCACCGTGAACACCGACAGCAGCGAGAAGAAGATGGCCTTGATGAGGCAGATCGCCATGTCGGGGCCGAGCTTAAACTGCATGAACATCATGGCGATCAGGCCGCCGATGGTGGTCAGGCTCGAGGCGCCGACCTCCGGGATGGCCTTGGACAGGGAGATGACCACCGCGTCGCGCAGCTCGTGGGTCTCGTGCTCCTCCTTGAAGCGGTTGCAGTAGATAACAGCGTAGTCCAGGGACAGTGCAAGCTGCAGAATCGTCGTAACCGAGTTTGAGACGAAGGAGATCTTGCCCAGCAGGAAGTTTGTGCCCAGGTTCATGACCGCCGCCGTGATGAAGGTCAGGCCGATGATAGGCACCTCCGCATAGGTCTGGGAGGTGAAGGTGAGCACCACCACCACGATCACGGCAACGAAGGCCGTGATCATGCCGACCTCTTTGTCGATCAGCTCCGCGCTCATGTCGCCGAGGGTGGTGGAGACGTATGTATCGTAGGGCCTGAGCGCGGCGCGCACCGCGTCCAGGGATGTGAGGCAGGCATCGTCCGTCTCCGGATAGTCGAAGGTCACGGAGTAGAGGGCCGAGGCCTTGCTGTAGTGCTCGGTGGTATCGTCGAAGGCGACGCTCTGCACGCCCTCGATCTGCTTGAGATCCTCAAACAGCGTTTCGGCCTCCGCGTAGGAGATGTTGGCCACCATCAGGTCCGCCGAGCCGTAGGTGATGAACTGCTTCTCCATCACCTCCAGGCCCTCCTTGGTCTTGGAGCCCGACGGCAGGTAGGCGGTCAGGTCGTTCTCTACTTCCACCCAGCTGCGGGCGAAGAGGGAGAAGACCATGAAGATCCCCACCAGCAGGAACACCAGATTTCGCTTATCGACAATGAACGAGGCAAGCTTCATCATAAAGCCGCCGCTGTTCTCCTTTTCGTAGTCCATAGAGAAAAAGTACCTCTTTTATCGAAATGCCGACATAAATGCCAACATTAACATATTACAAAACAACTGTGTATTGTACTCCCTTTACCTGAAAAAAGCAACACACAGCGCATGCGTTGTGTTGGATAATCGGGAAACTTAACAAATTCTTTACCGGCCGGGTTCTGCCGGCGCCCGTTATTTTTAGTTGACACCGGCGCGAGGATGACATATAAATATTATACTGTCTGTTTCTGAAAAGGAGAACACCATGAACGTTTATACCTCTGTTGACAGAATGATCGGCGGCACACCGCTGCTGGAGCTTCATAATCTGGAAAAGGAACTGGGCCTCAAGGCAAAGGTGCTGGCAAAGCTTGAGTACTTCAATCCCGCGGGCTCGGCCAAGGACCGCATCGCCCGCGCCATGATCGACGAAGCCGAGCGGGAAGGCAAGCTCGGCCCCGGCTCCGTCATCATCGAGCCCACCTCCGGCAACACCGGAATCGGCCTCGCGTCCGTCGCCGCCGCCCGGGGCTACCGAGTCATCATCGTCATGCCCGAGACCATGTCCATGGAGCGGCGCATGCTCATGAAGGCCTTCGGGGCCGAGCTCGTGCTGACCCCCGGCTCGAAGGGCATGACCGGCTCGATCGAAAAGGCGGAGGAGCTCGCGGCCTCCATGCCGCATAGCTTCATCCCCGGCCAGTTTGTAAACCCCGTCAACGCCAAAGCCCACTATGACACCACCGGCCCCGAGATCTGGAACGACACCGACGGCACGGTGGACGTGTTCGTGGCGGGCGTCGGCACCGGCGGCACCATCACCGGCGTGGGCCGCTATCTGAAGGAGCGGAAGGCGGGCGTAAAGGTCGTGGCGGTGGAGCCCGCGGCCTCGGCGGTCCTCTCCGGCGGCAGGCCCGGCCCTCACGGCCTGCAGGGCATCGGCGCGGGCTTTATCCCCAAGGTACTGGATACCGGCATCTATGACGAGGTGATCCCGGTGGAAAACGAGCAGGCCTATGAGGCCGCGCGCCTCATCGGGAAAAAGGAGGGCGTGCTGGTGGGCATCTCCTCGGGCGCGGCGCTCTTTGCCGCTCTGGAGCTTGCAAAGCGTGACGAGTACGCGGGCAAGACCATCGTTGCCCTCCTGCCCGACACCGGCGACCGCTATCTCTCCACGCCGCTTTTTGAGGGCTGAGTATGGACAGACATCTCGAACAGCTCATATCCGAGGCGGCCCGCGGCCTGGAAGGGGCCGAGGGCTTCGGCACCGCAGAGCAAATGGACTTCACCGGCTTTCGCGGAAGAGTCGAGCGCATGGACGATCTGCTCATCGCGGCGCTCTTCCCCCAGCACGCGGGCCATCTCAAGAGCCTGGACATCCCCGCCCGCCTTGCACGCGAGCAGTATCTGCATGAGGCCATGGGCCATCTCCAGCGCTGCGCGGAATCGGTCATGACCGAAAAAGAGGCGCGTGAGCGCATCGTGCCCGCCATGCTTTCCGCCCTGCCCGAGATCCGCCGCCAGCTCGGCACGGACCTCATCGCCGCCTACCAGGGCGACCCCGCGGCCAAGAGCCCGGACGAGGTCATCCTCTGCTACCCGGCCTTCACCGCCATCGCCACCTACCGCCTGGCGCATGTGCTGTACGCGGAGAAGGTGCCCTACATCCCCCGCGTCATGACCGAGTATGCCCACCGCCTCACCGGCATCGACATCCACCCCGGTGCCGCCATCGGCGATTACTTCTTCATCGACCACGGCACCGGCGTCGTCATCGGTGAGACCACCACCATCGGGCAGCACGTCAAGCTCTACCAGCATGTGACCCTGGGCGCCAAGAGCTTCGCCGTCGAGGAGGACGGCAGCCTCGTCAAGGGCATCAAGCGCCACCCGGACATCGGCGACAACGTGGTCATCTACTCGGGCGCCACGGTCCTCGGCGGCAAGACGAAGATCGGCAGCGGCTGTGTCATCGGCGGCAGCGTGTGGCTGACCCACTCGGTGGACCCGTACAAGATGGTCCTGGCCCGCGCGGCGGTGGCAGGGGACATCCTCCTGCGCGACAACCTCCCCGAGCTTGAGGACGGGGACGATACGCAGAAGTCTCAAATGGCGGCAATGCTTTAATTCGATTGAAAACAGGTTTTACAGACGTTATTGAGGAAGGAAAGCTCCCTCAATAACGTATTTGAAATATAAAAACATCGGAGAAACAGAAAATGGACTTTGTTTCCAAGACGTTCGGAAAGCTCATGCAGCGCTCCATCGACCGGCACATGGGCGCGGGACTGATGCAGGAGGAGAACACCCCCGAGGGCGAACGCTACTACGCCGAGGGCTTTCCGGAGCTGATACGCAGGGCGGGGGCGGAGGCCTGCGTGCTGCTGAAAAACGACGGGATGCTGCCGCTGAAAAAGGACGAGGAGACGGCAGTCTTCGGCCGCTGCCAGCTCGACTGGTTCTATGTGGGCTACGGCAGCGGCGGTGACGTGCACCCGGCCTGGCGCGTGAACCTGATGGAGGGGCTCAAAAACGCGGGCCAGCGTTACAACACGGCTCTTGCCAAAACCTATGCGGCCTGGTGTGCGGAAAACCCGGTCGATCAGGGCTGGTGGGGTCACTGGCCGTTCAGCTATCCCGAGATGGAGCTTGACGAAACAATGGTGCGAAATGCCGCCAAAACCGCCGGAACGGCCCTCGTGGTCATCGGCCGCGCCGCCGGGGAGGATCGGGAAAACATGCTCGAAAAGGGCAGCTACTACCTCACCGAGGACGAGCGCGCCATGCTCGATCTGGTGACGGAGCACTTTAAGCGCGTGGCGGTACTCATGAACGTGGGCAGCATCATGGACATGGCCTGGACAGAGGATTACGGCGCGCGTATCTCCGCCGTCCTCTATGTCTGGCAGGGCGGCATGGAGAGCGGGAACGCCGCGGCGGACATCCTCTGCGGCAAAACCAGCCCCAGCGGACGCCTCAGCGACACCATTGCCCGCTACTATGTGGACTATCCCAGCAGCAAAAACTTCGGCGGCAGGGATTATAACAACTACGCCGAGGGGATTTTTGTCGGCTACCGGCACTTCGACCGCTTTGCGCCCAAGAGCGTGCTGTTCCCCTTTGGCTTCGGCCTGAGCTATACAAGCTTCAAGACCGTGGGGGAGGACTTCGCTCACCGGGGCGGGATGCTCACTGTCACGGCAAGGGTCACGAATACCGGTTCCATGCCCGGCAAGGAGGTCGTGCAGCTCTGGTGCTCCGCCCCGGTGGGCGCGCTCGACAAGCCCAAACGGGTACTCTGCGCCTTTGCCAAGACCAGCGAGCTCTACCCCGGCGACAGCGAGACCGTCACCCTCAGGTGCACGGATCAGGACTTCGCCTCCTATGACGAGAGCCGCCACGCCTTCATCCTGGAAGCCGGGCAGTACCGCTTCTCGGTCGGCGAGCAGGAGCTCGGCAGCTTCCGCGTCCCGGAGGACAGGATCGTGAGAAGCTGCCGCCCGCTGAAGCTTCTGAGCGACAGGCTGCGCCAGGTGATCCTGACGGAGCTGCCCGCCCCGGTGAGGGCAGCTCCCGCGCCCGGCACCCTGGATGACGTGGCGGCGGGGAAGCTCAGCCTCGAGGCCTTCGTCACCGGCCTTTCCCCCGAGGAGCTGGAGGCCCTGAGCCGCGGCGAGGGGATGATGAACGTGCCTCTGGGCGTGCCCGGCAACGCGGGCGGCTTCGGCGGCGTGACCGAGGGTCTGCGCGAGAAGGGGATAGACGAGATCATCACAGCCGACGGCCCCGCAGGGCTGCGCCTGCAGCGCTTCACCTGCCTCATGCCCATCGGTACGGCCCTGGCCTGCACCTGGAATACGGCGCTTGTAGAGGCCCTGCATCAAAAGCTGGGGGAGGAGATGACCTACTATGGTGTGGACGTGCAGCTCGGCCCCGGCATGAACCTCCATCGCAACCCCCTGTGCGGGCGAAACTTCGAGTACTACTCCGAGGACCCGCTGCTCACCGGCAAAATCGCCGCCGCGGCGGTGCGCGGGGTGCAGAGCCGGGGGCACGCCTCCTGCCCCAAGCACTTTGCCTGCAACAACCAGGAGACGCGCCGCAACCAGAACGACTCCCGCCTGTCCGAGCGGGCGCTGCGGGAGATCTACCTGCGCGGCTTCGAGATCTGCGTGCGCGAGGCAAAGCCCCTCACGATCATGACCTCCTACAACAAAATCAACGGCGTCTATGCCCACTACAGCTATGAGCTCGCCACAACAGTCCTGCGCGGCGACTGGGGCTTCGAGGGCGTCGTCATCACCGACTGGTGGATGCAGCACGCCGTGAGCCCGGAGTTTCCGGCCCTGCGCGACAACGCCTACCGTGTCCGCGCCGGTGTGGATGTGCTCATGCCGGGCAACTGGAAAAAGACAGACAAGCGCTGTCACTCCGACGGGACACTGCTGGAGACCCTGGGCCGGTCCGAGGGCATCACCCTCGCCGAGCTCCAGCGCACCGCCATGCGGGTCCTGCGTCTGGTGCTCCGGCTGAAAAAAGGCAGCGTACCGGACGCGCCTTGTCAAGACCGGGAAAATGGATAAGACTGTGCGCAAACTCGCCGCAAGAAATCGGCATATCTCACAAGAATACATTTCGGGGGCTCTTGCCCCTTGAAATTGCGGGACAAATCCGCTACAATAGCCAAGGTGTCAGCCCGGAGGATGCTTCCGGGCCGACACTATATTTTGTGCCATTTTTCGGACGCCGCCGCTTTCTGAAACTATATCTTGTGTTTTTGTTACTCTTTTGCTCTTGACAAAACACAAGCGCGGTGTTATGGTAACGAAGCTGAATACAGGAGGGACGACAGATGCTGATATCCGGATTACAGAAGCTCACCCTGCTGGACTATCCCGGGAAAGTGGCCTGCACGGTGTTTACCGGCGGCTGCAACTTCCGCTGCCCCTTCTGCCACAACAGCGCCCTGGTCCTGCCCGAGCAGCTTGCGCACGACTCGAGCGAGGACGCGGTGCTCTCCTTCCTCCGCAAACGCGTCGGCGTATTGGACGGTGTGGCCGTCACCGGCGGCGAGCCGCTGCTGCATGCCGACATCGGGGACTTTCTCAAAGAGGTCAAAGCCCTGGGCTTTCTCGTAAAGCTCGACACCAACGGCTCCTTCCCCGAAAGGCTCATCTCCCTCGTGGAGGCCGGGCTTGTGGACCGGGTGGCCATGGACATCAAAAACGCGCCCGCTCTCTACGCGAAGACCGCGGGGCTTGCCCGCTTCGATCTTGCGGGCGTTGAGCGCTCAAAGGATTTCCTGCTCGAAGGCAGCGTGGACTACGAGTTTCGCACCACGGTGGTCAAGGGACTCCACACGGCGGAAAGCCTTACAGAGGCCGCGCATTGGATCGAGGGTGCGAAGGAATACTATCTGCAGCAGTACAAGGACTCCGGCGCTATTCTCGACAGCACGGGGCTTTCGGGCTTCGACGCGGACGAGATGCACGCTCTCGCCGATGCGGTGCGGCCCATTGTGCCGACCGTGCAGGTGAGAGGGGTTTAAGTATTGGCTCCCTCTCAGAGGGCGCGACGCGTTAAGCAAACGTGCCGGGGGCACGTTTGCAGCCAAAGCGGGGAGCAATCTGTGATTGCGACCAGGGCCGAAGGCTGTCAGCGAAGCTGACTGAGGGAGTCGTTCTTTTTGACTCCTTCCACCGCCTTCGGCGGTCCCCCTCCCTCACAGAGGGAGGCAAAGACAGACCACTTCAATATTTTTAGATATATATATGGGGGATAACAGATATGTACCAGGTTGTAAAGCGTGACGGCAAGGTTGTCGACTTTGACCTCAACAAGATCGCCGACGCGATCAAGAAGGCCTTCGACGCGACCAAAACCGAGTATAACGACAGCATCATCGACTTTTTGGCCCTGCGCGTGTCGGCGGATTTCCTGCCGAAGATCCACGACGGCAAGGTCGCGGTCGAGGACATCCAGGACAGCGTGGAGGCCGTGCTCTCCCGCGGCGGCTATGAGACGGTCGCCAAGGCCTACATCCTCTACCGCAAGCAGCGCGAGAAACTGAGAAACACCAAGAGCTCCTACCTTGACTACAAGGAGACCGTGGACAAGTATCTCAACATCGAAGACTGGCGCGTCAAGGAAAACTCCACCGTCACCTACTCGGTCGGCGGCCTCATCCTCTCCAACTCCGGCGCCATCACCGCAAACTACTGGCTCAGCGAGGTCTATGACCAGGAGATCGCGGACGCCCACCGCAACTGCGACATCCACCTGCACGACCTCAGCATGCTGACCGGCTACTGCGCGGGCTGGAGCCTCAAGCAGCTCATTCAGCAGGGCCTCGGCATCCCGGGCAAGATCAACTCCTCCCCGGCAAGCCACCTCTCCACCCTCTGCAACCAGATGGTCAACTTCCTCGGCATCATGCAGAACGAGTGGGCCGGCGCCCAGGCCTTCTCCTCCTTCGACACCTATCTGGCTCCCTTCGTCAAGATCGACAACCTCGACTACAAGGAAGTCAAGCAGTGCATCCAGTCCTTCGTCTTCGGCGTGAACACCCCGTCCCGCTGGGGCACTCAGGCTCCTTTCTCCAACATCACCCTTGACTGGACCGTCCCGGCCGACCTCAAGGACCTGCCCGCCATCGTCGGCGGCAAGGAGATGGACTTCACCTACGGTGACTGCAAGAAGGAGATGGACATGGTCAACAAGGCGTTCATCGACGTCATGATCGAGGGCGACGCCAACGGCCGCGGCTTCCAGTACCCCATCCCCACCTACTCCATCACCCGTGACTTTGACTGGTCCGAGACGGAGAACAACAAGATGCTCTTCGAGATGACCGCAAAGTACGGCACACCTTACTTCTCCAACTACATCAACTCCGACATGGAGCCCTCCGATGTCCGCAGCATGTGCTGCCGCCTGCGCCTCGACCTCAGAGAGCTGCGTAAAAAGTCCGGCGGCTTCTTCGGCTCCGGCGAGTCCACCGGCTCCATCGGCGTCGTGACGCTCAACATGCCGCGCCTTGCCTATCTGGCAAGCGACGAGGCCGACTTCTACAAGCGCCTCGACAAGCTCATGGACCTGGCCGCGCGCTCCCTCAAGATCAAGCGCACCGTCATCACCAAACTCCTCAACGAGGGCCTCTACCCCTACACCAAGCACTACCTCGGCACCTTTGAAAACCACTTCTCCACCATCGGCCTTGTGGGCATGAACGAGGCGGGCCTGAACGCCAAGTGGCTGCGCTGCGACATGACCGATCCGAGATGCCAGGAGTTTACCAAGCAGGTCCTCGACCACATGCGCGAGCGCCTGAGCGACTACCAGGAGATGTACGGCGACCTGTATAACCTCGAGGCCACCCCGGCCGAGTCCACCTCCTACCGCCTTGCCAAGCACGACGTGGAGACCTACCCCGACATCATCACCGCGGCCGAGCCCGGCGGCACTCCGTACTACACCAACTCCAGCCACCTGCCCGTGGGCTACACCGAGGATATCTTCGAGGCCCTGGACGTGCAGGACGATCTGCAGACCCGCTACACCTCCGGCACCGTCTTCCACGCCTTCCTGGGCGAGAAGCTGCCGAGCTGGAAGGCAGCCGCCAACCTCGTGCGCAAGATCGCCGAGAACTACAAGCTGCCCTACTACACCCTCAGCCCCACCTATTCCGTCTGCAAAAATCACGGCTACCTCACCGGCGAGCAGTTCACCTGCCCCGACTGCGGTGAGACCGCCGAGGTCTACAGCCGCATCACCGGCTACTACCGCCCGGTGCAGAACTGGAATGTGGGCAAGACCCAGGAGTACAAGGAGCGCAAGGAGTACGTCATCGAGCGCTCTACCCTCCGCCACGAGGGCCCCCTTGCCGAGGGTGAGCAGCTGCCGCGTCCCGGCAAGAAGCGCAGCCCCATCCCCGAGATGGAGCCTGTGGCTGTCGCCGCAGCCAGCGAGGAAGCCGCCAATGAGCCTATCCTTTTTGCCACTCCCACCTGCCCCAACTGCCGCATCGCGTGCAGCTACCTGGACAAGGCGGGCGTGCACTACAACAAGCTCATGGCCGACGAAAACGCCGATCTTGTGTCGAAGTACGGCATCAAGCAGGCACCCACCCTGGTCCTGCCCGACGGCACCAAGTACGCCGGCGCCGGCGCTATCAAGGGCTTTTTGAACCACAGACAGTAAACAGATAAACGAAGCAGCCCCGGGCCGATCGGTCCGGGGCTGCTTGCTGTCGCAGTTACTTTGCGCAAGATGGTTATTCCAACGGATACGGGATCCTTCGCTTCGCTCAGAATGACAGAGAAAATCAAATGTTGAATCTGAACATGGTCACGTCGCCGTCCTGCATGACGTAGTCCTTACCCTCAAGACGGAACAGGCCCTTGTCCTTGGCCGCCGCCATGGAGCCGCAGGCCTTGAGGTCCTCAAAGGCCACGATCTCGGCCCGGATAAAGCCGCGCTCGATGTCGGTGTGTACCTTGCCCGCGGCCTTGGGCGCCTTGGTGCCGCGCACGATGGTCCAGGCGTGCACGTCGTCCTCGCCCGCGGTGAGGAAGGAGATGTAGCCCAGCAGGTCGTAGGAGGTTTTGATCAGGCGGTCAAGGCCCGTCTCGGTGAGACCGAGGTCCGCCATGAACATTTCTGCTTCCTCGGGGTCGAGGCCCGCGATGTCCTCCTCAAACTTTGCCGCCACCGGCAGCACCGCCGCGCCTCTGGCCTCGGCAAAGGCCTTGAGGGCCTGGAAGTTTGCGTTATGGTCGAGGTCGGACATGCCGCCCTCGTCGAGGTTGGCGACGTAGATGACGGGCTTGACGGTCAGCAGGCCGCCGTCCACCAGAATGTCCCTGTCCTCGTCGGTGAACTCGAACTCACGCGCGGGCTTCTCAGCCTCGAGGTGGGCGATCAGCGCCTCGCACATCTCCACCTCGCGCTTGTACTTCTTGTCGCCGCTCTTGGCGTTCTTCTTCGCACGGTCCAGTCTGCGCTCAGCGATCTCCATGTCGGCGAGGATCAGCTCCAGGTCGAAGGATTCGGCATCGCGCACGGCGTCGGCCTTTTCGAGAAAGACGCTGTCGTCGTCAAAGCACCGCACGACCTCTACCAGCGCGTCCACCATGCGGATGGCCTGGAATACCTCGCGGCCCTTGCCGCCGGCTGCCACGCCCGGCACGTCCACAAACTCGATGGTGGCGGGGGTGTACTTCTTGGGGTGGTAGTACTCGGCCAGCCAGTCAAGGCGCTCATCCGGCACCTTGGCGGTGCCGATGTTGGGCTTTGCCCCGGCGTTGGTGTAGCTGCCCGTCTCGGCCTGCGACCCGGTCAGCGCGTTGAACAGCGTCGTCTTGCCCACATTGGGCAGACCCACGATCCCTAATTTCATTTTCCATCTATCTCCTTTAAAAAATCCAGTGTTTTCAATGCTTTGCGGGTTTTGCGATTTTGGCCTCTACGCCATTTTTACGCCAAATTAAAAGGTCATACTCCGTTCAAACGCCTGCACGGCACCTGTGAGCGAGTCGTCTGTGACATGGACATATCTGTCCATTGTTGTTTTGATGCTCGCATGACCCAGCAGCTTTTGAAGGACTTTCGGTTGCATCCCGCTCTCAATCGCACGGGTCGCATAGGTATGTCGCAATGCGTGCATACAAAACCGCTCTATTCCGGCTTCGTCACAGAGCTTGTACAAGTGTGTATCGTAGGAGCTGTTCTTTGCAGGTTCTCCTGTCCGCCAGTTGATAAAGACAAGATCACGCATCAGTAGGCACTTCTTTTCGCCGGTTCGTAAATCAACATACTCCAAGACTTGTGACAGAAGCTCGGACTCTTTCCTAGTTGTCCTCTCATCATATGCCGTTTTCAAAATATCGTAGGCTTTGTTCGTAAGCGGTATTGTCCGATAGCTGTGCTTCGTTTTGGGTGGGCCTGCTCGCCAGTAGCCATCTCCGTGACGATACTCTAAGGATTTGCTTACTGTCAGCGTACGTTTTCTCCAGTCGATTGAATCCCAAGTCAAGCCGATCATTTCTGCCGTTCTGAGGCCTGTCTCCAGTAGAAGAACATATTGCCGATAATTGTGTGACCGCTTTGCAGCCTCAAGAAAAAGGCGCTGTTCCTCAATGGTGAGAAAATGAATATCATCCGGAGTACGAGTCGGTTTTGTATATCTGACTCCATCCATCGGATGTTTTACGATTACATCATTCATCACTGCTGCGCGGAACATCGTTCCGATCGCAATATATGTCTGTCGAATGGTAGATCCGGCGTAAATGGGTTCCATACGGTTCAATATTGCCTTACAGTGCATGGGCTTTACATCTGTGATCTTCATCTTACCAATAACGGGCTGTGCGTTGATAAGATATCTTTCTGAGTAATTTCTCCTCGTATTAGGAGCCAGATCACAAATGAGATTGTCCATCCAAAACTGATACCACTGGTCAACCGTCATGTCCTTCCCTGTGCAAATCTGGCCATGCTTATCTTGATATATTGCATCGGCAAGCCAGTTGCGCGCTTCTGGCAGCGTTTCAAAATACTTCTCCGGACGCGAGCCGTCTCTTGCGTTATATCTGGCTGAGTAAAGACCATCCTTTCTCTGGTAGATGCCAGTCCCACATTCTCTACCTTTAAGATTTTTGCCCATAATTGACTCCTTTCACTTTACAAACGAAAAAGGAGTCCAATACAACAATATGTATTATAGCATATCACCTCCGGTTTCTCAATAGTTGACATTTGCTCAAATGGTTAACCTGTTGTGGATAAACTCTTCAAACTCTCTGCGCTTTACCAGCTTTCGAGTTCCTATAAACAGAACGAAAGGGCAGTTTGGCTGTTTCAACAACTCGTCGATCTTGTTGATCCCGATACTACTGTATTCAGCAGCTTCCTTGATAGTCATTGTTACTTTTAAATGAATCGGTACTTTTTCTTCAATCATCATATTCACCTCGGAACTTGATAACGAAAATGCCCTCTGGTACACAGTGTACCGGAGAGCATCTTTTAATATTTGCAGTTTAATAATAACACATGGCAAATTGCGGAGTCAAGAGCAATAGGACGTGAGTTTCTTGGCAAAAGTAGAGCAAAAATAGTGCAATGCTGGGTAAGTAACTCCGCAAGCACTATATTACTGGATTATTCCCAGCCACCTCCCTCCGCAAAGGAAACCATTTCTGCAAGCCTTTCTACAGCCTTGTCTCGAAGTCTTCTCGCCGTCCAAACAGAAATGTTCATAGTAGCGGCTGTTTCACTTAAACGCATTTTTTCAATGTACATACGCCGTAAAACCATTTCTTCGTTTTCCGTAAGAAGCCCAAGGTAGTAATCCACACGCTTGATCTTCTGCTCAAGCGGCAGAAGACGGGTCAGTATCTGATCCCTTATCTCAGTGTTGGCCCGCTCAGCTGCGTACTGATAGTTCATCGCTATATAAAGCGTCTTATTTGAAACAGTACTGCTTGGTACCCCGCCTCCACCTCCATGAGCATAATTCATAGCCTCCAGCATATCCTCCGGTGTAACAGTAGTCGGGTGCTCAAGCTCATAACGCAGGATGCTGATCTTCCTCATCATATTGGGATAATCGTTGAGAACTCGTAAAACCCGTTCATGGTCTGATTTATTCACTTCTAAACCTCCAATTTATGAAAATAGACTTTGGAAAGAACCATTTCAGGCGGAGATCTGCAAAGAACGAGTAATCGTGGACGTAGTAGAGTATCCATGGTATTACCGCGAGAAAGCGGTCACCGATCAGATAGTGAGAAAAAGTGATTGTTTGCAATCTTCAAAAAAACTTGCGGTTGGGTAGATATGAAGAAATAAAACAAATAATTTTGTTATATTATAATTTTATATTTCAATAATTTCAATAATTCACCGCAAAAAAGCCCCTGCTGCGCTCGTGAGAACGCAACAGGGGCAAAAATCATTTATGCTGCTCTTTGAAAGCGGATACCGCTTGCGCGGAGGGACAGCTCCTGCGACAGGAGCTTGAGGGATTCAAATTCCTCGTCCAATCCGTCCAGCTCACGGCGGAGCACCTGCTCATAGTGGCGCTTCTTCCCCTCCAGAGCGTCGATCTTCATGACCCAGCGCTCCATGATGGCGGGGCTTTGGCTGCCGCTCTTGATGAGATAGTCCGCGCGCTCCTGGTATTCCGCGATCTCCTTCTTCACCGCGGCATAAAATTCCTCGGTCATCTTATCCCGCTGCTTGGCATCATCTATTATATAGATGGAGTTTGCCATGAGGCGGGATTTTGTCTTATTGAGACTGCTCAGAGCCTCCATGAAGTCCTCGAAGATATCCACCTTCTCCATGCTGTGCCGGGGGACGAAATAAAGATGTCCGTTGACGCTCATTTTCGTAGCCTCCAGGCTGCGGACAAAGTTGAGGCAGATGGTCTCGATCTGCTTGCGGTTTGCGCAGGTCTGGTACAGCTCGAACAGCTCCCCAGCGCGGCGGCAGTAGGCAGCCGCGTCCACATCGCTGTCATAGGCCAGATTATCATAGCCGAACAGCCCGCTTTCCTTCTCTCTGGACAGGACACGGGCGGTGTGCTCGTTGTCCCGGCAGTAGACCCGGTAGATCTGCTGCTGTCCGAAATTCTTGACGACGATACGGTCCTTGATGTCCCCGGTGGCGCTTTTGAAGGCGTCGGAGACAGAAACACGGCGGTCTCCCGCGTAATAGATGCCCATTCCGGCGCACAGCTCCGCCAGCTTCTCCTTGTCGATCAGCAGATCGGACAGGGAAAAATACAGGAGCTTGCCCAGCATGTTGTTCTTATCGCCGGACGCTACGCCCAGCATATCGTTCATGGAAATAATATCGCTCATGTTCAAAACCTCCTCACCAGTTTCTCAATACTTCATCCAGCTTGTCATAGCGCCCCTGGCTCAGCAGGCTGCACTCATAGTGAAAGTTGATGTCTGTCAGCCGATATTCAATGGCTTCCATGGTATGGCGGTCACCTTTTTTTCGCGCTGTCTCATGCCTGTGAAACAGGTTCTGCATGAGGGTGGGGGTCAGGCAATACTCGTTTCTGCGCTTGATCGCCTGAATGCGTTCACATTCTCTTTCTGTAAGCATACTTTCTCCTTTACGCCGCGGCGCGGGTATGGTAATAATCATCCACGCCCTTGTACACCGGGCTCCATACGTATTTGGAATACTTGATGTGCGGAAGGTGTCCGACTTCTTTCCGGATCGCAAGGATCGCGTTTTGGACATGGGGATTTGTGGTCTGGTCCATGTCCATGGCTTCCACCAGCTCTGTGACGCCGAGATCCAGCACGGTCTCTTTCAGGCCGTGGATAGCGTTGACGCCGCCGATGCAGACAAAGAGCGCGTCGTTATCCAGAAAACTGGCCACATCGCCCTTGAGCGGCCCTTCCGTCAGATATGCCCGTTTGCTTGCCGTGTTCCCGGTCACATGAATCCAGGAATAACTGCGTGTGCCGTTGGGCATATCCCGGCTGGAGAGCCAGCGATACTTTCTACCCGGATCAGCCTCATCGTCGAGGCGGATCTTCAGGCCCTGGATCAAACCCTCCTTATTTCGTACCGGGATCAGGAATCCGCTCGGCCCGGCTAACGTCCACTCGCCGTAGCGGGTGCGAAAACCGGGGATACCGCTCAGATCACAGCCGCAGCTTCTGAGCAGGTCTGCCAGCAGTCTGCGGCCCTTTTCCGTCTCCGGCATGGAGCGGTACTGGTTTCGCTCGATCCGTTCCTCCGACAGCCCCCGGCCGATCAGGTTCTCTTTATGCCGGTCAGATAATGTCAGCAGATCCAGCATAGTGGAATAGACTTCGCTGCGCTCCGAAAGTTTGCGGGACGCTGCCTCTGTATATTGGGAGTCGGGCTGCTTTGGCATTGGATAGACATTGCCGCCCGCCTCCAGCTCCTGAAACGCCTCACGATTGCTCAGTCCCATCACGCGGGCATACAGCGTGACGCTGTTGCCCTGCGCGCCGCAGAGGACGCAATGGTACTGATCGGTAGAGGTGTTCAGAAACAGATGATATTTTCCCGCACCGTGGTCACCGCAGAAGGGGCAGCTTGCCTCAGCCTCGCCCCTGGTAAGGGTACGAGGGTTGAGGACAAGCCCGCACCTGTGAGCCGTGTCTACGATGGGGATTTTCTTGTAGTCACGGCCCATAGGCGCCGTTTCTTATGCCGCGATCGGCATTTCTGTCACGATGGGTTTGACGGGACGGACATTCAGTTCCGCACGGCTGACACATTTGGCCATGAGCACCTGTCCCGTGGGCCGCACATTGTTCAGGTCATCGACCGACTCCATGTTGTCCACAAAGACGGGGTAGTTGCGTCCGGTAAGGCGCTTCATAAGCTCAGATACCTCCATGCCCGCCCGGATCTTCTCCGAGAGGGAGAGGCGGTCATAGCGCCTGCCGTTATACTCAAAGCGGAATACATCCTTCACCTCGCCCGTGCTTTTCACAATGTCATAGAGCGAGATGGACACCCGGTTCATTTTCAGCTCCGCCAGTGTGAACTCTACACGCTTGGCAATAAAGAGGAGCAGGCAGCTGACAGATCCTTTGAGTTCGGTGATCTTTTCCTGCGCTGCTCTGATCCTGGCCTCAATCTCAGCTTCATCGGGAAGCGCCGCGCTCTGTAAAGCGGAAAGTTCCGCTTCAAGCTGATGGATTTCCTCGCCGCAGGTTTTCAGGCGGTCATACTCCTCCGCAGTGAGCTTTCCGTATTCCAGATCGGAAGTGAGTGTCTGCATCCTGCCGCGAAGCTCCTCCAACTGGGTCCGTTTCTGTGCTGAGGCGCCGCGGCTGGCGTCCAGAAGTCTGCCGCGCTTTTTTGTCAGTTCACGGACATTCTGCTGGAGCTTTGCCACGTCCTCTTCCTTGAATTTCTGGAAGGTAGCCAGGGATTCCGCGTCCATCGCTTTCAGCTCCTCCAGTTGAGCCCGCTGCTCCTTGCCCTCGGCAACGATACCGCTGATGCTCTCCTGGAAAGCTTTGCGAACGATGGGCACATCGGTCTCGGTGACCGCGCGGCGGCAGGTAGGGCAGACAAAGCCGGGAACAATGGCTTTTCCTACGCTGAGCTCGGCGTTGTATTTTGCAGCGAGTGCCTTTACGCGGCCGGATGCATCCGCGATTGCCTGGGTGAATTTGGATTCATAGGTGCTTGCGGAACGCGCCGCCAGCTTCTGTGTCTGTTCATAGAGCTGCTTTTCCAGCTCATCCAGTCCGCTGTCGTCACTGTCGTCGTTGAACAGCTCACTGTACTGCGCGCTCAGATCGGTGAGCGTGCTTTCCAGCTCAGCCTTGTCTATGCCCGTATAGCGCTTGGTTTCCAGCACGTCCTTTTCAGTTATTAACGCTTCACGCTTTGCCTCAAGCTCCGCGCGTTTACTGTTGCTGTTGGTCTTCTGCGACTGGATCAAATCCTGTTGTCCCTGCAAATAGATCACGGTGCTTTCCAGCTCCCGGATGTCCTTGCGAAGCTGCTTGACGCGGCCTTCTGGGGATAAAAGCGTCTCTGCGGGCAGCTTTTCCCGGATGGGTTCCGCCAGTTCCGCGAGCACCTTTTCCTGCGGGATCATCGGGAGGTAACGCTGCAGGAGGTTCTTCCCCTCATCGCCCAGTTCTTCAATGAAGTACAGGGGATTGAAGATGGAGAGAAACACGTCCTTTTCGCCGAACATCTCCGTCAGATCGAGCTGGCGAAGCTCCTGGCCGTCGTAGACGATCCCGGTTCTGCTGCCCTTGTGGCTGCGCGTCAGCTCATGGGCCGCTCCCTTGTCATCCACAAAGCGCATGGTGACAAAAAGCTCCGGGTCGCTCTCACTGTGCAGGCGGTCGATGTTGCGCTCGGCAAAGAACGGGAGTCCCGTAACGGTGTAGGCGATGGCGTCCGCGATACTGGTTTTGCCGCGCCCATTGCCGCCGGTGATGACCGTGGGATTGCCGAAAGTCAGCTCTGTGGGCTGCACGAAAGATTTGAAGCCCGCAAGGCGTATGCCCGTGATCTGAAAACCGCTTATCTTGTCCATTTGATCTCCTTTCCCGCTTAGGCGGCCTCTTCCAGAATTTCAAAGCTCTCCAGATAGTAGAAGGTGACGGAATCCTGCTGCTTCAAGGTCTTGCGGACATGGAAGAGTCTTGCATCACGGCAGAGCTCGGGATGCGATCCCCGCGTGAAAGCGAGACACTTTTTCCCTTCAGGGTTCTGGAGCATGAGGTTGGTATACTCACCGTTCATGCCCTTCTGCACCTTCACGTCGGTGACGATGTACTCCCAGGCCGGAGTCTCCGGCACCTTTCGGTACTGCGCCAGATCCACGACCTTGCCGCCCTGTTCCTTGTTTTCGGGTTTTGGCTGTGTTTCCTGTTTCGGAGGATTATTTCTTTCAGCAGGCTTGTTGGTCTGGGATTCGTTCGGTTTATTCTCACCGCCCGGTGCCCTTTGCGGTGTAAGCAAAGACTGCACTCCACAGGGAGCCGCTGCCGTCAGTTTTAGCTTTGACAGCATGTTCAGGTATGCCTTGTCCAGCTTGGCACGCTCAGAGGGCTTGATGATGTAGCTCTTGCCCTTTTTCTCGATGTTCACATAGACCGTATCCATGTTGTACAGGACGCGGCCGATGCCCCACTGAACCGCAGCACGCTTCATGGAGTCACTCAGGCCGCCCTTGACCGGTTCAATATCTGAGGCCTCAGCTCCGTCCCATTTGGTGATGAAGCCGCGGCCCTCGAAATAGATGGAGATACCGCAGATCTGGGCTTCCCGCTTGCCGGTGCCGTGCCAGGGCTTGTATTCGTTATACCAGTTCTGCGGCCCTACCACTTCGTCCAGACGGTTCTGGATCGCACGGTTTGTCACATACGGTACGGCAATTCCCTGCATACTGCTCTCAAACGCGGTTTGAAGTCTCCATTCCAGATCCTCCGCAGCAAAAGGCATGGCCAGTGCCGCCTGGATTTCATTCGTCGTCTTCATTGTCTGTTCCATTCAGCCCTCCAATAAAGTCTGCCAGCGTCTTTCCGTTCGGGATCAGGATATCCGTATAGTAATACGCCGGGTCCTTATCCTTCAGATGCTCCATCAGTTCCTTATGTCCCAGCTTCAGCTTGTTGCGCTCAGGTGAGAACATATCGTCGTTGTCCGGGATGCCCAGCAGATAGCGCGGGAAGTTTACAAGCGCCGCCTGCTTTTTATAGCGCGGCAGCACATTGTTCCCCGTGCATACGCGGGAATCCTCATAGACGTTGGAGAAGGGATAGTGGTACATGACAGAGTTTGGCGACAGCTTTTCGTCGGCAACAACGCCGAGCGTACAGCCGGCCACCCTGCCGGTATCCAGCACCCGAATGCCGAACACAAGACGCGGGATCGGGAAGTTGGGGTATTCCGTTTCTCCGTAGGTCATGTCTGCCCGGAGCTCCGGGTTCCAGAGAACAAAGATTTTCTCTGCTTTACCGATGGAGACGGACAGACAGTGCTCCGGCAGAAGACCGGAATCCACAACTTCATTGCTTCTATAGCTCTCGTTCAACATAAAATACAGGTCGATGGGCGAAATCTCCTTGAAGGAAATCGCGCCGTCGCGCTTTATCTCCTCCACAATGATCTTTCCCGAATTGGGAGAGATGCGGAGGCGAATGTCATTGCTGTAATCGGTGTTTTCCGCCGCCATTATGCAGCCTCCTCCATATGTTTTTGCGGCAGAGAAACGATCTTGCCTGAGCGTTTCTCTATGATCCGGTTCATACGATCAACTTCCCGGTAAAGGTAATGCATCAGATCTGTGAATGCCATCACCACACCGGCGGGCTCATAGTATCCTTCCGCAAATTTTACCTGTATCTGCGGGCTGCTGTCGTTATAGTGGATCGTCACGTCAAAGATGCCGCAATTGCGGTCGGCCAGGAAAAAGGTGACCACATCCTCAAATCTCCTTCTGGCAGCCTGTACTGAACAAAGATGCAAGTCGGAAAGCTTTACGCTGAGATCGAGATATTCATCAAAAACGCTGTCGTAAATATACAGGATCTCCGAGCCGCTCATTTCATCATAATCCGAGTAGCAGTCGTCAAAGATTTCTTCCATGGAATAATAGAGAAACTCCAGAATCTCCTCCACGGAAAACGCAGTCTCTCCGGAGACAAGGTGCGCCGCCCGCTGAGGCCTGTACATCTGCACGAATCTGAGCAGTCTCAACACGCCGAGAATGTCGTATTCATAATCACTGTCGTACATAGGCCGTCCTCAGAAAAACGCGCGCTTTTCCCGCGCCGATGCCTGGATGAGCTTGAGCATCTTGTTGAAACCCTTCTGCCAACTTCTTTCCATCCCGGCATAGTGGTCTCCCGACCAACTCAGGGCGGTATGGCACAGATCAAAGGCGTTCAGGTCGAGCTTGGTAAGATCAATCGTCTCGCCTTTCCCCAGCTTGTCAAAGACCTCCTTCTGCAGGTACTCGCTGTGCTGCGGCTCTTCGCTATACGAGATCGCTTCCGGGATTGCATGGAGAAGCTCTGTGAATGTCTCAGGGCTGAATTCAAGCATGATTCGCCTCCAGTTCCACAAGACGAACAATGCAAATGGCATAATCCGCCACATGGCTGATGATGTGCTGCTCCTCGGCGTCCGAAATGAACGCCTTTTTCTGCTGTGTGTAGTAGATGCCGTAGTCCGGCAGCACGATGCCGCCCTCTGCCAGCAGCTTCCACGCAAGATGGAACAGAACCTGCTCGTTTTCGCTGTTGATAAAAATGGGGATCACATGCTCACCTGTGTCTGCTTTCTCGATCTCCTTGAACAGAAAACCCATATGAAAAGCCATTGCGTTCTGCTGCTTCTGCTGGGCCCCGGCCAGGAGATTGAGAAAGTTCAAGGGGTCCTCAATTCCCAATACCACACCGTAAGCGTTTTTGATCTCGCTGTCCCAGGCCTTCTGTACCGGGAAGAAGCTCCCGTAGTACTTGCCCAGGTACTTTGTGAGAAGATCGGTCACGACTCCCCACACATGTGTTTTGAGGCTGTCCGCGTCCTTTGTCTGATCGACCGGAACGACCACAGCCAGATTGCCGGATCTCATGTTTTGTACCTCCTATGTCAGAGACTTAAAGCCCTGCGGCGTCAGAATGTTGAAGATCATCTTGTTGGTGACGACCTCCCGCACCTCCGTGCCCATGTGCTTTCCCTCCGCGGTGAACTTTTCTTCGTTTTCCGTATGCACGACCTTGACGATCCTGCCCTTGATGATGTGCGGATGCTCGCATTCGATGAGACCGTTGATCATCCCGGAGCCGCCGATGAGGCCGATCTGCCCGATGGAGAGCGGCAAAAGCGGATGCTTCACGCCGCTGTCGAGCTCACTTTTTGTCATCATCTGCTCAAAGCTGTCTGAGCGCCGAAGCTGCTGCTCCAGCTCCCGCTCGTTGAAGATTTCCCCCTTGAAGGTGGCAACCTCCACCGCTCGTTCCGGGAGCATGTAGCGTCCCTCCGGCATTTCGGACAGGCTTGGGATCGTGTCTGGGCTGATCGTGTATCGTTCAAGTCGAAGTGTATCGCCCGGCTCGGTCGCCTTGCGTTTGCGTATACCCATGACGGCCACCTGCCGAAAGCGTTGAAACTCCACGTTGGTGAAGCGCCAGACTGTGAGATCGTCGAAATTATCTGTCAGCACCCGGCAGATATCCGGGGTAAGACGGTAATACGGGATCACATAGATCAGCAGGCCGCCGTGCATGAGACAACGGATACTTTCGATCAGGAAGCGCTTTTCATGGCGGGATTTGCCGCCGTTCTCGTTCAATACGGACAGGTAGGGCGGATTCAAGAACAACAGATGAAATGCCTCGTGGCTCACGGTGCTGTGAAAGAAGCTGCCGAAGCCGACACGGTGAAGCCGCGTCTGCGCTTCCTCGGCCCTGCTTTCGTCCAACTCCACGCCGTAGGTGTAGCAGTTGTTTCCTTGGGCAAGCTGCCGGAGTGCCTTGCCGCAGCCGCAGCAGGGGTCCAGCAGATTGGTGGTCATGCCGTCGGGAAAAGTAATGCCCCTCAACAAAAGGTCGATGTTGGCAGGATCGGTGGGATAATAGCCCAGCTTGATCTGGTTCATGAGGCGTCCAACCACCTTCGCGTTTACGGTGTCCCCGGCGGGGATGCGCAGAGTGAAGCTCTGCAGCACATCGTAGACGCTCTTGTAGTTGGTGCTCATGAGGTCAAACCCGGCAAGCCCTTGACTGAGCTTCCCGGCGAGACCGGCAAGCTCATACTCCTCCACCTCCATTAACAGCAGTCTCGCGTCAAAGATTGCTTTTTCCAGCGCTGTCTTCGTTTTCTTGAGCTCCAGATAGCAGTCCTTGGCAGCAGCCAAATCCGCCTCACGGTATTTCTCCACCTTGGCACGATTGACGACCATTGCCTTGGACTGCCGCAGGACAGCGGATTTCAGCTCCGCAAGACGCTCAACGGCATAATATTTTTCCTGCGTCGCCATAGCTTACGCGGCTTTCTGAACGATGGTTTCCGCGGCGAAGTCGAACACGGGCGCGTTTTCCTCCGGCGTACCGGGGATCAGACGCAGCGTGTAGCCCGCCTCGCGCGACAGCTTGAACAGTCCGACAATGCGGTTGAGTTCTTCGTCGGTTTCTTCCGCTTCAGGTTTCTCTTCGGTTTTGGATTCTTCTGTCACCGCTTGTTTGTAGAACGGCTCAAAGTCTGCGTCCAGTATCTCTCCTTCCGCAGGCTTACCAAAGAAGCGCGCACGAAGAGAGCGGAAAAACGAAATGACGAGCATTGCCAGCAGGCTTGTGTGAATGCGGGGCAGGTGGATGATTTCGTCGGCCTTGGCCTCATCCACATCGCTCAGCGCAACGGTCAGCTTTCCGGTCTCCACATAGGCGGCGGACAGGAAACAGCTCACGGCCAGCGTCTCGGAAGCATAAACCTCCGGGGCATCGATGCGCTTTGCGGCGGCGCGGACGCACACGACCGCGGCGGCCTCGATCTCCCCGATGCTGATGTCATCGGCGTAGACGGTGCCGGCGCTGATCACGCCCTTTCCGCTGATGCTCCTGGCCTTGACGCCATAGACCACCTTCAGGCACCCATCCACCACCAGATTCTCGGTCACAAGGGACTCGTACTTAACGGTTTCTCCCGCGGGGATATATACAGTTTTCATAGTCAGATTCCTTTCTTATGTTTTTCATGCTGCTTTTTTCTTTACGCTCTGCTTTTGCAGAACGGTCTGCATCCGCACGGTATTGGTTGAAAAATCTGTCTGCCGGACAAGGCTCTCGCCGTGGGTCAGGATGTTGTAGACCATATCCACCACGGCAGTCGCCGCGGTGATGTTGGCCGCCATACTCTGTGGATCGGATTGTGCCGCCTCCGCGCAGGAGAGTTCTGTGGGAAACTTGTCTGTTGCCCGCAGAAGCTCCGGGTGGACGCTGCCAATGGGCTTAAACAGCGTATGGCCGTTTCTGCGCACACCGCAGACCACCTGCCCGGAAAACTCGCCGTTGCCGCTGTCGATATAGATGAGATCCTGCGCCTGGCAAAACGCTTTGTGACAGAGCTGCCGGGACTTGTTGTTGTCCACGGCGCCGATCAGGATCACCATCTCCTTGACAAAGTGATAGGTACGCGGGGCGAGTTGCCATTCCTTTGGCGTGATGAGCGCTTTGAGCGTGTCAAGATTCTCCACAAAGGTCGGGACATACTCGGCCTCCATGCCGAAGACGGAGGCATAACGCTCCGCCAGCACACGGGCCTTGTTCTCCCCCAGATCGGCGGGGGAAAAGTTCTGCCGGATCAGATTCTTCCGCTCCACAATGTCGCCATCGCAGAGGATGAACCTCGCGGGGCGGTTCAGCGCGTACAGCAGGCGGTACAGGTGCGGCGTGATATGTCCGCCCGTGCCGCCGGCGCCGAGCATTACGATTTTGACCGGTACATCAGTAGGATATTTCATCGTCCAGATCCTCAAATACGGCTTTCCGGTGGGCAGGCAGGCGCGGCTCCCACTTTTTGCAGGTGACGTGCTCATGCCAGTCCTTCGGATAATCCCGCTCCAGTCCCTCGATCACCGTGGCCGGGTCGATGGGGACGAAACTGCCGCCGCAAAAGATGCGCGCCTTGAGTTCCGGGAAGAAGTGGTCGAGCTCCCCGAGCACCAGATACAGGCCGGTTTCGCTCTCATCCCAGTCATCCTCCGCCGAGAAAAACGCCTCCATGCTGTTGTGGCTGTGGATATCCGCGTAACGGATGAAGCGGCTTTCGTCATCGTATGGGCAATCGCTGAGATCCGCGTCCAGATGAGATTTCTGCACCGTCTGCTTAGGGACGTATGCGAAATACTCCTTCTCCAGCTTGTCCCAATAGATTAGGGCCAGCGCCTCATATTCCTCATGCTCCCGCATGAAGGAACGGAAAAAGGCGATGATCTGACCGATCAGGGACATGGGGATCAAGGGCAGAGCCGGGGTAAACCCGGCTCTGGCAGACTGAAACTCAGTCACTTTGTTTTTTGGGGCAATAAACTCACCCTGCTCTGTCTTCCTCATCTCGTAAAACTTGCCGTCGTTGGCGGGAAAAAGGCAGATCACTTTGTCCGACTGCCGGGCTTCCTCCGCGCTGCCGAAAATGCCCTTGTAGGCAGCCATGCCTTTGGACTTCATGGTCACCCGGGGCTTTACGAGGCAGTCCGGATTCTTGTCCTTGGATTTGCGCAGCATCTCAAGAAACTCGCGGGAGCGTTCGATGCTCTCCTTCATGGAGGCGATGGTCGTACCCTCCGGGTCCTTGACATCCTTGCGAATGGTGCCGTACTCCACGCTCCAGGTAACATACTTGCCCGCCTCCAGATCCGTGAAGTCCTCGGACTTGCGGATACGGAGCTCCTCAAAGGTCATGGAGGTATCCTCGATGGTCTCTTTCGCGCCTTTGTGGTAGAAGATGGGCAGCTTGTCATAGAGGCCCTTCTGCGTGTTCTCCTGGGTCTTGGCTGTCGCCGCCGAGCTATTCTGTCTTAAAATAGCCGGGCAATTCTGTCTGTAATGCCGAGCTAATATGACGAAGGTCGAAGGAGAGAAAAACAGCCGAAA
>CADBJU010000011.1 GCA_902795045.1 Oscillospiraceae bacterium | reverse complement strand
GCCGCTGGGAGTACGGATTGCCACACCAGTGACATCGGTCACTGGTTCGCAATGACAGACCGGGAGCTGGTTCTTGCTGAGTTAAGCCGATACCCATAATTCCTTTTTTCGATTGTGACAATGCGCAAAAAAATGACGCTGCGAATTTGCAGCGTCATTTTTTATGAAAGCTTTTTTTACTGGAGCTTTTCCAGATAGTCGACGATCCGTCTGACAGTGTAGAGCTGGGCCGCCTCCTCGTCGGAGATGGAGATGCCGTACATATCCTCCAGGGACATGATCAGCTCCACCACGTCGAGAGAATCGGCGCCCAGGTCGTCGATGAGGCTGGTGTCCATGGTGATGGTCTCAGGATCGACCTCAAACTGCTGCGCGAGAGCGTCTCTTACGTTTTCAAAAATCATTGGCTTATCCTCCGCTATATCCTGTTGCTCTTGCATCGTACTACAAATACTGTCAACATGCAAGAGGGGAATTAAGATTTTTGAAAGCGGAAAGAGGAAAGTGAAAAGTGAAGATGCGGATATAAAAAACTCCTCCGTCCCTCAAAAGCAAAGCCTTAGCTTTGCTTTTGAAAAGGAAGAAGGAGGGAACAGAGCGAAGTTTTCGCCACGCTTGGCGGAAACGGAGCGGCGTGAGCTTCTTCTGACGCCGTTAGGCCCACTCGCGGCTCTTGGGCTTGTTGTCGGGCTTGGACTGCTCTGGCTTCTCCGGGCGGACGTAGGAGACGACCACGCGGCGGTTCGGTTCAACGCCGGTGGAGCTGGTGGTGACGCCCTCGTAGTTCTGCAGCGCCGTGTGGATGACGTGGCGCTCGTAGGAGTTCATGGGCTCGAGAGCCATGCTGCGCTTATACTTGATGGCCTTCTCCGCCATCTTCTCTGCCAGGTGCGTCAGGGACTCCTCCCGCTTGGAGCGGTAGGCCTCGGCATCGACAGAGATGTGCAGGTGCTTCTCGCTGTCCTTGTTGACGACATAGTTTGTCAGGTGCTGGATGGCGTCCAGAGTCTCGCCGCGACGGCCGATGATGGCGCCCATGGCGGGACCGGTCAGATTGACATTGATGCCGCCGTTGTCGCGGGGGCTGATGTCCATGTCGGCGTTGACGCCCATGCGCTCAAGCAGACCTGTGAGGAAGCTGCGGATGGCGGCATAGTCGGCGTTCTCGTCGGTGATGGCGGGAGCGGCGGGCTTGGGCTCAGCCTTGGGAGCCTCCGCCTTCTCAGCCTTGGGCTTGTCCGCCTTGGCGGGCTTTTCTGCCTTCTCGGCCTTCGCGGGGGCGGGCTTCTTCTCCGCTTTGGGGGCGGGCGCGGGCTTTGCGGGCTTGACAGGCTCGGGATCGGGGGTCTCGTAGCTCACGCGCACGCGCGCGGGCTGGGCGCCGAAGCCGAGAAAGCCGGTCTTGCCCATGTCCAGGATCTCCACCGACACGTCGTCGCGGCTCATCCCCAGCTCCTTGAGGGCCTCTTCAATGGCGGCGTCCACCGTGCGGGCGGACTTTTCCAGTGTATTGATCATAGTTTATCAGACTCTCCTGTTTACTCTTGTTCGGTCTCGGGGGTCTCTGCGGCGGAAAGCTCCTCCGCGGCGGTCTCGACAGCGGCTTCGGCGTCTTCGACGTTTTCGACAGCGTCTTCGACGGTCTCGGCAGCGGTCTCAACGGCACTGTCCGCGGTCTCGACAGCGGCGTCCATGGTCTCGTCGATGGACGGGGCGTCCTCGGAGGCCTCCGCTGCCGCGATGGTTGCGGCCTCGGCGTTCTCGGGATTGGAGAAGCGGTCGGGCACGTAGGCGCGGCCTCTGGCATAGCGGCGGTTGCCCACCTGGGAAGCGGGCTTTTCCGCCTCCTTGATGCCCAGGCGCTCGCGCCTCGCGGCGCGGTCGGCCCGGTCAAGGGCGGCCTTGCGCTCATCAAGCTTCTGCTTCTCGCTGGCCTGGAGCTTCTTCTTGCTGGTGTTGGTGTTCTGGGCGGTCTTGCCCTCGGCCTTCAGGCGCTCGTACTCGGCCTTCTTGGCCTCCATCTCGGCGTCGCGCTCGGCGCGCTGGGCGGCCTTCACCGCGTCCTCCTTGTCGAGCTCTGCCTTGTACTTTTTGGTCAGCAAATAGTCGCGGGCCATGCCGAAGATGGAGTTTGCGATCCAGTAGATACCCATGGCGGCGGGCATGACAAAGCAGATCCACACGCTCATGAGGGGCATCATCAGGTTCATGGTGTTCATGGTGGCCTGCTGCTGCGCGTCTCCGCCCGGGGTGGGGTTGGAGGCGGAGCTGACCTTTATCGACAGGTAGGAAAGACCGGCCGAAATGAAGGGGATCAGGAACAGACCGATGGCCGCCCAGGTGTAGGGGCCTTCCCAGAGGGTGCTGATCTTGGGCTGGTCGCCCAGGTTCAGACCGAGAAAGCTGAAGTCCAGATCAAAAAGATTGGGGTCCAGCTTGTCGGCGAGATCCGCGGTCATGGAGGTCCAGTTGGCGTGATTCAGCTTTGCAAGCTCGATCTCCTGGTAGGCGCTGGCGCGGCCTGCGGCGGCCTCATAGAGGCCCTTGCCCACAAAGTAGTCCTGCAGCACGGTCACGAAGTCCTTGGCTACGAACATCATGCGCGTCAGGGGCTGGCGGACGACGGAGTACAGGGCGATCAGGATGGGGAAGGGGATCAGGGACCAGAGGCAGCCGGACATGGGGCTGATGCCTTCCTCCTGATACAGCTTCTGCATCTCGGCGTTGAGCTTCTGGGGGTTGCCCTCATGCCGCCGCTGCAGCTCCTGGATCTTGGGCTGGAGGCGGGAGGAGCGCATCATGCTCTTCTTGCTCTTGGCCATGAAGGGGGTCATGATGAGGTTGACGGCCAGGGCGAACAGGGTCAGGGCCAGGCCGTAGTTGCCGGTCAGGTTGTACAGCCAGACCATCAGCTTGGCGAAGGGCCAGGTAATGATTTCCCCAAATGACATAGTTCATTCCTCAGTTCATAAAAGATAGGGGATGTACCCGTCAGGGTACGGGGTCGTAAAAGCCGCGCCGCCCGTGATAGAAGGGGTGGCAGCAGCAGATACGGCGGAGAGCCATCCAGCCGCCCTTGAGGGCGCCGTATTTTTCGATGGCCTCCATGGCGTACTGGGAACAGGTCGGGGTGAAGCGGCAGCAGGGCTGACGCAGGGGGGAGATGCTGCGGCGGTAAAAGCGGATCAGGGCCAGCAGAAGATGCTTCATTTCGTCTCCTCCTGCCGGATGCCGAGCTTTCCGCAGGCTTTTAAATAAGCCTGCTCGAGCTGCCGGTACTTTGCGTCCACGGCGCGCGAGCGTGCGACCAGCACCAGATCATAGCCGGGCTTGACGGCCCCGGCGTTGAGGCGCACGATCTCCCGCAGGCGGCGGCGCACACGGTTTCTCACCACCGCGTGGCCGAGCTTGGTGGACACGGTGTAGCCCGCCCGGTTGCGCTCGAGCCGGTTTTTCCGGCAGTAGACCACGAGGTAGGGCGTGGCCGCGCTTTTGCCCTTGGCATAGAGGCGGCGGAAGTCACTGTTCTTTTTTAGGGTATCCCGGACATTCACGTCGCTCTGCCTCCCGGTGCCCGCAAAAAGGTCCGCAAGCACCTAAAGGGCGGATCGCTCCGCCCTGAAAAGTTATTCCCGATTCCTGTTCACGGTGCGCCTCAGGCGCTGAGCTGCGCTCTGCCTTTTGCTCTGCGGCGGGCAAGGACCTTGCGGCCGTTGGCGGTCTTCATTCTCTTGCGGAAGCCGTGCTCTTTCTTGCGCTGGAGCTTCTTGGGCTGATAAGTACGAAGCATGGGGTGCACTCCTTTCTCTGAACCGTCAAAGGGTTCGGTTGATACTCAACATCCCCGGGGGACCCGGGAAAGTAGTTGACACGGTAAGGGTGAAAAAATCACCCGGCGGCAGCTGCCGCCGAGTTGTTATTATAATGGAATTGATTGCGATTTGTCAACAAAAATCTTTTGCCATGTCATAATCCGGTCAGTTGCGATTTTCGGCGGGAAGGCCCTTCTTCCGTCCGAGATATACTACGGCGGCGCCAAATATGGTGATGACGATCACGGCAGTCAGCGTCCCTTCAATGCCGAAGGCGACATCATAAAACAGACTGTCTTTGGCAGCCTCCAGATGGAGGAAGGAGCTCTCGGACACCTTACCGGAGTTGGGCAGGCCGAACAGGAGATTCTGTGTATAGTTCCACGCGGTGTGGACGGCGATGCACATCCAGATGCTGCCAAAGTAGTACATGACCAGACTCAGCGCCACGGCGATGGCCACAATATTCAGAAACGACAGCACTGTGATGCCGGGATTCGACAGATGCATCGCGCCGAAAAGCAGCGCATTTGTCGCGATGGCGACCCATACGGGATAGCGCTTTTGCAGCGCGCCCATCATGTAGCCGCGGGTGACCAGCTCTTCCGCGCCGGACTGAATACACACACATACGAGCGCGCAAAGCATGTACAGCAGCTGAAAGCGCCCCGCATAAAAATGAATGTCCCCATGCAGCCAGGCAAGCAGGATACACAGCGCGTTCATGCCGAAGCCGATGAGCAGGCCGAAAGCAAAGTTTTTGCCGGTGTTTCCGGGCGAGCCGCCCTGCCTCGGGTGCAGGAAGCTGCGGAAAATGTCCTTTTCAAACAGGGCACAGTATGTGAGCACGAGAACGTCGATCCAGATAAAGGCCAGATATTCAAGCAGGAACGCGCTGCCGCCGCTCATGTTGGGGAAAAGCTTACGGAGCAGCAATACAGTCAATTCACCGATAGTCGAGCCGACGAACATGAAAAGCAGCGCGATCGCGATCACGGCCAGAATAAAATGCCGCTTTTGCTTTACAGACTTTGCGGGCACGGATAAATCTTTCTCTTCCATAATTTAGGCCTCCACGAATAATGTGTATATATTATATACCTGTCAGGAAGTCTTTTCAAGTACGACCCTTATACCTGCAAAAGCCGCGTCACATCCCGGCGCAGGCGCTCGAGGATACGCTTTTCGAGACGCGATATGTAGCTCTGGGAGATACCCAGCATGTCGGCCACCTCCTTCTGGGTGTACTCGCGCCCGCCCGCAAGGCCGAAGCGCAGCAGGATGATCTCCTTCTCCCGGCCCTCCAGACCGTCCACCGCCTCGAGGAGCACGCGCTTTTCCGCGTCATCCTCCAGGGCGCGGCAGACCTCGTCCTCCTCGGTGCCGAGAATGTCGCTTAAAAGCAGCTCGTTGCCGTCCCAGTCGGTGTTCAGCGGCTCGTCGAAGCTGACCTCGGTCTTCTGCCCGCTGAGCTTTCTCAGATACATCAGGATCTCGTTTTCAATGCAGCGGCTGGAGTAGGTGGCAAGCTTGATCTTTTTGCCGGCGTTGAAGGTGTTGATGCCCTTGATGAGCCCAATGGTGCCGATGGAAATGAGATCCTCAATGTTGACGCCGGTATTTTCAAAGCGCTTGGCGATATAGACCACAAGGCGCAGGTTATGTTCGATGAGCGTCTTGCGCGCCGCCTCGTCCCCGGCCTCCAGAGCCGTGATGGCGGCGGCTTCCTCCTCGCGCTCGAGCGGCGGGGGCAGGGTGTCGCTGCCCCCAATGTAAAAAACCGGCGGCGGCTCGATCCCCAGGATCTGAAGCAGCTGACGGCGAAGAAAAAAGATCTGCGGCCTGCAAAGCATGATTACTTCCTCCTTTCACATAAGGGCGGCGATATTTTCAAAAGATTCCCTCAAATCCGTCGCCCTGCGCGTTTTCGCTTACCGCGACGAGCAGGGAGCGCTTTTCTCCGTCCACCGTGACCGTGTCCGGACGGAAGGCGGCGAGGAGCGCGGGACCGCCGATGCTCCCGCACCGCAGCAGGCGAAAGCGGCAGGGCGCGGCGTTTTGCACCAGCTCCACCGCGCCGAGCTCCAAAAACGCCTCCTGCCCGGGGAAGAGCGGACGAAGCGCCGCGGGGCTTGCCAGCAGCACCCGGTCGCAGGTGACAGGATCGGTGAGACAGTTGCCGCTGTCCTCCAGGGCGGTGAAGGCCGCGCTGCGCGGCCCGAGGGTCAGCGTCACCCCGACACGGTGCTCCCGCGCCCGGCGCCTGCGGGTGTACGACAAGAGCGTCAGCAAGGCATAGCTGCCGAGAAACACGGCGGCGAGCAGCCGGATGTCCGTCCCGCCGCTTCGCATGCACACCGCCCAGGCGGCGCCGCCGAAGCTCGCCGACACCGCCAGGAAGGCCGCGCAGCAGCGAAAAAGCTTTTCCTCGCCGCCGAAGGCCAGAAGGCCCATGAAACCCGCGGCACAGAGCTCGACCAGCGGGTGGGCCATCCAGGCGCAGCCCGGCAGAAACACCGCCACCGCGTATACCCCGCCGAGCACCGCCGCGGCCAGATAACGCCGGCGCCGGAGCCTGAGCGAACAAAAGCGCGCCGTCACCACGAGCAGCAGGTAATCCGTAAACACGCTGAGGGCAAAGAGCGTATCCGCGTAGATGATGTTCATGCACGCATTGTAGCACAGACGGCATGCGAGATATGTCGCATGAAAGGCAGCGCAAAACTTATAATTGTCAAATGCTTGATCCTGTGGTATTATCAATCGTGGTACGCTTTGCGCATACTGTAGAGAAAGAGGACAAGCATTCCATGTGGTTTACCTTCGCAATCATCGCGCTCCTGTGCTGGAGCGGCTCAGATCTGTTTTCCAAAATCGGCTGCCAGGATCAGAAGGACAAGTACAGTCACCTGAAAATGGTCATGGCGGTGGGCCTGGTAATGGGCCTGCACGCAGCTTACGAAATCTTCGCAGACGGCGTGGAAATGAACTGGCACGTCATCATCACCTACCTGCCCGTCTCCATGCTCTATATCCTCTCCATGGCCATCGGCTATCTGGGGCTGCGGTATATTGAGCTTTCGATCTCCTCGCCCATTTGCAACAGCTCCGGCGCGATCGTGGCGCTTTTGACCTTTGCCACCAAAGGCATCAGTGAGGACCTGCCCCCCGTGGCACTGCTGGCCGTGGCGCTGGTGGCGGGCGGCGTCATCGCCCTCGGCTTTGTCGAGGCCAACGAGGACGAGGAACTCAGAAAAGCGCGCCAGGACGCCTCCAACCACCACTACGCCAAGAGCTGGATCGCCATCGCCATCCCCGTCATCTACTGCCTGCTGGACGCGCTGGGCACCTTTGCCGACAGCATCGTGCTCGAAACGCTCAACGAGGACAGCGCCAACTGTGCCTATGAGCTGACCTTCCTCGCCGTGGGCATCTGCTGCGCGATCTATGTGCTGGGCATCAAAAAGCAGAAGCTCATCGCCCGTCAGGAACTGCCCAAGTACACCGGCGCGGTCTTTGAGACCATCGGCCAGTTCTTCTATATCTATGCGATCGCCGACAGCGCCCATGTGGCCTTCGCCGCGCCCATCATCTCCAGCTATTGCGTGGCAAGCGTGCTGTGGAGCCACATCTTCCTCAAGGAAAGGCTCTCCGCCAAGCACTATCTCAGCATCGCGGCCGTCGTGGCGGGCATCATTATTCTGGGAATTTTGGACATTTAATATGGCTCCCCTGCAAGGGGAGCTGTCGCGGCGGTTTGCCGCCGGGACTGAGGAGTTACCCCTCCGGTCCTGCGGACCACCTCCCCTTTCAGGGGAGGCAATAAGGAAAGGAACTATCATCATGAAAAAGTTCAACCGTGTCGTTATCAAGATCAGCGGTGAGGCACTGGCCGGGGAGAAGAAGACCGGCTTTGACTTTGACCTCATCTCCACCGTGTGCGAGGTGCTGAAAAAGGCCTCCGAGCAGGGCACACAGATCGGCATCGTCATCGGCGGCGGCAACTTCTGGCGCGGCGTCAAGGACGGAGCCGGGAAGGTCGAGCGCGTCAACGCCGACCGCATGGGCATGCTCGCCACCTGCATGAACTGCATTGCCGTGTGCGATGTGCTGCGTCAGCTCGGCGCGAAGGCGCGTGTCATGACCGCCGTGGACATCATGGGCGTGGGCGAGCGCTACGATACCCGCCGCGCCATCGAGTACCTCGAGGCGGGCGAGATCGTTCTCTTCGCCGGCGGCAGCGGCGCGCCCTTCTTCTCCACCGATACCGCGGCCGCTCTGCGCGCGGCCGAGATCCACGCCGACGGCATCCTCCTTGCCAAGAACATCGACGGCGTCTACTCCGCCGATCCGAGAAAGGACCCGACGGCGGTCAAATTCGACGCGATCAGTTATGACGAAGTCCTGGCGAGACACCTCGCCGTCATGGACACCACCGCCACGGCCCTTGCCATGGAGAACAACATCCCCGCCGCAGTCTTCGCCCTGGCCCGGCCCGAGAACATCCTGCGTGTTCTGGCGGGCGAAAACGTGGGAACCATCGTGGAGTAAAAAACCATGTCATCCTGAGCGAAGCGAAGGATCTTTTCCCGGTACAAGCTGAAAAAGATTCTTCGCTGACGCTCAGAATGACGTATCAAAAACGTAAAATATAAAAAACGGAGGTACGAACATGTCTGACTATCCTGAAATCGAACGCAAGATGCAAAAGACCTGCGACGCGCTCACCTCTGACCTCGACGCCATCCGCGCGGGCAGAGCCAACACCGCTGTGCTCAATCCCATCACCGTCAATTACTACGGCGTGGACACGCCCCTGCTCCAGGTGGCGTCCGTCTCTACCCCCGACCCCCGTTCCCTGATGATCCAGCCCTGGGACGCAAGCCTGCTCAAGGCGATCGAAAAGGCGATCCTGGCCTCCGACCTGGGCATCAACCCTCAGAACGACGGCCGAGCCATCCGCCTGGTCTTCCCGCCGCTGACCGAGGAGCGCCGCAAGGACCTGGTCAAGCAGACCAAGAAGTACGGCGAGACCTCCAAGGTCGCCATCCGCAACATCCGCCGCGACGCCGTGGAGAAAATGAAGAAGCAGCAGAAGGCCTCCGAGATCACCGAGGACGACTACAAGATCGCCGAGAAGGATATCCAGAAGCTGACCGATGACTTCATCAAGGAGATCGACAAGATCTGCGAGAAGAAGGAAAAGGAACTGACGGAGATTTGACCCTCTCAGTCGCTTCGCGACAGCTCCCCCCAGAGGGGGAGCCAAGATAAATAACCGCACCCAATTCCTTGCCTCCCCCTTTGGGGGAGGTGCTCCAGTGCGCACACTGGGGCGGAGAGGGTCCAACGACAGGAGCAGCATATGCCTAACAACAATCCGGCGGGGGAGCGGGCGCAGACCCGCGTTCCCCGCCATATTGCCATTATACTTGACGGCAACGGCCGCTGGGCAAAAAAGCGCGGCCTGCCCCGGACCGCGGGCCACGCCGTCGGCGCGGAGACCTTCCGCAAAATCGCCACCTACTGCAAAAATATCGGCGTGGAGTACCTGACGGTCTACGCCTTCTCCACCGAAAACTGGAAGCGCCCGGAGGGCGAGGTTTCCGCCATCATGAAGCTGCTGGGCAAATACCTCCATGAGGCCATCGACACCATGGAGCGGGACCACATCCGCATGAAGGTCTTCGGCGACCTGGAGGGCCTGAGCCCCGAGCTGCAGGCGCTGGTGGAAAAGACGGACGAGATCTCCAGGCGCTACGAGGGCTTCCAGGCCAACATCTGCCTCAACTACGGCGGGCGGGACGAGATCCTGCACGCCGCGCGCCGCTATGCCCGGGACTACGCCGAGGGCAGGGCGGACGAAAATGTGAGCGAAGAGGATTTCGCGGGCTACCTGTATTCCGCGGGCATCCCCGACCCCGACCTGCTCATCCGTCCGGGCGGGGAGCAGCGCATCTCCAACTTTCTCCTCTGGCAGTGCGCCTATGCCGAGTTTTACTTCACGGATGTGCTCTGGCCCGACTTCAGCCCCGAGGAGCTGGACAAGGCCATCGCGGTCTTCAACGCCCGCGATCGGCGCTACGGCGGCGTCAAATAAAAAGTGAAAAGTGGAAAGTGAAAAGTGGAGCTGCGCCGTCGTTTTGCGGACGGATGAAACGACACTGTCATCATATTTCCAATCAAAACCGCGTAAGCTACAGACTATAGAAATACCGAGGTAATATACGATGGTCAACGCCATTTCCGTTCTGGGCAGCACCGGGTCCATCGGGCGGCAGACACTGGGGGCCGCCGAGCACCTGGGGCTTCGCGTCGCGGCCCTGACCGCCCAGCGCAAGATCGACCTGCTGGAAGAGCAGGCCCGCAAATTCAGGCCCGCTTTTGTCGCGGTCTACGACGAGCAGGCGGCGAAGGCGTTCAAGATCGCCGTCGCCGATACCGACATCCGCGTCGGCTCGGGCATCGAAGGCCTGATGGAGGCCGCGACCTTTTCGGAGTCCGACTGCGTGGTCACGGCGGTGTCCGGCGCGATCGGCTTGAAGCCCACGCTTGCCGCCATCGACGAGCGCAAGCGCATTGCCCTTGCCAACAAGGAGACCCTGGTCTGCGCGGGCGAGATCGTGATGAAGCGTGCCAGGGACAAGGGCGCGGAGATCGTACCCGTGGACTCCGAGCACTCGGCGATCTTCCAGTGCCTCATGGGCAGAAAGCCCGGGGAGCTTCATAAGATCCTGCTCACCGGCTCGGGCGGACCCTTCCGCGGCAAAGCGCGCGCAGAGCTTGAAAACGTCACGCCCGAGCAGGCGGTGGCGCACCCGAACTGGAGCATGGGCGCGAAGATCTCGGTGGACAGCGCGACCATGATGAACAAGGGCCTGGAGTTTATCGAGGCCATGCACCTGTTTTCGGTCACGCCCGATGATATCACGGTCGTGGTCCACCCCCAGAGCGTGATCCACTCAATGGTGGAGCTGTGCGACGGGACGGTGATCGCCCAGCTCGGCGTTCCCGACATGGGCCTTCCCATCCAGCTGGCCCTGACCTATCCCGAGCGCTGCCCGTCAATGTTCGAGCATCTGGACTTTTATAAGCTGCGCGACCTCACGTTTGAAGCGCCCGACTACGAGAAGACCCCCTGCCTCAGGCTCGCCATGGACTGCGCGCGAAAAGGCGGCACCGCGGCCTGCGTCATGTCGGCGGCAAACGAGGTGGCGGTACACAAGTTCCTCAGAAAAGAGCTGGGCTACAACCGCATCTATGACGCCGCCGCCGGAGCCGTCGAGGCCGTCCCCTTCACCGCGCACCCGGACCTCGACACCATCCTCGCCGCCGACGAGGCCGCGAGGGCGTACGTGAGAGAAAAATATTGAAAACATGTAGGGGCGATTCACGAATCGCCCGGTACCATCATATGCATTTGTCCACCATATAACGTATACCTTACCATATATTGCGGGCGCTTCGTGAAGCGCCCCTACGGAGAACAACACTCCACTTTCTCTTGAAGGAGACATCCGCATGACCACCGCACTTTATGCTATTCTTGCGATCCTGCTGTTCGGCCTGCTCGTGGGCATCCATGAGTTCGGCCACTTCGCCGTGGCAAAGCTCTGCGGCGTAAAGGTACTGGAATTTGCCCTCGGCATGGGCCCCGCCATCTGGCAGAAGCAGGGGAAGGAGACCCTCTACTCCCTGCGCATCGTGCCCTTCGGGGGCTACTGCGCCATGATGGGCGAGGATGAGGAGTCAAACGATCCCCGGGCCTTCACCAACCAGGCCCCCTGGAAGCGGATCCTGATCCTCGCGGCCGGGGCTGCAATGAACTTCCTGCTTGGCCTTGTCATCGTCATCATCCTCTACTCCGGCGCTTACGGCTTCCGCACAAGCGTGATCGAGGACTTTATGCCCGGCTGCCCCTACCAGAGCGAGGAGGGCCTGCACAAGGGCGACGAGTTTTATAAGATCGACGGCAAGCGCATCTTCATGCAGATGGACGTGGGTGATTTCCTCGACCAGGGCAGCGGGGTCTATGATCTTGTGCTCAAGCGGGACGGGGAAAAGATCCAACTAAAAGACTTCCCCATGGAGCGCATCCTCTACGAGGGCCAGAGCCAGAAGATGTACGGCTTCTACTTCGGCCAGGAGAAGGCGACACCCCTGACGGTGCTGAAAAACGCCTGGAACACCTGCATGGAGTTTTCACGCTGGGTGAAGCTGGGCCTTGACGAGCTCATCCACGGCAAGGTCAGTGTGGAGGAGATGAGCGGGCCGGTGGGAATCGTGGACCTCATGGCTGAGACCGGCGAATCTGCCCCGACCACCGGGGACGCGTTTTACAACATCTTCTACCTCACGGCCTTCATCGCGGTCAACCTCGCCATCATGAATCTGCTGCCCCTTCCGGCGCTGGACGGCGGCAGGATCTTCCTGGTGCTGGTGACCTGGATCATCGAAACCGTGACGGGCAAAAAGCTCAACCCCAAGTACGAGGGCTACATTCACGCCGCCGGCATGGTACTCCTGCTTGCCCTGATGGCCTTTGTGATGCTCCATGACATCTGGAGGATCTTTACGAAATAAAAAAGTGAAAAGTGGAAAGTGAAAAGTGAAAATACCGTGCTAACGGCACGCCATAACTTCACTCTCCACTTTTCTCTTTCCACTTTGATATGAGGTGCTGCCATGAAAGACAGAACAAAAACCAAACAGATCACCCTCGGCACGCTGCCTGTCGGCGGCGGCGCGCCCGTTACGGTACAGACCATGTGCTCCACCAAGACCTGGGACGTGGAGGCCACCGTAAAGCAGATCCGCGCCATGCAGGCGGCGGGGGCGGACATCGTGCGTATTGCCATCCCCGATATGGAGGCGGCGAAGGCTGTCTCCGCCATCAAGGAGCAGGTAAGCGTGCCGCTGGTGGCGGATATCCATTTTGACTACCGCCTCGCGCTCGAGGCGGCCGCGCGCGGCATCGACAAGATCCGCATCAACCCCGGCAACATCGGCGGCGAGGAAAACGTCAAGGCCGTGGCCGAGGCCTGCAGGGCGCGGCACATCCCCATCCGCATCGGTGTAAATGCGGGCTCGCTCGAAAAGCGGCTCGTGGAAAAATACGGCCACCCCTGCCCGGAGGCCATGGTCGAGAGCGCGCAGGGCCATGTGGAGCTTCTGAACAAGTTCGGCTTTGACGATATCTGCCTGTCCCTCAAAACCTCCTCCGTGCCGCTGACCATTGCCAGCTACCGCCTCGCCGCCGAGACCTTCCCCTACCCCCTGCATCTCGGCGTCACCGAGACGGGCACCGAGTGGAACGGCACCATCCAGTCCGCCGTCGGCATCGGCACCCTCCTCTCCGAGGGCATCGGCGACACCATCCGCGTCTCCCTCACCGCCGATCCCGTGCGCGAGGTCTCGGTCGGCATCGCCATTTTGAAGGCCGCGGGCCTCAGACCCGGCGGGGTGAAGTTCGTGTCCTGCCCCACCTGCGGCAGGACGGAGATCGACCTCATCTCCCTTGCCTCCGAGGTGGAGCAGCGCGTAAAGGACATGAAGCGCGACATCACCGTGGCCGTCATGGGCTGCGTGGTCAACGGACCCGGCGAGGCGCGCGAGGCCGACTACGGCATCGCGGGCGGCAAGGGCCGGGGCCTGCTCTTCAAAAAGGGTGTGGTGCTCGGTACATATCCCTACGAGGAGCTCAGTGACCGGCTGATTGACCTCATTGAAAGCGACGGGGCTGACGCATGAGCGACCATACCCCGTTTCTGACCATCTTCCCCGGCTGTGAGAATTTATCCGCGGCGGCGGGAGGACTGGACAAGGCATACGTCACCGACGTGCAGGTGGATGTCAGGCAGCGAAGCCTCTCCATCGCGGCGTGGTTTGCGTCCATGCCGTCGCCGGTGGATATCCAGCGCATCAGCGAGAACATCCGCCTGGACTACGCTCTGGACACTGTCGGAATCCTCCCGGAGTATCCGCGTGTAAAAGCCAGCGCTGCGGCGGTGGACACGCGCATGAGCTCCAACTTCTCCAAGCCCACGGGAAACGTTCTGATGGGGCGGCAGATCAAGATGAAGCCCGTGCCCATGAATACGCTGAACCTTGAGAGCGGACGCGTGGCGGTGGAGGGCGACGTGGTGGCGGTCACGAGCCGCACCATCCAGAAAAGCGGCGGGGCTGTCCTGTGCTTTGACCTGACCGACCGCACCAATTCCATTCGCATTTCCCGCTTCCTGCGCTCGGACGACGACAAAAGCATCATCGACGAAATCAAGCCCGGCGATCATCTCGTCGTCCAGGGGGAGATCATCTACTCCAAGTACGATGACGACATGGTGCTCGACCCCAGAAACATCATGAAATCCAAGCGCGTCATCCGCCCGGACAACGCGCCCGAAAAGCGCGTGGAGCTGCATCTGCACACCCGCTTTTCCGCCCTCGACGCCCTGACCGACCCCGCCGCCGTGGTCAAGCGCGCGGCCTACTGGGGCATGCCCGCCATCGCGGTCACCGACCACGGCGTGGCCCAGGCCTTCCCCGACATGTGGAAGGCGGGCAAGAAGGAGGGCGTCAAGATCATCTACGGCATGGAGGCCTACTACTTAAACGACATGGACGGCAACAGCGCCGTCATCGGCAAATCGAGCCTCCCGCTGGATACCGAGTTCGTGGCCTTCGACATCGAGACCACCGGCCTCAACGCCCAGACCGACCGCATGACCGAGATCGGCGCCATCCTCTTTTCCGGCACCGAGATCATCGACACCTTCAACACCTTCGTCGACCCCCAGCGCCACATTCCCCCGGACATCACGAACCTCACCGGCATCCGCGACAGCGATGTGCAGGGCGCGCCGCTGGAAAAGGAAGCCATGCAGATGTTCATGGAGTTTGTGGGAAACCGGCCCATCATTGCCCACAACGCCCACTTTGACGTGGGCTTCATGACCGCGGCGTCGATCCGTCAGGGCCTGCGCTTTCAGCCGGTCTTTCTCGATACCCTCGCACTGAGTCAGGCCCTGTGCCCGGAGCTTAAAAAATTCAAGCTGGATATCGTCTCCAACCATCTGGGGCTGCCGAAGTTCAACCACCACCGCGCAAGCGACGACGCCATGGTCGTGGCGCGCATGATGGGGAAATTCCTCCCGATGCTCAAGCAGCAGGGCGCCAAGACCGTGGACGACATCGAGAGCGTCTACCACACGCTCAGGCGCACGGACGTTGCGAAGACCCACCACATGATTTTGCTCGTCAAGAACAAGGTGGGCCTTAAAAACCTCTATGAGATGATCTCCCAGTCGTACTTAAAATACTTCCACCGCGTGCCCACGATCCCGAAGAGCCTTTTATTGCAGCACCGGGAGGGCATCCTGGTCGGCTCCGCCTGCGGCATGGGTGAGCTCTACGGCGCGGTCATGACCGGCGCGAGCCATGAGGAGCTCAAAAAGATCGCGTCCCTGTACGACTATCTGGAGATCCAGCCCATCTGCAACAACGGCTTTCTGGTGGATAACGGCAGAGTCAGCGGCGTGGAGGTTTTGCAGGACTATAACCGCACGATCCTGAATCTCGGCCGCGAGATGGGCAAGCCCGTCATCGCCGCCTCCGACACCCACTTCCTCGACGCCGAGGACGAGCAGTACCGCAAAATTTTACAGGCGGCGAAGAAATTTTCCGACGCCGACCGCGACTGCCCCATTTTCTTCCGCAACACGGAAGAGATGCTGGCAGAATTCATGTACCTCGGCAAGGAGACGGCCTATGAGGTCGTTGTCACCAACACCCGCGCCATCGCCGACCAGGTGGAGGAGATCGAGCTTCTGCCAAAGGACCTCTTTGCCCCGAAGATCGAAAATTCCGCCGAGGACTTAAAGCGCCTCGTGTATGAGAAGATGCACCGCATCTACGGCGACCCCGCGCCGGAGATCGTCCAGAAGCGCGTGGATATCGAGCTCAACACCATCCTCGACCACCAGTATGACGTGATTTACATGTCGGCCCAGAAGCTGGTGCAGAACTCGCTGGAAAACGGCTATCTGGTCGGCTCGCGAGGCAGCGTCGGTTCCTCCATTGTCGCCTATATGTCCGGCATCACGGAGGTCAACTCCCTGCCGCCGCACTACGTCTGCCCCAAGTGCAAGCACTCGGAGTTCATCACCGACGGCAGCTACGGCTGCGGCGCGGACATGCCCGAAAAGGACTGCCCGGACTGCGGCGCCCGCATGCGGCGTGACGGCTTCGACATCCCCTTCGAGACCTTCCTGGGCTACCCCGGCAACGAGAAGACCCCCGATATCGACCTGAACTTCTCCGGCGAGTACCAGGCCAAGGCCCACAAGTACACCGAAACCTTGTTCGGCTCCGACCATGTGTTCCGCGCCGGGACCATCGGCACTCTCGCCGAGAAGACCGCATACGGCTACGTGAAGAAATATCTCGAGGAGCGCGGCATCACCGCCACCAAGGCGGAAGAAAACCGCCTGGCTTTGGGCTTGGTCGGCATCAAGCGCACGACGGGCCAGCACCCCGGCGGCCTTGTCGTCATCCCCCAGGACAAGGACGTGACGGATTTCTGCCCCGTCCAGCACCCGGCGGACGATCCCAACTCCGATATCATTACGACCCATTTTGAATACCACTGCATGGAGTCGAACTTATTGAAACTCGACGAGCTGGGCCACGATGATCCCACCATGATCCGCATGATGGAGGACATGACCGGCGTGGACGCCAAGGAGATCTCCCTCTCCGACCCCGAGACCATGTCCATCTACACCTCGCCCGCGGCTCTGGGGCTTCCGGACGACGACCCCATCATCGGCAAGACCGGCACCATCGGCGTGCCGGAATTCGGCACTCCCTTCACCCGCCAGATGCTGGTGGACACCCAGCCCAAGGGCTTTGACACCCTGATCAGGCTTTCCGGCTTCTCCCACGGCACCGACGTGTGGGCGGGCAACATCCACGACCTCATCGTCAACGGCGTGGCTTCGGTCAACGAGACCATCGGCTGCCGCGACGATATCATGCTCTATCTTATTCAGGTCGGCATCGAGCCGTCGCTCGCCTTCAAAACCATGGAGGCCGTGCGTAAGGGCAAGGTCAAAAAGTCCGGCGAGTTTCCCGGTGACGCCGAGCAGCAGATGCGCGACAAGGGCGTTCCCGACTGGTATATCGAATCCGCCCGCAAGATCGCCTACCTCTTCCCCAAGGCCCATGCGGTGGCCTATGTCATGATGGCTTTCCGCATCGCGTGGTTCAAGGTGCACGAGCCCCTGGCCTTCTACTCCGCCTACTTCTACCGCCGCAGCCAGAAGGGCGGCTTCGACGCGGGCAGCATGTGCGGCGGGGCCGACGATGTGCGCAGAAGGATCAACGAGATGCACCGCCGCCAAAACCTCACCGCAAACGAAGAGGATCTGCTGGTCACGATGGAGGCGGTGTACGAGATGAACATGCGCGGCTTTCTCTTTGCGCCCATCGACCTGTATAAGTCCCACGCCACGAAGTTTCTCATCACCGAGGACGGGAAGCTCCGCCCGCCCTTCGTGGCCATCTCCGGCCTCGGCGAGACGGCGGCCTGGGACCTCATGCGCGCGGGCGAGAGCGGGCAGAAATTCATCTCCGTGCAGGAGCTGTCCGGTGCCTGCCCCAAGGTCTCCCAGACGCATATCGAGCAGCTCAAGGCCCTCGGCGCTCTCGGCGAGCTGCCCGACAGCAACCAGATCAATCTCTTTGAAATGTAAAGAAGACCACCGGAACCGTGCAGATCACGATTCCGGTGGTTTTTCACAAAAGACTGGCTTTGTCAAGCGAAACGCCCGCGGCGTTTTCGGCGCAGAGCCGGCATTATTCGTTGGTGTAGTTGTCGAAGTAGCCCTGGATGTAGACGATGGGGGTGCCCTTGTCGCCGGAGCCGGAGGTCAGGTCGCACAGCGAGCCGATGAGATCCGTCAGGCGGCGGGGCGTGGTGCCCTCGGAGACCATGTGTCCCACGAGGCTGTCGCCGGTCTTGGCGCGGATGCGCGCTTCGATGGCGGCCTTGAGCGCGTCGCCCGAGAGGTCGCCGAAGTCGTTGTCGGCCAGGTACTTGAGCTTGAGCTCGTTCGGCGTGCCGACAAGGCCCGCGGTGTAGCCGGGGGAGACCACGGGGTCAGCCAGCTCCCAGATCTTGCCGACGGGGTCCTTGAACGCGCCGTCGCCGTAGACCATGGCCTCGATGTGCTTGCCGGAGGCCTCGCTCAGAAGCTTGGACAGGCGCTCGGCAACGGCGGTGCAGTCGCGGGGGAAGAGCTTGACGGTCTCTTCGGTGGCCTTGTTGGAGCCCAGCAGGCCGTAGGTTTCGTTATAGCCGCTGCCGTCGACCGACGCGCAGAGGATGTCGTCCAGACCGAGAACGCACTTGGCCCCGGCGTTTTTCAGCAGGCGCTTGGAGCGCTCACGGGTGTGGATATCGCAGGTGAGCACCGTGTCGGTGTAGTCCAGAAGCGTCGTGACCTTGTTGCCGAAGAGCACCTCGACCTCGCAGTTTTCGGCGCGGATGAGGTCGGAGTAGAAGTCGATATAGTCAACGCCCGTGAAGGGGTGCACGATGTGGCCAAACTTTTCGCGAAACTCCGACAGCGTCAGGGTGTCGCTGTAGGGGTTGACGCCCGTCTCGTCCAGCCGGTCCCAGTCCACCAGGTGGTTGCCCACCTCGTCGGAGGGGTAGCTGAGCAGCAGCACGATCTTCTCACAGCCGCGGGCAAAGCCCTTGAGCAGCAGGGAGAAGCGGTTGCGGCTGAGGATGGGGAAGGCGACGCCGACGGTGCCGCCGCCGGTCTTCCGGCGCAGGTCCGCCGCGATCTGATCGACGGAGGCGTAGTTCCCCTGGGCGCGGGCGACCACCGATTCGGTCACCGCCACCACGTCCCTGTCGCAGGGAGTGATGCCGGCCTCTTTCCAGGCGGCCATGACAGAATCCGCCGCGATGCGGGCGATGTCGTCACCCTGGCGGATGATGGGCGCGCGTACGCCGCGTACAACAGTTCCGATTGTTCTCATGTGTGGATTTCCCCTTTTGCCGAAAGGCATAGATTTGGTTTATTACTGCAAGATTATACAGCGCTGACAGGTAGAAGTAAAGATTTTTTGAAGGATATGCGCGAAAAAATATTGCCTTTCATTTTTTCGCCTGCGGCTCAGGGCGACCGCCGGAAACATACACGATCTCGGTCGGGTTGAACAAACGCGGTACACGCTGGCGGTTGGCAAGGCCCCGGCTGATGACGAGGCGGTCGTCCCTCACGCCGCTTGTGAGCCGCGGGAAGATGCCCTGGTCCGGTGCGAAGAGTCCCTGACCGAAAACACGGATCTGTCCGCCGTGGGCATGGCCGCTGAGAATGAGGGGGATGTCGTGCCCTTTGAGATAGCGGGGATAATACTCCGGGTGGTGGCACAGCAGGATGTGATAGCCGGGCGCTAAGCAGTAATCATTCAGCCACGAGAGCAGCGGCACGGATTTGGCCTTGCGGGTATAGCGGTTTGCGTCGAGAAGGCGGAAGCTTGCCCGCTGGAGACGGGTGCAGGCGGTGACGCGGCCGGAGGTCAGGCCGCCGATCACAAGCCTGGCCCCCGCAATGTCACACGAGGTAAAGCTGTTGTCCAGAATTTTGGCGCCGGTCCCGTTAATGAGGGCAAAGTCCTCCGGCTGGATCATCCACTCGTGGTTGCCGAGGGAGACAAAGCAGGGGGCAAGGGCCGCGCAGGCGGCGAAGAAGGGCAGCACGCCTGCCTCCTTGGCTTTCACGCCGCTTTTCGGCAGGCAGCCGTAAAAGAAATCTCCCGTCACGCAGATGAGGTCGGGCCGCTGCTTTTCCAGCGAGGCGAGCACCGCGCCGTAGGGACGCTCATGCAGGTCGGACACCAGCGCAATGCGCACCGGGCAGCCCGGGATCGTATAAAATGTCTCCTGCATGGCAGCGCCTCCCCTGACAGATTCTTGGATTATCCTACTACATGGCCTGCGGCGCTTCAAGGTGAAAAATGTAAACAAGCCCGGCGGATTTCCGCCGGGCTCGAAATCGATATTGCGTTGTCTTCTTACTTCTTGGCCACGATCTTGGCGGCGCGGCGGCCGAAGGTCATGGTGCGGCCGCAGGCAAGGCCGGTAAAGAGGTTGGGGTAGTTGTTGGCAAAGAAGCCACCGGTGCAGTCGCCGGTGGCGTACAGGCCCTCGATGGGAGTGCCGTCCTCGCGGATGACCTGCATGTCGGTGTTGATGCGGCAGCCGTCGAGCGTGGTCAGGTGCCAGGCACCGGTGCGGATGCCGTAGAAGGGGGCAGTGTCGACCGGGGTCATGCGGTGGGCGGACTTGCCGTAGTCCTCGTCCTCACCCTTGGCGCAGAGAACGTTGTAGCGGGCGACGGTCTTCTCCAGCTCGTCAGCGGGGATGTTCAGCTTCTCGGCCAACTCTGCGATGGTGTCGGCCTTCTGCAGGTAGCCCAGCGCCAGGTGGGAGTTCTCACCCTCGGTCATTTCCTTCCAGCAGGCGTCAAAGCCGCGGTTGGAGAGGGCGCCGTTCGGGAACGGGAAGAGGCGGCAGCAGCCGACCTCGTCAAACTGCTCGGCATACTGCTTGCAGTTTGCGTCAAAGATGTCGACATAGGTGTGGTTGGGCTGCATGTACATGGAGTGCAGCATGAACTCGTAGGGGCCGGACTCGTTGCAGAAGCGCTGGCCCTTGAGGTTGACCTTGAGGAAGGGCTGCTCGCCGAACCAGTACCACTTGCCGTTGGTCTTGTAGCCGGCGGTCTCGGTGGGCAGGCACGAGCAGCGGTTGAACATCATGGAGGCGTGGCAGGGATCCATCTGACCGCCGGCCCAGAGCATCGCCTTGATGCCGGCGCCGTCGGACTTGGAGCCCATGGGGACGTTGATCTTCATCTTCATGGTCTGGGGCTGGAGCGCCAGCATCATGTCGCCGTTGGAGGCATAGCCGCCGGTGGCCATGATGACGCCCTTGGAGGCGTTGATGCGGATGTAATGCTCGTCCTTCATATCCTGGGCGATGATGCCGGTGACCTTGCCGTCCGCATCCTGGTCGAGCTTGACGAGGCAGGTGTTGCAGCGGATCTCACCGCCGCGGCTGGTGACAAACTCGGTCATGTCGGAGTTGAGGTCAACGTCGTCGGGCTTGCCGTCCACGGGATGGGGGCTGTGGCCGGTGGCGTAGGCCTTGTCGCGCTCAGGGTGGTTGAGGTCGCCCACGCCGCCCTCGAGGCTCATGTACCAGTGGCCGGTGCCCTCAAGCAGATCGGTGAGCCAGTCGACAGTCTCGCCGGAGTTGTCGATCCAGACCTTGACGAGGTCGGAATCGACATAGCCGCTGGCGTAGCGGACGATGTCCTGCAGGGCCTCGATCTTGTCGATTTTGAACTCGGGGTACTGGTCGAAGCTCTCAAGCTGGAGCTTCGAGTTGATAGCGCCGATGTCCTCCTTGATCTTGGTGGGGGTCTCGGCCTTCTCCACGACCAGGACCTTCGTGCCCTCCTCGGCGGCGGTCATGGCAGCGATCCAGCCACCGGTGCCGCAGCCGACGACCAGGACCTCGGTGTCCAGAGTCTCGGTGATGTCGGCCTCTGCAATTTCGGGAGCCTCGCCCAGCCAGTCGGAGACGACGGGAGCGGCCTCCTGCACCACGACGGCCTTGCCGCTTGCCTGGGAGATACAATCGGCGACAGCTTTCTTGACCGCATCGGAGGTGACGGTCGCGCCGGAGACGGCGTCCACGTCCACGCCCTGGGCCTTCAGGATGGCCTCCTGGAGCTTGGGAGCGGCGGCGCCGCCGAGTTCGGGGGTCTCACCGGCGGCGTCGATGATGACGTCGGTGATCTCGGTCTCACTGAAGGTCATGGTGACCTTGACATCGCTTGCGATGCCCTTGGCGGTGGCAGAGTAGGTGCCGGGGGTGTAGATGGCGTCGGCGTGGGCCTTGGGGACCTCAACGCTGCCGAGCACACCGGCAGCGGCGATGCCCATCGCGCCTGCGGCCATGCCCTTCAAAAAATCTCTGCGGGAAAGTTCTTTTGCCATAGTCATGTCTCCTTTTCATTTTTTCAATTGTGAAACGATTCCCAAATGATACTTTATTTTACCGCAAGCGGCGCAGTACGTCAATTATTTTTCAGCCCCGCAGAAAAAATGAGAGACCGAGGCTTCGGTCTCTCATTTGGGGTCATTGTATCATGCGGCCTCCGCGGCGCTTTTTCTTGCCCTGCCGACCACGCGGCTGAGGGCGATGCTGATCTCATAGAGTGCCAGCATGGGGATGGCCACCATGATCTGGGAGACAATGTCCGGCGGGGTGATGATGGCGGCGAGGACGAAAATGATGACGATCATCACCTTGCGGCCCTTGACCAGCCACTCCGCCTTCACAAGGCCGAGCCCCGTCAGCAGCACGGAAACCACCGGCAGCTCGAACACCAGGCCGAAGATCACGAACACCGTCAGCAGAAAGCTCACATACTGCTGGATGCTGATGGAGGCGGAGACATCCACCTCCCCGGTAAACTGGATCAGAAAGCGCAGCATGAAGGGCAGGCTGATGAAATAGGCAAAGGCCACACCCACGAGAAAGCACAGCCCGCCCGCAATCAGCGCGCCGGAGATGTACCCGCGCTCCTTGCCGCTGAGTCCCGGGCTGCAGAAGGCGTAGACCTGGTAGGCCAGCACCGGGAAGCACACCACCACCGCGCCCACCAGGGCTACGTTCATGTACACGAGGAAAAGCTCCTGCGGCGCGATGTAGACATAGACATAGTCATAGCGCCGGCCCATGTCCGTCAGCAGCGTCACAAGGCGGGGGGCAAAGCTCAGGCAGATGCCGAAGACCACCACCAGCAGTATCACGCAGATCAGGATGCGGTTTCTCAGCTCCCGCAGATGGCCCGACAGACTCATGCTCCCGTCGGGGGAGGCGGGCTCTTTAGCTTTCTTTTTCATCGGCGGCGGCTGCGCTGTCGGCGGGCTTGGCCTTCTGCGCCTTCGCTGCCTTCTTCTCGTCGGCGATGTCCTCAGACGCCTCGTCCATGCCGTCCTTGAAGCTCTTCACGCTCTTGCCGAACATCTTGGTCAGCTTCGGGATCTGCGTGGGTCCAAAAATGATGATGACAACGATCAGAATGATGATCAGTTCCTGCGTACCGATTCTCATGCGGTTTCTCCTTCCTTCTTTTCCGCGCTGTCCGCGGCAGGCTCGTTCGCCTGTGCCTCATCGTCGGGTGCGCTGTCTGCGGCAGGCGCGGCAGCCTCTGCGGGCGCGGGTGCTTCCTCCGCCGGCGCGGTTTTCTCGTCCGCCGGAGCGGCGGGCTTTGTCTCCTGGGGTTTGGCTTTGCCGATGTTTTTGAGGTCCTTTTCCACGGCGCTGAGATCCGACTTGAGGCCCTTGGAGATGTCCTCCAGCGGCTCCATCGCCTCACGCAGCGGCTTCTGCGCCTCCTCCAGCGGGTCGATGACGCTCTCACGCAGCTCCTGCGTCACGCCCTGGGAGGCCTTGCGGAACTCCCGCATCGCCGCGCCGAACTTGCGCGCGTACTGCGGCAGCTTGTCGGGGCCGATCACCAGCAGTGCCACGATAAAGATGACGACCAGCTCCATTGCGCCGATCTTCATGCCGGAACCCTCCTTTCCGACGGCAGGGCAGCTGTGCCCTGTCGGTACTCTGCTAAAAGAAATAATACATGATTCCGCCCCGACTGTCAATAATCCGGGTGTTAAGATTCACGGTAAAAAAGGGCGCGCTGCAAAATGCTTACCGTTTTGTCATCCTGAGGAATGAAGTGACGAAGGATCTTTCTTTTGAAGGTTTTGCATACTTTTAGAGAAAAATCCTTCGCTTACGCTCAGGATGACATGCATTTTGCAACGCGCCCAAAAATGGTTTTATTTTCCCTCGTCGTCGAAAAACTCGCTCATGTCGGCGCTGAAATCGAAGCGGTCAACGGGGTCGGCGCTCTGGAAGGACGTGCCCTGGCGGCGCTTTTGCAGCTCCTCCTCGCGCCTGCGCTTTTCGGCGCGGCGGCGCTCGCGCAGGTGTTTCTTGCGCAGGCGGCGGTAGCGGGTGATGAGGATGAGATAGACAATGGTGAAGAAGAGCAGGACGCTGATGAGCGCGATGACCCAGCCCTTGCTGAGGATCTCGCCGACGCGCCTCGTGAGGTAGGCGTTGCGCGACAGCTCAATGGCGGAGCTGTTGACGAGGCGGGAGGTGCCGAAGAGGGTGCTGTTTACATACACGCGCACCTCGCCGAGCACCGTGCCCGCGCCGATGGGGGCCCGCAGGGTCTCGTTGTAGAGGATGACCTCGCGGCGGATATCCTCGTCCTTGACCTCGTTGGGCATCAGGGCGCGCAGCTCCTCCTGCGGGCGGAGCATGGCCACGGCGTTGCCCTCGGCAAGCTCCACGTCCTGGCGCTCCACGACTTCATTGGCACTTACAAGGGTACGGTAGGAGAAATTATTGAATCCCCAGTCGTAGAGGGTGCGGCTGTCGATGAAGTTGTAGTAGTCCTCGATCTGGGCGTTGAGCGCACCGTCGCAGCCCATGGCCACGGCCAGCAGCCGCACGCCGTTTCGCTGGGCGGTGGAGACGAGGCAGTAGCCGGCGGCGCGGGTGTAGCCGGTCTTGCCGCCGCTGGCGCCTTCGTAGAGGTAGCGGCCGCCATTCGAGTAGATGGAGGTGATGTTGATGAGAGCATTGGAGTTGCCGATGGGCTCGCCGTTATTGACGGCGGTGCAGTCGGCCGAGTAGGAGGCGGTGTTGGAGATCTCCATGAACAGGGGATGCTTCATGGCCTCGGCAAAGATCAGGTACTGGTCGTAGGCCGAGGAGTAGTGGTTCTCGGCGGGCAGGCCGTTGGTGTTGACGAAGTGGGTGTGCTGGCAGCCGAGCTGCTCGGCCTTGCGGTTCATCTGGTCCACGAAGCCGGAGATGCTGCCGGATATGTAGCGGCCGATGATGTTGCAGGCCTCGTTTGCCGACTGCAAAAGCGCGCAGTATAAAAGGTCCTTCATGGAGATCGAGACCCCCGGCCCGATGCCCGACGTACTGGAATCCTCCTCCAGCCCCTCCAGGCAGTCGTCCTGCGCCACGATCATCTCGTCGAGACTCACGCGCCCGGAGTCCACTGCCTCCAGGGCCAGCAGCACGGTCATGACCTTGGTGAGACTTGCGGGGGCGCGCTCGGCGTCCATGTTGTAGCCGTAGAGGACCCGTCCCGCGTCGAGGTCCACCAGCACGGCGGCCTGACCGTTGAGCTGGGGCACCTCCAGCGCCAGCGCCGCCGGGGCAGACATACTCATCACCAGACTTAAAAGCAGGATAAGGGGGAAAATTCTGCGTTTTTTCATTTGGTTCTCCCGTTGTTTTCCGAAATGGAGTATGGTATAATACTTGTCTGTGAATCAATTGTTATGTATAAGCACAGGGCACGGCGAAAAACCGTACTGGTTATTATACCGGGTCACAGAGAAAAATGCAAGGCCTCTGGAAAGGAAGCATTTATGAATATTTTGGTCGTTGATGACGAAAAATTGCTGGTTAAGGGCATCAAATTCAATCTTGAGAACGAGGGCTACACCGTTGATACGGCACATGACGGCGAGACCGCCGTGGAGATGGCCCGGGAAGGGGACTACGCCCTCATCATCCTGGACCTCATGATGCCGAAAAAGGACGGGCTGGAGGCCTGCCAGGAGATCCGCGGCTTCTCCACCGTGCCCATCATCATGCTCACGGCTCGCAGCGAGGATGCCGACAAGCTCATGGGCTTTGAGTCCGGCGCGGACGACTATATCACCAAGCCCTTCAACATCCTCGAGCTCAAGGCGCGCGTGCGGGCGCTCATCCGCCGCTCGTCCATCACGGCCCCCGCCGCACCGGCTAAGGTCGAGGAGACGGATGTGCTCCGCTGCGGGCACATCACGCTCGACGAAAAGCGCCGCAGCGCCTTCAAGGACGGGCAGGAGGTAGAGCTTACCATGAAGGAATTCGACCTCATGCTCTTCCTGATGAAAAACCCGGGCAAGGTCTTTTCACGCGAGAAGCTGCTGGATCTGGTGTGGGGCTATGACTATCTGGGCGATACGCGCACGGTGGACGTGCACATCCGACGCCTGCGCGAAAAGCTGGAAATGAACCCGGCCCAGCCGCAGCATATCATCACCAAGTGGGGAGTGGGGTATTACCTTGCCGAATGAAGCATCCGCGCCGAAGAACGGCGCCAAACGGGGCATCAACACCGGCAGCATCAGCTTTCAGTTTTTCGCGTTTATCGGGATGCTGCTGCTGATCCTGCTGCTGATGCTGAATATCTTCCCCTATGTCTCCACGAGGGACGCGGTGTATCAGGAGAAGGAGAAGGCCATGGAGAGCCAGGCGTCGACGCTTGCTTCGGCACTCGCGGGGCTTGAGAAGCCGGACGAGGAGAACGTGGCGGAGGTGCTGCGCCTGCTGGACATGCAGGGCTTCGAACGCGTCACCGTGGCGGACAGAAACGGCGTGGCCGTCTATGATTCCGACGAGGGCCTGAGCGGCTCGGACACAGAGCCGGATATGCTCCTGGCCCTAAGCGGAAAGACGGTGTTTCGCTCCGTATTCCGGGACGCAAGCTTCCTCTCGAGCTATGCCATCCCCGTCTCGAACCGCCTCAAGATCACCGGGGCGGTGTTCCTGCGGGAAAACGATGCCGAGCGCGGCCAGATCCTGCGGGAGCTGAAGCTGCAGATCCGGGTCATTTCGGTCGTGATCGCCCTGGCTGCCCTGGGGCTTACCGCGATCTACGCCACCACCGTACTCGGCAAGCTCCGCCAGCTTTCCAACGCCATCCGGGTGGTTTCGGGCGGGGATTACAAATACCGCATGGAGGTTTCCGGCAAGGACGAGCTGGCCGAGCTCAGCCGGGAGTTCAACGCCCTCACCGCCTACCTTGAGGATACCGAGCGGCAGCGCCGCCGCTTCGTGTCCGACGCCTCCCATGAGCTCAAGACCCCGCTTGCCTCTATCCGGCTGCTGGCCGACAGCATCGTGCAGACCGAGAACATGGACACCGACACCATGCGCGAGTTTGTCTCCGACATCGGCAACGAGGCCGAGCGCCTGCAGCACATGACAGAGGACCTGCTGAGCCTTTCCCGCATGGACGACGACATCCAGATCGTGCCCGAGCCCGTGGACGTGAAGAAGTCGGTGGAGGACGCCATGACCCTCCTGCGCCCGGTGGCGGCGGAACGGCAGGTCACACTCAACGCCGAGCTTGAGGACGGCTGCATGGTGCTCGCCACAAAGAGCAACATGCACCATATCGTCTTCAACCTCCTGGAAAACGCCGTCAAGTACAACTTCCCCGGGGGCAGCGTCACGGCAAAGCTCCGCGCCGAAAACGGCAATGTGCAGCTTACCGTGGAGGACACCGGCGTCGGCATCCCCGAGGACGAGCGCTACAACATCTTCGGCCGCTTTTACCGCATCGACAAAGCGCGCTCCCGCGAGGCGGGCGGCAGCGGCTTAGGCTTGAGCATCGTGCACGACGCGGTCAAGGCCCACGGCGGCAGCATCGCCGTCGGCGCAAACGAGCCTCAGGGGTCAAGGTTTATCGTCACGTTTCCCCAATATAAGGGATAATCCGGCTCCCCTGAAAGGGGCCTTGGCTCCCCCTCTGGGGGAGCTGTCACCAGTGCGCACACTGGTGACTGAGAGGGGTGTCGGACGACACACGCCCCTCTCCGCCCCAGCGCTGCGACACTGGGGCACCTCTCCCGGAGGGAGAGGCAAGTACTTTTAGAAGAAGGACAAGACACATGAATCAAATTGCAAGGATCCGGGAAGAACTCATCAAGCGCGGTCTGGACGCGCTGCTCATTACCGACGAGAAGAACCAGCGCTATGCCGCGGGCTTCCCCTTTACCGACGGTGCGGTGCTCGTCGGCCGGGAGAAAGCCTTCCTCATCACCGACTCCCGCTACATCGAGGCGGCCGAACAGCAGGCCGAGGGCGCCGAGGTGCGCATGTTCGACAAGGCCCACCCGCTGACCATGAAGCTCAAGGAGGCCCTGGGCGAGATCGGCGCCGAAAAGATCGCGGCGGAGGACCAGAGCCTCAGCCACGCGGCCTTCCTCGGCTGGGAACAGAAGCTCGGCGTCAGACTCGAAAGTGCCGGTGAGCTGTTCCGGAACCTCCGTATGGTCAAGACCGAGGAGGAGATCGCCTCCATGATCCACGCCCAGCGCATCAGCGAGGCGGCGCTGGAGGAGGTCCTGCACATCATCAAGCCCGGCATGACCGAGCGCGAGGTCGCCGCCGAGCTTGTCTACCGCATGCTGCGCCACGGCAGTGAGGGCAATTCCTTCGACCCCATCGTGGTCACCGGCTCCAAGACCAGCATGCCTCACGGCGTGCCCGGCGACAAGGTCGTCCAGGCGGGCGACTTTGTGACCATGGACTTCGGCAGCCTCAAGGACGGCTACTGCTCCGACATGACGCGCACCGTCGCCGTCGGAGAGGCCACCGACGAGATGAAGAACGTCTACTACACCGTCCTCAAGGCCCAGCTTGCGGGCATCGCCGCGGCGCATGCGGGGGTCCTGGGCAAGGACATCGACGCCGCCGCACGCAAGGTCATCGCGGACGCGGGCTACGGCGAATACTTCGGCCACGGCTTCGGACACTGCCTGGGTCTCGATATCCACGAGCCGCCCTTCGCCGGCCCCAGCGGAAACGTACCGCTGCCGGCGGGCTCCCTCTCCTCCGCCGAGCCCGGTATCTATCTCCCCGGCCGCTTCGGTGTGCGCATCGAGGACGTCATGATCATCCGCGAGACCTGCGCCGAGGTTATCACAAAAGCCCCCAAGAACGAACTGATCGTTCTGTAAAAAGTGTAAAGTGAAGAGTGAAAAGTGGAGTTATGGTGTCCGCTTCGCGGACAGATGATAAAGAGTAAAACAAACTTTATCTTCACTTTTCACTTTCCGCTTTTCACTTTCTCAAAAAAAGCTTGCATTATGCGTGCATATCCTGTAAAATAACGTAGATGATTGGATTTATCTATTTTTAACTTTTATTCGGGAGGTCCCTTTATATGATTACTGCAGGCGATTTCAGAAACGGCGTTACCTTTGAGATGGACGGCCAGGTCATGCAGGTCGTCGAGTTCCAGCACGTCAAGCCCGGCAAGGGCGCGGCCTTTGTCCGCACCAAGATGAAGAACGTCATCACCGGCGCCGTCACCGAAACTTCCTTCAACCCCACCGCCAAGTTCGAGAACGCCACCGTCGACCGCGTCACCATGGAGTACCTGTACAACGACGGCGATCTCTACTACTTCATGAACCCCGAGACCTATGACCAGGAACCGGTCAACGCCTCCGTCCTGAACGACAACTTCAAGTTCGTCAAGGAGAACATGGAGTGCACCATCTACTCCTACAAGGGCAAGGTCTTCAATGTCGAGCCCCCCTTCTTCGTGGAGCTTGAGGTCACCGAGACCGATCCGGGCTTTGCCGGCAACACCGCCACCAACGCCACCAAGCCCGCCACCGTCGAGACCGGCGCCGAGATCAAGGTGCCGCTCTTCATCGAGCGCGGCGAGCGCATCAAGATCGACACCCGCACCGGCGAGTATCTGTCCAGAGCGTAAGAACACACAAAAACGATCAACTGAAGGGAAGGCCAGGCGGTCTTCCCTTGTTTTGACGCAGCGAATAAGGAGGTATTATTATGACGATTTCCGAAAAGACCGCGTATCTCAAGGGCCTGGCCGACGGTCTGGGCCTGGACCCCGCCTCGAAGGAGGGCAAGCTCTGGGGCGCGCTCAACGACCTGCTGGGAGACATCGCCCATGAGCTGGAAAACCTGCGCGAGACCGACCGCGGGCAGGCCCAGGCCATCGACGGCGTGGCCGATGAGCTGAGCTACCTGGAGGAGCTTTGCGGCGGCTTTGAGTCCGAGGACAACGAGGACGAGAGCCGCGCACCCTATTGCGGCGGCTGCTGCCAGCGCGGCGGCGAGCCTGCGGAGGATGACGACGAGGACGAGGAGCTTCAGTATGACGGCGTGATCTACGACGCCACCTGCCCGGTCTGCGGCGAGGAGATCAGCTTCGACGAGGAGACGCTGGAGAAGGGCTCCATCCTCTGCCCCAAGTGCGGGGAAAAGCTGGAGTTTGACCTCGGCGGCGAGGAAGACGGCGCGGAAAAGGCCAAGGACAACAACGAGGAACTGCCGTTTTGAGTATGCGCAGGAGGAGACATTCAAGCCTGATATCCCTGCTGCTTGCCCTGACGCTGCTGCTGTCGGTGAGCGCCGCGGCCTTTGGCGAGGAGGCGGCGCCGAAAGCGCAGATCGAGCTCAAGGGTGAGGCGGAACTGAACTGGGTCTGCGGCGAGCCCTGGCATGAGCCGGGCTTCACCGCCGCGGACGCGGAAGGAAAGAGCAGGACCGCAGACGTCACGGTCGAGGGCGAGGTCATCCCCTGGCGGCCCGGCGACTACGAGCTGCGCTATGTACTCGCCGAGGGGGACGAGGTACTTGCCGAGGCTGCGCGCCTGGTGCACGTCGAGGCCCAGATCCTGCCGGAGACCGTGCAGCCGCCGAAGGGCACCATCTGCCTGACCTTTGACGACGGCCCCTGCGCGTATACCGAGGAGGCGCTGGAGGTCCTGGGGCGCTACGGCGTGAAGGCCACCTTCTTCATCGTCGCCAATCAGACGAAGTATCTCCATCTGCTGCCGAAGATCCTGGAGCAGGGCCACACCCTGGGCATCCACTGCTATGACCACCGCTCCTACGAGTGGCTGTATAAGAACGAGAGGAACTACTTCACCGACCTCATGACCGCCCAGGAGATCGTCTATCAGTACACGGGGCAGTATGCCCATGTGGTGCGCTTTCCCGGCGGCAGCCGCACGGCAAGCTTCCTCGCGGCCACCTTCCCCGGCGGCTATGAGGAGATGTACCGGGTCATGCGCGACGCGGGCGTGCGGGTCTACGACTGGAACGTGCAGCCCGAGTCGAGCACCAAGACCACCGAGGGCACCTTCATCGACTTTTCAAATCCGAAGGAGCCCTATGAATACGCGGTGGTGCTCCAGCACGACGCGCGGCTTTTCAGCGTCAAGGCCCTGGAGAGCATGATCGAGTGGGCGCTGGGGGAGGGCTACACCTTCGCCGCCCTGGACGAGACGTACCCGGAGGTACATTTTGAATAACGACAAACACCCCGGACGAAAGTCCGGGGTGTCCTGGTAATTGGGTGTTTATTCGGCGGCTGTCGGCTCGAGGCGGTCACGGATATATTCCTCCACCTGCGCCACGTCCATGTCCAGCGCGATGGACAGCTCACCGTGCAGGATGTCCTTGGCGCGCTTCATGGTGGTCTCGGCCCGGCTGGAGCGGGTCTTTTTCTCGCTCATGCGCAGGTGCAGGCCCTTGACGATGGACACCAGCGCCTCGCAGCTGTGCTGGCGGAACAGCTCCTTATAAAAGGCGTCCACATGGTTGAAGCGGTTGTCGCGGCAGATGGCGGGCTCGATGCTGGGAATGGCGTCGATGAGCGCCTCCGCCTCCTCGCGGCTGATGACGGGGCGCATGAAGGCCCCGGAGTCCACCGGCGCGAAATACACCCCGCTGCCGATCAGGGGCTCCAGATGATAAAACAGCTTGTCCGACGCGCCGGAGGACTCCAGCGGTGCGACCTTGGCGACGGTGCAGACACCGTTTTCGCCGTAAATGATTTTTTCACCGATCGTATACATACATTCACCCTCACACGGCAAAACAATTCAACATACCCTCAACCCTATAATACACCAAAACGGAGAAAAATGCCAGCCCTATTTTACTAAAATTTTTTCAAATAATGGCCTGTCATGCGCCTTTGCGGGAATACTCCCAGATTCTGGTACACACTTGTTTTGCCAAAACAGTGATTGTCAGGAAGTGATGTATCTGTTATAATCTTAAAAAAAGACTGTACGTAAAAAATTGAAAAGTGAAAAGTGAAAAGTGAAGTGAAGGTATCGCTTCGCGATCATTTTAAAATTGCGCCGAAGGCGCTCTATATTTTCACTTTCCACTCTTCACTTTTCACTTTAAGAATACCCCCCGCCTCTCCGGCGGGTTCGGAGAAAAGCATGAAGCTGTACCTGTACGGACACGAATATAAATACGCGGTGGAGCAGATGCTGCTCACCATCTTTCCCGACGAGCGGCCCGAGTACCCGGACACGCCGCCCGAGGGGGAGCGCATGGAAGTAAGCCTCACGCACGGCGAAAGCCTCACCACCGGCAGCTGCGCCCTCTATCGGGGCGGGCAGGTCTGGCGGGGCGCGGCACGCGCGGAGAACGCCGCCATGCGTGATCCCCTGCAGCGGGACCGGATCTGCCAGCGCCTGGTCAAAAACGCGATCTACCGCGCGGCGCTGCGCTCGGGCGTCAAAAAGCCCGCCTGGGGCGCGCTTACCGGCGTGCGGCCCGGCAAGCTCCTGGCGGGGCTGATGAACGCGGGCCTCGACGAAAAGCAGGCGGCAAAGCGTTTTGCGAAGGAATACGACGTGAGCCCCGCGCGGGTAAAGCTCTGCCTTGCCACCACGCGCGAAACGCTCAGGGCGGAGGCCTCGCTGGAGGCGCGGGACGTGTGCCTGTATGTGGGCATCCCCTTCTGCCCCACACGCTGCGCGTATTGCAGCTTTGTCAGCCAGTCGGTGGAAAAGAGCATGAAGCTGGTGCCGCCCTTCCTGGATGCGCTGGAAAAGGAGATCGCCGCCACGGCGGCCCGGGTGAAGAAGCTGGGGCTCAGGCCGGTATCGCTGTACATGGGCGGCGGTACGCCCACGACGCTCGAGGCTCCGCAGCTCGACCGGCTGTGCGCGGTACTGGCGGAGAATTTCGACCTCTCCGCTCTGCGGGAGTACACCGTGGAGGCGGGCAGGCCCGACACCATCACGGAGGAAAAGCTCCGCGTCCTGCGCGCACACGGCGTGGACCGGGTCAGCGTCAACCCCCAGACCATGTCCGACCGGGTGCTGGAGCTCATCGGCCGCAGGCACACGGCGGCGGACATCGTTTCAGCGCTGGAGAAGGTGCGCAGGGTCGGCGGCTTTGACGTGAACATGGACCTCATCGCGGGGCTTCCCGGCGACAGCGCCGAGGGCTTTCGGGAGACGCTGGAGAAGGTGCTCACCCTGGGGGCGGAGAATGTGACGGTGCACACCCTGTCGCTCAAGAAGGGCTCGCGCATCACGCTGGACCAAACGCCCATCCCCGGAGCGGAGGAGGTAGCCGCCATGCTGGATTACGCGGGCGAGCGCCTGACGGCGGCGGGCTACGCGCCCTATTACCTCTACCGGCAGAAGTTCATGTCCGGCGGCTTTGAAAACGTCGGCTGGGCGAAGGACGGGCGCATTAACCTCTACAACATCGTTATCATGGAGGAGCTCAGGAGCATCCTGGCCATGGGCGGGGGCGGCTCGACCAAGCTGGTGCGCCCGGACGGCGGACGCAATATCCGCCTGATGGCGCCCAAGTACCCGCTGGAGTATATCGAAAAGATCGACGAGACCTGCGCGGAAAAAGAAAAAATCAGCGACTTCTACAGGCAGCTTTCAATCTCTGCCGCTTCGGGCGGAAAAACGGAATATGTATAAATGGGAGGATTATCATGGCCTATAAACTTGACGAGATCAACCTGAAAACCGTGAGTGACCCCATAGGCTTCATGGAAGAGTGCGACCAGCTCTACCGCGACCGGGTGGAGGAGGCGGTGGACCTCATCCTGGAGAACAAGAGGCAAAGTCCCATCATCCTGCTGTCCGGCCCGTCCGGCTCGGGCAAGACCACGACCTCCATGAAGATCGCCGAGGCGCTGGAAATGCGCGGCGTGCATACCTACTACGTTGGCATGGACGATTACTTCAAGACGGTGGACCACACCACCCCGCGCACGCCGGAGGGCGACCTGGATCTGGAATCGCCCCTGTGCCTGGACATGGAGCTTCTTAACCGCCACTTTGAGCAGCTTGCAAAAGGGGAGCGCATCTATGTGCCCAAGTACGAGTTCTCCCGCCGCATGCGCATCCAGGAGCCGTCCAAAGCCATCAAGCTCGGCGGGGACGAGATGGTGGTGTTCGAGGGCATCCACGCGCTCAACTCCATGATCACCGACGTGCACCCCGAGGCCTTCAAGCTCTACATCTCCGCCCGCAGCGACGTGGAGTACCAGGGCCGCCTGGTCTTTAAGCGCACCTGGTTCCGCCTTGTGCGGCGCATGGTGCGCGACTACAAGTTCCGCGGCTCCGACCCGCAGGATACCATGAGCATGTGGGCCAACGTCCGCCGGGGCGAGCTGAGCTACATATCGCCCTTCAAGGACAAGGCAAACTTCCGCTTCGACACCTCCTTTGCCTACGAGCTGCCGGTCTTCAACAGCACGGCCACCGAGCTGTTCAGATCCGTGCCGGAGGGGATCGAGCGCTTCGAGGAGCTCAGAAGGGTGCTGCCCGCCCTGCAGATGTTCGGCCACATCCCGGAGGAGGAGGTAGCGCCCGACGCCCTGATCCGCGAGTTCATCGGCGGCGGCATTTACGGATAACAAACGATCACACGACCCGGCCCGGGACGCCCTGTGTGTCCCGGGCCGGGGCGCTTTAAAAAAGTTAAAAAAACACTTGCAGAAGCCTACCGGGGGGAGGTAAACTATAGGAGGTAAAATCCGGCTGAAATGCCATAAAACGGAAAATCTACACGGAGGTGCGATATCATGTCCAAACACATTCGCAAAATCCTGCCCCTGCTGTTGTGCCTGCTCCTGATGGCCTGCCTGCTCCCGGCGGCGTATGCAGCGGACGAGGTGAACGTCAATTTCAGCACGCCGGAAGAACTGCAAAATGCAATCAGTGCGCATAATCAGCTTCTTGCGCAGGATTCCTCGGCAAGGACCTCAGCGAGCGCTTCCGGCGACTTTACGATTACCGGGGAGTTGACACTTCCCAAGGGTTTCCGGCTGAGGACCGACTACAAGCTTACCATCGCCGCCAATGCCGTTGTCACAGTAAATGGCAAGCTGGATGCTAAAGGCGGCGGATATATTGATATTCTTGGCAAGGTCATAAACTACGGCCAGGTCAGAATGTTTGACACGGGCGTGATCCATGTTGCCGGCACTCTGGAAAACCGTTCTCAGATTGAATACGAGGATGTGAGCCCGGACATCAAGCATCTTGTCATCGATCAAAAGGAAAATTTGCAAATCTACGGCCCCATAAATGTCTATGCGGGCGTCAGTCCCACGGAGAGTGTTCTCGGCGTTAATGTGGACAATTGGTGCAGAAGTATCCCGAAAGACAATCCAGATGTATCCATTTATATTCCGCTCTTTGGCATCCAGCTTGAAGATAAGAGCTCATCCGGCAGATATTCATATATTGAAGTTCGCGGGACTGAGGCGTACACGCTCACGAAAGACATGACTGTCCCCGCAGGCACGGAAGTCGTCATGAACAATATCGTCCTGACCGTTCCCGATGGCAATACCCTCACGGTCAACGGCGAGCTTACCGTCAAAGACCTTGTTGTCGAGGACGGCGGCAATGTTTTCACCGGCGACGGCGGAAGCATCAAGTATGCGGCAGAGGATACAGAGCCGAAGGTCGGAAGCCTCAGCCAGCTGCAGGCGAGTATCAGCGCGTTTAACCAGCTGCGTGAGCAAGACCCCTCAGCCAGAATCGACGTATATACCTCGGGCGATTTCACCATCACCGGAAACATCACGATCCCGGATGGTTTTCAGCTGAGATGCGGCAACAATCTTACGATTGCCGCAGAAGCCACCGTAACGGTAAACGGCAAGCTGGACGCCATTGATAACGGATACATCAACATTCTTGGCAAGGTCGTAAACTACGGACAGGTCAGAATGTTTGGCAGTGGTGTGATCCATGTTGGCGGCACGCTGGAAAACCGCTCTCAGATTTGTTATGAGAATGTGACCTCAGACGTTAAGCATCTTGTCGTTGATAAAAAGGAGAATTTGCAAATCTGGGGCCCCTTTTGCGTCTACGATGGTGTCAGCCTCACGGAGAATGTTCTCGGTTTCCCCGTGGACAACTGGTGCAGGAGCATCAAGAAAGATGAGCCGGATGTATCCGCGTTTATCCCGCTCTTTGGCATCCAGCTTGAAGATAAAAGCTCATCCGGCAGCTATTCTTATATTGAAGTTCGCGGGACTGAGGCGTTCACGCTCACAAAAGACATGACTGTCCCCGCAGGCACGGAAGTCGTCATGAACAGTATCGTCCTGACTGTTCCCAATGGCAAATCCCTGACCGTCAACGGTGAGCTTGTTGTCAAGGAGCTTGTGATCGAAAACGGCGGCAGCGTCACGGTCAGCGGATATCTTGACGCGGTGAACGGCATCACGCTCAATAACGACGGCGCCCTCACGGTCAACAACACGCATATTGACGCGGGATATGTGCCCACAACAAATATTGAAGCCCTTAAGAATATCGTCTATATCGGCGACGCAAATCTTCTCCTGCATCTCGTCGTCTGGCCCTCCGATGATGTGCCGAACGCGATCAGGACCGCTTCCAATGCCGTGGATGAGAATGTAAACTGCATGGTGGAGCTTCGTACCGGTTGGACGGTGACTGACGCAACCGATTGCCACCTTATTACCCTTAAGGTGCGGAAAGACGGCACGCTCACAGTAAACAATGAACTGATCGTCAAAGACCTTATTGTCGATGACGGCGGCACCGTCATCAAAGGGCCCAACGGAAGCATCACGTATGCGGCAGACTCGGGCATCGAAGCTCTGCGTGAAGCCATCGCAAATCCGGCAATTTCGGAATTTGAACTCAGAGGAAGCCCCGTTACACTTACCGAAGCTTTGACTGTCCCCTCAGACTTTACCGTAAAAGTCGGCAGCGGCTCCAGCCTGGTCATTCCGGCGGGCGTGGACGTGAACCTGAAGGGACGGCTTGTCCTGCGCGACGGCGCTGCGCTTGAGCTGGCAGGCAGTATGCGCAAGGGTACACTCGAACTGGACGAGGGCGCCACGGTCAATCTGACAGGGACGTGCAGACTGGAACCCGACAAGCTGCGGCTGGATGGCGAGATTGCGGCAACGGGCGGCGGCATGTCGGAGCCAAAGCTGATGGCGCTTAATAACGGTCGTCCGAACGGCCGCATTACCGTCACCGCGGGGTCCAGGCCCTCTGTCAGGATCGACGGTCTTGACGAAACAAAGCTCTCCGAATGGGTCAAATTTAACGATAACGAAGGATACTTTGTACTTTACTATCATGCCGAAAGCGACGCGGAATTCTCCGCCACGATGGAAGACATGAAAGCACTTCCCGCACGCTTCTACGGTATCCAGAAGCTGGACTATGCGGCGGTGGTCCGGGGCAATGTGGTCTTCCCCGGTATAGAGATTCGCGTAGCCGGCTATGATGGCGCCTCACTTACAATTGCTGAGGGTGCGGTCCTGACGGCACCGACAGTCATGCTCCAGGGGGCGCAGATGACGGTCAACGGCACATTCATAAGCATCTCCAGGGACGAGCCTTATAACAATCATAACGGCGCGCTGATTTTGACGCAGAATGACGGCCTTGACGCCATGCTCACCGTCACGGACACCGGCATTGTCGGCGGCACCGACTGCTCCATTGAATTGCCGCAGGGCACCACCGATCCCACACGCTACGTAAGCGGCATCAATCCCGGGCAGTTGAAGGTCGTCCCCGATCCATACAGGCCGTTCAAAATTTACGCGGTCGCTCCTGAGCTCCATCTCCCTGAATCCCTGAACGCGATCGAGTCCGAGGCATTCGCGGGCGGCAGCTTCAACAGCGTCTATATCCCGAACAGCGTCACCTCCATCGCGTTCGACGCCTTCGGCGACATGACCGGTCTGAAGGTTTACGGCGAATACGGCACGGAAGCGGCACAGTTTGCCTCCGATCATCACTTCCCCTTCGCGCCGTTGGCCTGGCGTGGAAACCAATAAAACCAAACAAACACCCACATAAAAATGACGCCGCTTTATGCGGCGTCATTTGCGTTCCGGCACGTCGAAGGCTTCCGGCGGCAGGCACGGGGCAAGACCCGTGAGGACGCGGTCGTAGCTTTTGTCGTAATCCGCCGCGGGGCTGCGCAGGCCCCCCTGCGGGACCGCGGCCCGGCTCAGGGACACGCGCACCGCCGTCCCGACGCCCTCGCGGCTTTCCAGCAGCAGCGTCCCGCCGTGCAGGCGCGCGATCTCCCGCGCCGCCGTGAGTCCGAGCCCCGGCCCGTGGTCAGCCTCCGCAAGCGCGCCGCCGTAACGGTAGCGCTCGAGCACCGTGTGGAGCCTGTCGCCGGGGATGCCGCAGCCGTCGTCGTCCACGGACAATATCACCTGGTCCCCCGCCCCGCGCAGGGAGACGCGCACCCTTGTGCAGCCCTCCGCATGGCGCAGGCAGTTTGACACCAGGTTCAGCACCAGCGCCTCCAGAAGCTCCGGGTCGCCGTGGATGGGCAGACTTTCAGGCGCGGTGAAAACGATCTCCGGCGTCTGCACGTTCAGGCGCACCGCGTCCAGCAGATCGCGCAGGAGCCGGCACAGCTCCAGCGGCTGGAGCCGGAAGAAGAGCGTGCCCTGCTCCGTGCCCCGGATGACCGACAGGTTTTGCAGCGTGCGGTTGACGCGGTAGAGACTCTGCATCACGCCGCGCAGGGCCCGCAGGCTCTGGGCGTCCTCCGGACTGAGCCTTGCGCGGATGAGCTGCACGCTCACGTTCAGCTGCATCAGCTCCGACCTGAGCGCGTAGAGAAAGCTGTCGCCCAAAAGCTCCCCCGCCGCCTCACAGGGGGAGAGGAACACCGCGCGCATGCCGTCCATCGAGCGGATGCGCAGGAGAAAGCGCCTGCCCGCAACCTCCGCCTCGCCCACAAAGGCCGGCGCCTGCATCCCGGCAATGTCCCGCCCGAAGAGAGCGGCGAAGCTTTTATCCGGGCAGTCCGGCCCCAGCAGCGCCCGGGCCGCGTCATTGGCATAGAGAAGCCTGCCGCCCCGCACAAGCAGGGCAGGCTCGGAGGTGAGGGCAAGAAGCTCGGCAGAGATCTGGATCATACGGCGTCCTCCCAAAACAGCAGAATACAAACCCGGAAAAATACCCGGGATTTGGGTAATTATAGCAGATATATACAAAATGAACAATACTAACACGAAATAATCGGGCGAATGCGGCAAAACTTTGTCACGTTCCGAACCAAATTCCCTTGCAGTTAAACTTGATTTTTGAGAATAGTATATGTTATTATGAGTAAGCTATGACAGGCGTTTTTCGCGCATGCGCGGAGGACGGCTTGTCGGCAGATTCTGTACTATCTTTATAATTGGAGGATAAAAAACATGATCAAAGTTGGCATCAATGGTTTCGGCCGCATCGGCTCCCTGGCATTCCGCGCTGCTATCCAGTCTGACGATATCGAGGTCGTTGCCATCAGCGCTCCCGGTCATCCCGCTTCCCACGTCGCTTACTGCGTGAAGTACGATTCCGTCCACGGCCGCTTCAACGGCGAAGTCGTCGGCAACGACGAGGACAGCACCATCACCGTCAACGGCAAGACCGTCAAGGTCCTCTCCGATAAGACCTACCGTGACGCTACCCTCATCCCCTGGGGTGAGCTGGGTGTCGAGTACGTGCTCGAGTGCACCGGCGTTTACCTCGACAAGGCCAAGGCTCAGGCTCACATCGATGCCGGCGCCAAGGTCGTCATCATGTCCGGCCCCGCAAAGGACGACACCCCCATGTTCGTCTGCGGCGTCAACCTGGACAAGTACACCCCCGACATGCAGTTCGTTTCCAACGCTTCCTGCACCACCAACTGCCTGGCCCCGATCACCAAGGTCGTCAATGACAACTTCGGCGTTGTCGAAGGCCTCATGACCACCGTCCACGCCTCCACCGCCACCCAGGCCATCGTCGACGGCTTCCCCAAGAAGAAGGATCTGCGCGGCGCACGCTCCATCTACAACAACATCATCCCCTCCTCCACCGGCGCTGCCAAGGCTGTCGGCAAGGTCATCCCCGAGCTCAACGGCAAGCTCACCGGTATGTCC
>CADBJU010000010.1 GCA_902795045.1 Oscillospiraceae bacterium | reverse complement strand
TACCTTCAGCTCTTCCGGCATTGCGGAGATCCAGAGCCTGGACCTGGGCGGCAGCGTTGCGCTTGACGGCGGCACCTTCCGTGTCAACAACAAGCTCAATACAAACGGCGGCACGGTGAAGGTCCTCGGTGAGTGCTTCAATATCTTCCCGGCGGAAGGGGTCCTGCCCGATCCCAATGTGATCGTGACCCATGGGAACGTGAAGACCAACCTGCTGTTCTCACCGCAGACGAACGAGCAGGCCGCCGAGGCGATCACTGTCGTGAACGGTCTGGACGACAGATTTGTCGGAGACATCAGGATCGAATTTCCGTGGGAGCTGAGCGGGAAAAACGTTTTCAGACATAAGGCGGAGATCCGCGTCAACGCCGACCGGGGCGGTTCCATTTACCTCGCCCAGGACGCGCTGCTCGCCAATAACGGAAACGGCGGCAATGTGTTTATTGAAAATCACAGCAACTCCCAAAATGCTGCCGTCTCTGAAATCTACGGCGAACTGAACACCAACGGCCTTTCGCTCGCCTCGGGCTGTGAGCTCAAGGTGGGTGAAAACGGCTGGGTCAAGACACATGACCGGCTCAACATTCCCGAAGACGCGAAGCTCACGATCACAAAGGGGCAGATGCATCTGATGGACAACAGTGTTGCCACAGTCGGGGGCACGCTTGAGAACAACGGTTATATGAGTTTGAGGAATCGCATCGGCAGCAACCCGCGCCTCGTGATCGACGGCGGCACCTATTCCGGCGACGGGCGCATTGATGTTGAAGACACCGTCGATCCGGACAGTTATTTCTCAGGATTGAATCTTGATTTGTTCACCGAAGTACCCGGGAACAACGCCACGATATACCTCCCGATCAAAATTGATCTCGTTCTTCCCACAGGCCTGACGGAGATCGGAGCGCAGGCTTTTGCGAATGACACCTTTGCATCCATCTTTATCCCACCCACTGTGACCGCCATTGCGGATGACGCGTTCGCGGGCATGAGCGGGCTGACGATCTTTGGCTTCCCCGGCACGGCGGCGCAGAATGTCACCGGAGACAGCTTCACCTTTATCAGCGTCGGATGAATCCATACAGAAAAAGCAAGGGGCTGTGAAAAAAGTCAATTGACAGTGTAGGGGCCGACGCCCATGTGTTATTCAGGATTCTCTCTGCCGGGCCGCCGAGGGCGTCGGCCCCTACGGTGTTGATATTACTGTGTTCTTGATGAAGGGGACCTTTTTCACAGCTCCTTGTTTCGTCGATCACAAACTTTGCCTGTCCGCAAACGCCCTGTTTTTGTAGTATGGGTCGCCCGTGACATCGCGGAGGACCTCGATCTCCGGCGGCAGCTCTGCGGGATCGGAACCGTAGACAAAGAAGATGGCCTTGTCGCTTGCAAAGGGGTACACGTCCAGCTCCATGCGGTGCCCGTTGTATTCGAAGCGGTACTTGAGCTTGCGCACGCTTCTCAGACTCAGGTCCGCCTCCATGAGGTAGGTCACGTAGTCCTTCTCGGAGATGGGCCGCTCGGTCACCCAGCGGGTGCCGTCCTCGCCCACGCGCTTGGTGGTGTAGAAGAACATCTGGTCGCCGAGGGTCGACTGCTGGCGGATGCGCCGCTCGATCTCCGGGTCGGAGGAGAGCAGATAGGTCTGCATCATCTCGATGGGCACCGCGCCGTACTTGCGGCTCAGCTCACCCCGGTCGGGCATGCGGATCAGATACTTGCGCTTGCCGGGCTCCGGCGCGCTCTGGCCCAGGATGCGGTAGATCTGGGCAACTGCGCGGTTGATTTTGTCCTCAAAGTCCACGGAGTTGTCAATCACGTACAGGGCGTGATGGGCGCTCCAGGCGCGCAGGGTGTTGTCGTCGGCTTTGCGGGCGTCCTCGATGCTCTCGTAGCGGGCGGCATTGCCGTAGTTGTAGGCATACTCGGCCCCCTTGGCGCAGGTCACCAGATGCAGCACCGCGTCGTAGTGGGACATGATCTCGGTCTCGGTCTTGCCGAAGTGGGCCAGAAGCTTCGTGAAAAACTCGTCCGAAACGTAGGCCTTGTCGTCAAAGATGGCGCGGTCATAGACGATGAGCACCTTCTCCTCCGGCACGGCCCGGGCGGCCTTGAGTGCGAGCTGCTCCTTGTGCAGCTGGTCGCCCACCACATAATACTGGAAGTCCTCCATGGACATGCAGTTGGGGAAGGGGCCGATACCGAAGCCGGAGATCAGCTCGGTCGCAGTCTCGGGAATGGTGATGACCTTCCAGCCGTCGTCGCTTTTGAATTCCTTGAGGATGCGGCTGATGAGCGTGGTCTTGCCCGCGGCGGGGCCGCCGGTCAGGACAATGCGGGTGATCTGCTTGGCCATGGGAACAGCCCTCCTAAATAATTATACCGGTATTTTACCATGCCCGCCGTCTTTTTTCAACGAAAAAGCGCGGCAGGGGCGCGGCCATTTTACAAATGCCGCCTGGGGCACAAAACAACATTTTCCCACACCGGGGCATTTGTGGGAAAGAAAACCCGTTTTGGGCTTTCACGGAGAGAAAGGGCGGGAATGTGTGGGACAATAACCGGCAAAGTGGGGAATTTGCACCAAAAATGGCGCAAAAAAAGCGCGGCAGGGCATGACAAGTCTTGACGAAAAGACAATTTAGATGTATTATCTACGCGTACCAAAATGCCCTCTTGGAATTGAGACAGAACGGAGGAACCCGTATGCCCATGATCCCCGAAGTAAAGTGTCGGCGCTGCGGCGAGACCTTTTCTTCCATGCGCAGCCGCTGCCCCAACTGCGGCACCCGGCGGGTAACCCAGAGCAGCCGCAACCCGAGCCCGACGCCCGGGACGGTGAAGGGCACCGCCGCCTTTGAGCGCGCAGAAACAAACACCAAATGGCAGATCATTTTTGGCCTGATCCTGGTTGCCGCCGTCGTGCTGGCCGTGATCGTCATGGTCACCACCAGCCTCGAAGGGGCCGACGTAAAGCAGCAGCAGACGGTCATTACACCCCCGGTCGTGACCGAGTATATCCCGCCGATCGAAGAGCCTCCCACGCCGCCTCCCACGCCCACGCCCACGGTCGAGGGCCTGCGCGTCATGTTCTTCACCACCGAGATCCAGACGGACTTCACCATCTGGGTGGATGACCCGATCGACCTGACGGTCCAGGTCATGCCGCTGACGCTCCAGGGACTCGCGGTCGAATGGAGGTCCAGCAATCCGAGCATCCTCACGGTAGAGCGGACGGACGATTACGCCGTGCATGTCGAGTGCCACGACGACGGCAGCCTGCCCAAGTCCGCAACCCTCACCCTCACCTGCGCCGGCTATACCAAGGAGCTGACGGTTTACTGCCGTCCGGCTAAGTAAAGCGGGCAAAACCCAAAACGAAAACGAGCTGTGATGTTTTCTTCACAGCTCGTTTTCGTTCATGACTGTTTTTTCTGCGCCAGGTCGTTGGTGTCGATGCTGTCGCGGAAGACCACAAAGCGGTCATAGAGGTATTCCGTCGTGAGATTCAGGACCATGTTGATGCCGGTGGCGAGGTATTCGTTCCAGCCCAGCTTCTCTGTCAGAAAATGTTCGAGCAGGGTACTCAGCGGCGTGAAGACGGCATAAAACAGCGCCACCTGCAGCATGGCCTTGGGGACGTTGTTGGCGCTTTGGAAGGTGAACTTCCGGTTGAGCGTGAAGTTCCAGAGCACCGAGGCCACGAGCGCCACCAGATAGCACAGCCAGTAGGGCAGGCCCAGCAGCTCGTTGAGCAGGGCAAAGACCGCAAGCTCGATGATCCCCGCCGACGCGGAGAACAGCGCGAATTTTACCGCGCGGAAAAATTCCTTTTTCTTATCCATTGTGTTGCTCCCTTTTTGCTTGAAGACTGGAAAGCATTATAGCAGAATGCTCCGCGTTTGAAAAGCGGAAAAAAGCCTCCCTGCACCCTTCAGCGCGGGGAGGCTGTCCGTTTTACGAAATTACTTGAGCTTGAGCACGACACTCAGGTCGCTGTAAGTGCCGGGCATGGTGTACTCGGTGGTGTTCTTCTCAAACTCTGCGGGGACCTTCAGAATATGCACGGTGTAGTTGCCCTCGGGCTCGGCGAAGGAGGCAAGGCCCTGAGCGTCGGTCTTGCCCAGCAGGCAGGAGCTGTCGGAGCAGAACTGGACCGTAGCGCCCTCTACGGGCTTGCCGGACTCGTCGGCAACGTAGATGCGGTACATACCGGCGTCGTTTGCGGTGACACCGGCGTCGGCGGCACCCTTCCCAGCGCCTGCCTCGGCGGTGATGCCGGCCTGTCTGGTCGGCGCAGCGCTGCGGCTGAGCAGGCCGTCAACGGCGGATTCGTAGACATCGACCTGCGCACCGATAACGGGAGAGCCGGTCAGCGCGGTGTCCTTGCCCACAAAGAAGGTGGTGGGGTAGGCGTTGATCTCGAACAGATCGTCGATGTTGTCGGGGGGCAGTATCACGGTGTAGGTTACGCCCTTCTCGCGCATGATCTGGCGGGCGGTCTCAACGGCGTCGGGATCGTCTCCGTCGATGAGCAGGCCGACAACGGCGGCGTTCTTCGCGGCCAGACGGCCGTTGAGGGCCTCCAGTTCCTGCAGCTCACCGATGCAGGGGCCGCACCAGCTCGCCCAGACGTTGAGCATGGTGATCTCGTGGCTGCCGAAGAGCTCCTCGCTGGTGACGGTGTTGCCGTTAATGTCGGTGGTGGTGAAGTGCAGAGCCTTACCCTCCAGATCGGCGTAGGGCTTGACGGGGGGATAGAATTTGGCGCTGCTGATGATCTGCTGGGTGTGGGCCTGCAGGGCGCGGAACTCCGCGCTGTATTCGGGGCGGAAGCTGCCGGCGTCGGCGGCGGTGGGATCGTCGTACAGATAGTAGGTGTAGCCGTTGCCCTCGTGGATCTTGGAGAGGTTGTTCGTGTCGAGGTTCAGACCGTAGCTGCGCAGCATGTCGATCATGCCGTCAAGGCTTGCGCCGTCGGCCACTGCATAGATGGAGAACAGGGTGCCGAGGCTGCTGCGGTACAGAGCGATGTCTGCATCCGTGAGCTCATCCTGGTCCAGCAGGGCTTCATATTCGTCCTGGGTCATGGCGACATAGCCCATGTCGAGGTAGAACCAGCCGGTGTTGTAGCCGAGCTCCTCACCCTCGCTGGGGTCGAGAATGCCGTTGGTGTCAAAGTAGCTGTCGGGGATGGTCAGGGTCACGCCGACACCGTCAAAATCAATGGTGGTGCCGTCGTCCGCCATGGCGGAAACCGACAGGAGCGATGCGAACATCGCAGCTACAAGAAGAAGGGAAAGAATTTTTTTCATATTGATCCTCCTGTTAAAAATGTGTATATATATTCTACAGGCAAAATACGGCAAAGTCAAGCAACGCGGACTGAAATCTTCCGCCGCCGCACCGTTTTGCGCATTGCGGGAGCAGCGTAACACCGCGTCTGTCACACAAGAGTCACAGCGCAATAAAGAAAATGCCGGATTGGCGGTTGATGCGGGGGACGCTTTATGATAGAATTACCCTGCTTTTAAGCGGCACCGCGAAGCTGACGCCCCGGTTTCGCCGCATGTCGGCCCCCGGGCGTCATCAACAGGGACTGAGGGAGGAACATGGCCATGTCAACAGAATACAACGTTCTCAGCGGCAAGAAATGGGTCGTCTGCGGGGACAGCTTCACAAACGGGCTGGAGCAGAACGCGCCCATATCGGAGGGGCCCTACCGGGGACACCGCAGCGTCTATCCCTATCTGATCGCAAACCGCAACGACATGGAGCTCGTCCCCTTCTTTGAGGGCGGGCGGACGCTGGCCTTCCCGCCGGAGCCGGGCGCGTTCCGCAACTCTCTCACCGCGCCGGACATGCCCTGGAACTATCGGAACATCCCTGAGGACGCCGACTATATCACCATCTATCTCGGCATCAACGACAGCCACCACGCGCCCCACGCCTCCTCCGGCGACGGGGAGGACATCACGGGCAAGATCCCCCTCGGCTCCCTGGAGGACGATACGATCCACAGCTTCGGCGGGGCCTGGAACGTGGTGCTCTGGTGGCTCATCCAAAACCGCCCCCGGGCACACATCGGCATCATCGTCTCCAACGGCGTGGAGACGCAGGCTTACCGGGACATGACCATCGCGGCGGCAAAGAAATACGGCCTTGCCTACCTGGACTTGAACGGCGACAGCCACACCCCCGCCATGATCCGCACCGTCAACCCCGATGTGGCGGACTTCGTGAAGGAGGAGCTCAAGCGCCGCTGGGCGGTGGACTACACCGGCGCGCTCACCGGCAGCAGCAACACCCATCCCAACGACGCCGCCCACCTCTACGAGTCTTATATCATCGAGGAATTTCTGCGAAGCATCTGATCACGAAAGTGAAAAGTGGAAAGTGAAAAGTGGAGATATAAAAATGCTTGAATCCCCCGCCGGCCGGCGGGGGATTCGGTTTATGCTTTGTTCTCGATTTTCGCGGGGTCAAGCTTTGCGGTGATAAACTGCCAGGCCCGTTCTGTTTCCTCACAGTCAGGGAGAAGGAAGGCGCGGGCGGGGGAGACGTAGAGGTAGATGCAGCCCTTTTCGCGACGGGCGAGGTGCGCGTCCTGCCATCGGAAATCCGCCGCCTCCTTGCCCTTCGAGACGTGGATCTTCTCTTCGGAGAGGGTCACGGTGTACTGCACCGTGTCCGGGGATAGGCCGCTGCGCTTTGCCTGGCGGCGGACGGATGCGAAAAACATCCCGAACCACACGATGGGCAGCACGAGCCCCACCCCCAGCAGCACGCCGCCCAGGAGCGTCGCCTGCGCGTGGGTCTTTCTCACGAAAAAGCACACGGCGGCAAAGGCCGACATGATGAGCGCAAACAGGACCGGGTTCCGCCAGCCCTTTTTTCGTATGAGCGTATCGTATACCGCAAAGCGTGTGAAGGTCCTCCGGTCGATCTTGCAGGCGATGGTGAGGGTGTTCGGCGTGTTTTTCATTCTCGGCTTCCCTTTCTGCGCGCTGTCCGTTTTGTACATATTTTTTATCCGGATTTTTGCGCTTTGATTATGGACAAACTGTTAAGCTGCTGTTATAATAGCATACAAGAGCTTGCTTGTGTAGCGTAAAATTTGTGAATCTTCACAGCTTTGCAGACTATCACAAGAGCTGCGTAAAAATTCTGAAATTGGAGGAAAACAAGATGAAAAAGTTCCTGGCACTCACCATGGCACTGTGCATGATCTTTGCGCTGTGCGCCGTTTCCGCATCCGCTGATGAGCCCATTACCCTCACCTACGCGGAAGTCAACCCCCTCGAGGGCACCATCGTCGGTGCAATGGCCAAGGCCTTCAAGGAAAAGACCGAAGAGCTGTCCGGCGGCTCTGTCATCATCGACATCCAGGCCAGCGGCGTTCTCGGTTCCGAGGATCAGATCCTCGATAACCTGCTCGGCGGCGGCAACATCTGCGACATCAGCCGTATCTCCGCCTTCGCGCTGACCCAGTACGGCTGCGACAAGGCCAGCCTTCTGTCCATCCCCTACACCTTTGTCAACGAGGATCACTTCTGGAAGTTCGCCGACAGCGAGCTGGCCCAGGAGTTCCTGAACGAGCCCCAGGAGATCGGCCTGCCCCTGCGCGGCCTCTGCTACGGCGAGGAAGGCTTCCGTCACTTCTTCTTCAAGAACGAGGTCAAGGGCCTTGACGACCTGAAGGGTCTCAAGATCCGTGTTTCCTCCGACCCCGTTATGACCGGCATGGTCACGAACCTCGGCGCTTCCGCCACCAGCGTCCCCTTCACCGAACTCTACAGCGCCCTGAACACCGGTGTTGTCGATGGCGCTGAGCAGCCCACCGCCAACTACCGCTCCAACGCCTTCCAGGAAGTCGCGCCTTACCTCCTCCTCGACGGCCACACCCTCGGCGCTCTGCAGATCGTCATCACCGATACCGGCTGGAACAAGCTCAATGAGGAGCAGCAGGGCTGGATCATGGAGGCTGCCAAGTACGCTTCCGAGGTCTGCCGTGAGCAGGTCGGCAAGGTCGAAGCCGAGACCTTCGAGCTCCTCGAGAAGGACGGCGCCACCGTTATCCCCGTGGAAGACAAGTCTCCCTGGGTCGAGGCCTGCCAGCCCACCATCAAGGCCAACACCGAGAAGCTCGCCGACCTGTACGCTGAGCTCGTCGCCATGGCCGGCTGAGTTCTTTCGCCTGTAATCAACGTAAATCACAAAGCCTGAGGGGCGCAGGGGAAGTCCCCCTGCGCCCCCGGTTTTTGTCCCGCTAAGAAATCGTAAAGAAAGGGGTTTTCGCTTTGCCTGCATTTTTCCGCACGCTTGAGAAAATCAGGCCCCTGTACGACTGGACGTACAAGATCATCATGTTCATCTGCAAGCTGCTGCTCGTCGGCGATATCCTTATCACCTCCTGGGCCGTGGCCGGACGCTATATCCCGTTCATCACCGACCCCCACTGGAGCGAGGAGGTCGTGCTGACCTTCATGGTTTACATGGCGGTCCTCTCCGCAACCCTCGCCATCCGCAAGGGCGCGCACATCCGCATGACCGCCTTCGACACCTACCTGCCCAAGAAGGTGCTGACAGTGTCGGACATCCTGGCGGACCTCGCCGTCATGATCCTGGGCATCATCCTCGTGGTCTACGGCATCCGCTTCTGCAATTCTCCCCTGAGCCTGCGCGGCAAGTATGCCTCCATCCCCACCCTCAGCAAGGTGTGGCAGTATCTGCCGGTCCCGGTGGCCGGTATCGGCATGATTATTTTCGAGCTGGAGCAGATTTTCCTGCATGTCGAACAACTCTTTGTGAAGGAGGATAAAAAGGCATGAGTGGTGAAGCTTTATCGACGCTCGTCCTTCTGGGCAGCTTTTTTGTCTTCATAATCCTGCGCTTCCCGATCGCCTATTCGGTCGGCCTTTCCACGGTGCTGTGCATGATCTCCATGGGGCAGAACATCGTCACGCTGCCGCAGCAGATGGTCAAGGGCATCTGGTCCTTCTCCCTGATGGCCGTTCCCTTCTTCATCACCATGGGCGTTCTGATGGGCACCGGCGGCATCTCCGACAAGCTGATCGCGTTGGCAAACTCGCTGGTCGGCTGGATGCGCGGCGGCCTTGCGATGGTCAACATCGTGGCCTCCTACTTCTTCGGCGGCATCTCCGGCTCCGCCTCGGCGGACACCGCCTCCCTCGGCTCCATCCTCATCCCCATGATGGTGGACGAGGGCTATGACGCCGACTTCTCCACCGCCGTCACCATCACCTCCTCCTGCGAGGGCCTGCTGGTCCCGCCGAGCCACAACATGGTCATCTACGCCACCTCCGCGGGCGGCGTGTCCGTGGGCGCGCTGTTCATGGCAGGCTACGTCCCCGGCGCCATCCTCGCCATCGCGCTGATGGTGGGCTCCTACATCCTCTCCGTCAAGAACAACTACCCCAAGGGCAAGCCCTTCTCCCTGTCCAACTTCTTCAAGCAGATCGGCAAGTCCATCTGGGCGCTGCTGGCCGTGCTGATCGTGGTCGTGGGCGTCGTGGGCGGCGTCTTCACCGCCACCGAGTCCGCCGCCATCGCGGTCATCTACTCCCTGATCGTGTCTGTGTTCATCTATAAGGGCCTCGACTGGAAGGGCGTCTGGAAGAGCCTGGAGCAGTGCATCGACACCCTCGCCATCGTGCTGATCCTCATCGCCATGAGCGCGGCCTTCGGCAACTGCCTGACCCTCCTGCACGTTCCCGCCAAGGCGGCCACCTTCATCACCAGCATCTCCTCCAGCCCCGTGGTGGTCATCCTGCTTCTGAACCTGATCCTCCTGCTGCTGGGCATGATCATGGATATGGCGCCGATCATCCTGATCGCCACGCCCATCCTGCTGCCGGTTGCGCAGAGTGTCGGCCTGCACCCGGTCCAGTTCGGCATCATGATGGTGCTCAACTGCGGCATCGGCCTGCTGACCCCGCCTGTCGGCGCGGTGCTGTTCATCGGCTCCGCCGTGGCAAAGCGCCCGATGGAGAAGGTCGTCAAGGCCACCCTGCCGTTTTACGTGTGCATGATCATCGCCCTGCTGCTGATCTCCTTCATCCCGTCCATCAGCCTCTGGCTGCCGCGGATCACCGGCTCCCTGATCGGATAAGGACACGGATATGTATACGGAGAATAAAAACGTCGCCGCGAAGGATCTCGGCGGCGGTGTCAAGCGCAAGGTGCTGTCCTACAGTCAGAATCTCATGGCCTGTGAGCTGACGTTTGAAAAGGGCTCCGTCGGCGCCCCGCACTCCCACCCCCATGAGCAGATCGGCTACATCATCTCCGGCAAGCTCGTCTACCAGGAGGAAGGCCAGGCCGACAAGATCCTTGAAACCGGCGACACCTACTATGTCGCACCCAACGTGGTCCACGGTGTGCGGATTCTGGAGGATACCAAACTCCTGGACATCTTCACCCCCATGCGCGAGGACTTTGTCTGAGTATTTTGAAACGCGGAAATCCCCGGCGAATTCGCCGGGGATTTTTCGTGTCTTATGCGTTCAAAAAGCTCTCAAAGTTTTTGCCCAGGATCATCTCATTGAGCTCGTCGCCGAGGTTAAGGGAGAAGAAGCGCTCCAGCTCCTCGCCCGGCTCCCACATGGGGTAGTCCGTGCCGAAGAAGATGTGCGTGGGGTCAAAGAGCGCGATCGCCTTTTTCGCCGCCTCATAGGCGTTGAAGGGGAGGGTGCTGCTGGTGTCGATGTAGACGTTGGGCAGATTGAGGCATTCGCGGGCCTCCGTCCACTCGCTCCAGCCGCCGCAGTGGGGGGCGACGCACCGAAGCTTCGGGAAGGTCTTCGCCACGCGCGCCATGCGGCTGGGGGTGGAGTAGTCAAAGCGGTAGTCGCCGGTGTGGGCGATGAGAAAGAGATTTTCCGCGCTCATGATCTCGTAGAGCGGCATCAGGCGCTCATCGTCGAGCTTAAAGCGCTGGATGTCCGGGTGGAGCTTGATGCCCACAAGGCCGAACTCCTTCATGCGTTTGACCTCGCCCTCAAAGTCCGGGTAGTCCGGGTGCATGGTGCCGACGCCGATGAGCTGCGGGTTTTCCCGGCAGGTATCGCGGATGAAGCGGTTGATGACCTCCACCTGGTGGGGCGCGGTCGCAGTGGAGAAGACCACGGCGCGGTCAACGCCGTCTTTTTCCATGCGGGGCAGCAGGTCCTTCACGGTGCCCGGCAGATGGCCGAGGCTGACAGGGGCGGGGATCTCCTCATTGCAGGAACCCTCATAAAAGCTGTTGGTCGCGAGCACCGCCGCGAGCGCGATGTTTGGCTGAAAGATATGAACATGGGAGTCGATAATGAGCATGGGATCACCTGATTTGTTGCAGTTTACCCGGAAAGTTTAACGAGCTAAAGTCAAAATGTCAAGAATTATTTCATAATTACGCAGGAAAAATGGTAATTTACACAGTTGACGCTGGGGGAGGGCTGTGGTAGAATTTCGCCTGTAAACAGCGATGAAGGAAAATCGCTTCCGTATGAGCGGCACAGAGAACCGGCGGGCGGTGTGAGCCGGTGCGTGAGTCGGAAAGCGTCTCGTTCCCGAGCGGGATTCGTGAACACACAGTAGCGGATCACGGGAGGCCCCGTTACAGGCCATGGGCTTATTGGAGCCCGAGAGAGTCCGCCGACAGCCGGCGGAGAACCAGGGTGGTACCGCGAGTGAAACTTCGCCCCTGAGGTCGTATGGACTTCAGAGGGCTTTATTTTTTCGTGCAAAGGAAGTGCGCAGAATGGAGAAAATCCGCATCAGCGACATTACGATGAAACAGCTTGCCAAGGGGGCCGACCACAGCCTGAGCTTCAAGGGCAAGCTTGAAATCTCCAAGCTCCTGGACAAGTTGGCGGTCTCGGTCATCGAGATCGAAGGCATCCGCACGGGCCGGGCCGACGCCCTGCGCGTCAAATCCATCGCCTCGGCGGTGAAGGGCAGCGTCGTGGCCGTGCCCGTGGAGCTGAATACCGACAGTGTCAATGAGACCTGGGAAGCCATCAAGGGCGCAAAGCACCCGCGGCTCCAGGTCACGGCCCCGGTCAGCACCGTGCAGATGGAGTACCTGTCCCGCAAAAAGCCGGACGCCATGCTTGCCTGTATCGAAGAGATCGTGAAGGCCTGCGCGGAGAAGACCGAAGATGTGGAGTTTCTCGCCGAGGACGCCACGCGCAGCGACGCAGCCTTCCTGCACAAGGCCATCGAGACCGCCGTCGCGGCGGGCGCAAAGACCGTCACCGTCTGCGACGCCACCGGCGCCCTGCTGCCGGAGGAGCTGGCGGACTTTCTGAAAAACCTGCTCGACACCGTCCCGGCCCTCTCGGACGTGACCCTGGGCGTGGCCTGCGCCAACACTATGGCCATGGCGGACGCCTGCGCCGTTGCCGCCGTGAGAGCGGGCGCGCGTGAGGTCAAGACCGCCGCCGTGGGCGACACCGCCTCCCTCCAGAACGTGGCGGGCATCCTGGCGGCGAGAGAAGAGCTTTTCGGCGTCACATGTCCCCTGCACACGGTGGAGCTCAAGCGCATCGTGCGGCAGATCGTGTGGATGGTGGAGACCAAGCGCAACAAGACCTCGCCCTTTGACGACGGGGTGCAGGACGCGGCGCGCGAGCTGTCCCTGGCCCTCGGCGACGACGCAGCCAGCGTTGCCCAGGCCGCGCGCGATCTGGGCTATGACTTAAACCCCGAGGACACCCAGGCCGTGTGGGAGGCTGTACAGGACCTGCTGCGCCACAAGGAGCAGGTGGGAGCGCGGGAACTCGACGCCATCATCGCCTCGGTCGCCCTCCAGGTGCCGCAGAGCTACACGGTGGAGAGCTATGTCATCAACAGCGGCAGCAACATCTCCGCCATGGCCCATATCAAATTAAGCCGCGAAGGCGAGATGCTCGAGGGCGTGGCCCTGGGGGACGGCCCCATCGACGCCTCCTTCCTCGCGCTCGAGAAGGTGGTCAACCGCCACTACGAGCTGGACGATTTCCAGATCCGCGCCGTCACCGAGGGCCGCGAGGCCATGGGCGAGACGGTGGTGCGCCTGGTGTCCAACGGCAAGCTCTATTCCGGGCGCGGCATTTCCACTGACATCGTGTTTTCCAGTATTCAGGCTTACGTGAACGCGCTCAACAAGATCGCATATGAGGAGGGTGAGGCATGAAGCTTTCCTTTTCCACCCGCGGCTGGCAGCATATGAGCTGGGACGAGCTGCTCCTTTCTGCTGAAGAGAGCGGCATGAACGGCATCGAGCTTTACGATCTCTTCAAACGCGAGGATCTCATCGACCGCGGCTGCCCCTTCGACCGCTACCGCGCCGCCACCACGGTAAGGCAGCTGCGCGAAAAGGGCATGGCGATCCCGTGCCTTGACAGCTCCATTGATCTTTCACTACCGGAAACGACCCTCAGGGACGTGAAGTGGCTGCTGGAGACGGCGGGCAGCATCCGCACGCCATACGTCTCCGTGGTCGCCCTGGAGGACAGGGAGGACCTCGTGCGCGAGCGCGTAAAAGAGCTTCTGCCCGCGGCCGAGAAGGCGGAGGTCACGCTGCTCATCAAGACCACCGGCATCTATTCCGACACGGGCAGACTCCGCGCCCTGATGGACGACTTTGCCAGCGACAGCCTGGCGGCGCTGTGGGATATCCACCACCCCTGCCACGACTGCGGCGAGGATGCCGACACCACCATCAAAAATCTCGGCGCCTACGTACGCCATGTGCATATCCGCGACTCGGACGAGGCGGGCGGCTATACCATCATCGGCGAGGGCAATCTGCCGGTCGATGAGATGATCCGCGCCCTCGGCTCCATCGACTACGACGGCTATATCTCCCTCGTGTGGAAGCCGGAGTGGATCGAGGATCTGGACGACCCCGACATCATCTTCCCCCATTTCGTCAACTACATGGGCCGTTTTGAGAACACCCGCGGCAAGAAAAAGCGCCTCTACCCCAACCATGACGGCACCGGCGAATACGTCTGGAAGAAGGACGAGCTGCTGGATCTGACCTTCTCCCAGGTGCTCGACCGCATGGTGGAGGAGTTCCCCGATCAGTACGCCTTCAAGTACACGACCCTCGACTACACCCGCACTTATGAAGAGTTCCGTGAGGATGTGGATCGCTTTGCCCGTGCCCTGGTCTATCTCGGCGTGCGGCCCGGCAGCAAGGTCGCCGTCTGGGCGACGAACGTCCCGGCCTGGTATATCACTTTCTGGGCCACCGTCAAGCTCGGCGCGGTACTGGTGACGGTGAACACCGCCTACAAAAGCCACGAGGCCGAATACCTCCTGCGCCAGTCCGATACCCACACCCTCGTGATGATCGAGTCGTGCCTTGACTCCGACTACCGCGCCATCATCAACGAGCTCTGCCCCGAACTCAAGGGCCACGACAAGGACAAGCCCCTGCACTGCCGCAAGCTGCCGTTTCTGAGAAACGTCATCACCGTCGATTTCCGGCAGGAGGGCAGCCTCACCTTCGAGGAGGCCATGGCGCGCTCGGACATGGTGCCGCAGGAGACGGTCAACGCCATGGCCGCCCAGGTCAAGCCCGACGACGTGTGCAACATGCAGTACACCTCCGGCACCACGGGCTTTCCGAAGGGCGTCATGCTCACCCACTATAACGTCATCAACAACGGCAAGTGCATCGGCGACCGCATGGGTCTGTCGACCGCGGACCGCATGATGATCCAGGTGCCCATGTTCCACTGCTTCGGCATGGTCCTGTCCATGACCTCCTCCCTGACCCACGGCGCCACCGTCTGCCCGATGCCTTACTTCTCGGCAAAGAGCTCGCTCGCCTGCATCCGCCAGGAGAAGATCACCTGCTTCAACGGCGTGCCGACGATGTTCATCGCCATGTTCAACCACCCGGATTACCGGAAGACGGACTTTTCGCACATGCGCACCGGCATCATGGCGGGTGCCGGCTGCCCGCCGGAGCTCATGCGCCGCGCCGCCCAGCCGGATGAGATGCATATGATCGGCATCGTCTCCGTCTATGGCCAGACCGAGTCCGCCCCCGGCAGCACCATGTCCGCCTGGACAGACTCCCTCGACGTGCGCACCGACACCGTGGGCTACGCCTTCCCGCACGTGGAGTGCAAGATCATCGACCCCGAGACCGGGCGGGAGCTCGGCGACAACGAGACGGGTGAATTCTGCTCGCGCGGGTATAATACCATGAAGGGCTATTACAAGATGCCCAAGGCTACCGCGGAGACGATAGACAGCGAGGGATGGCTCCACTCCGGGGACCTGGCGGTGCGGGATGAAAACGGCAACTACCGCATCACGGGCCGTCTCAAGGACATGATCATCCGCGGCGGTGAGAACATCTACCCCAAGGAGATCGAGGAGTTCATCTACACCCATCCCAAGGTGCAGGACGTGCAGGTCATCGGCGTGCCGGACAAGAAGTACGGCGAGGAGGCCTACGCCGCCATCATCCTCAAGGAGGGCGAGACCATGACCGAGGAGGAGATGCGCAAATACATCACCGACCATATGGCCCGCCACAAGGTCCCGCGCTACATCACCTTTACCGACAGCTTCCCCATGAACGCGGCAGGCAAGATCCTGAAATATAAAATGAGAGAGGACGCGGCAAAAGCGCTTGAGGCAATGCAGCACAATTCGCCTTCGGCATCTTCCGGAAAAACGGCGCCCTGACTTTGCCGCTTCTTCTTGAAATACACAAAGTATTCCTGCGAAAAAGCGTCTTCATCAGAACACCGTTTTTCTCGGAATCTGCTCTTGACGAATTATGCTTTATTGCCCGAATCTTATTTGACAGAACCCCCGGATTTCGTCAAAAAGTCGAAACTCTTTCCATGGATAAGGATTCTCCTTGACAAAAGCATAAAATTGCGGTAATAATTGAGGCAACATTCACAAAGGCTGTGACGAAGACGGCCGAAGGGAAGCGTGTTCAGAGAGCCGACGGACGGTGCGAGTCGGAAACGCCAGCTTCAAGGGCCCATCACTTCCGAGCCGGAGACCTGAAAGGCATCGCTGAGTAAGCGTTTCCCGTTCCGCCCGCGTTAAGGGATAGGGCCTGTTGGGGCCTGAAGCGGCAGCATAAGCTGCAATTTGAGTGGTACCGCGGGATTAACAGCTCGCCTCAAGTATTCTTGGGGGCGAGCTTTTTTCAATTCAATCGCGAATAAGATTCGCGATTGAGGACTCGCGTTTATCGCGTTCGGCTTGCGGGGGACGCCTCACTTGGCCGACGCGAGGCCTCGCAAAGCTCGGCTCAGGGTGTTTTTGCTGCGGCAAAGCTACAGCAAAAACGATTGAATTATTACTGTAATCAGCTATTTCATGAACAGGAGAAATATCTATGAACGTACAGACCGCAGACAATCAGCTTCTGCAGATCGCGCTTCGTATCCGGGAGCTGCGCGACATCGTGGGCTTTTCCACCGAGGAGATGGCGGCCCGCACCGGCATCACCGAGGCGCAGTACATCGAGTACGAGTCCGGCCGGGTGGACCTGCCCTTTACCTTCCTGCACAAGGCCGCCATGGCCATGGGCGTCGAGCCCATTCAGCTTCTGGAAGGCCGCAGCGCAAGACTGACCTCCTACGCGGTGAACCGCCGGGATCAGGGCCTTGTCACCGCCGTGGAGGACGGCATCGTCATCCAGAACATGGCGGCGCTGTTCCGCAAAAAGATGGCGACGCCCTACTGGGTCACCTACCAGTACTCCACCGAGCTCCAGAACGAGCCCATTCACACTACCACCCACGCGGGTCAGGAATTCGACCTCATCATCTCCGGCACCCTGCGTGTGCGCATCGGCGAGCATGAGGAGATCCTGCACGAGGGCGACAGCATCTACTACGACAGCTCCACGCCCCACGGCATGATCGCCATTGACGGCAAGGACTGCACGTTCCTCGCCATGATCATGGCGGCGGACGAGACGGTCCAGAAGCCCGGCCTCATGCAGGCGGAGGAGGAAGAAGCAAAGCCTGCCGTCAAGCCCGAGCGGGAGCCGCTGCTGTGCGAGAAGTTCATCGAGGCCGAGGAGGACGCAAACGGCGTGCTCAAGGACTTGCGCTTCAAGAACGAGGACAGCTTCAACTTCGCCTTCGATATCGTCGACGAGATTGCCCGCAAGACGCCCGAGAAGCTCGCCATGCTCCACATTGCCAACGACATGACCGAGCGGCGCTTCACCTTCAAGGACATCAAGGACGCCTCCTCCCAGGCGGCAAACTACTTTACCTCCCTCGGCATCAAGCGCGGCGACCGCGTCATGCTGGTGCTCAAGCGTCACTACCAGTTCTGGTTTGCGATCCTCGGCCTGCACAAGCTGGGCGCGATCGCCATTCCGGCTACCAACCAGCTTCTCAGCCACGACTTTGAGTACCGCTTTAAGGCGGCGGGCGTGTCTGCCATCGTCTGCACCGGCGACGGGGATGTTGCCCACCAGGTGGAACTGGGCGAGCAGGCAGCGGGCATGAGCGTCACCAAGATCATGGTCAATGGCAAGCGCGAGGGCTGGCACGACTTCGACGGCGAATACGGCCTCTTCTCCCGCCGCTACCGCCGCACGGAGACCTCCCCCTGCGGGGACGACCCCATGCTCATGTTCTTCACCTCCGGCACCACGGGCTACCCGAAGATGGCGCTGCACAGCTACAAATACGCCCTCGGCCACTATGTCACTGCCCGCTACTGGCACATGGTGGAGCGGGACGGCCTGCATTTCACTATATCAGAAACCGGCTGGGGCAAGGCGCTCTGGGGCAAGCTCTACGGCCAGTGGCTGTGCGAGGGCGCGGTCTTCACCTATGACTTTGACCGCTTCGACGCCGAGAAGATCCTGCCCATGTTCGCCAAGTACAACATTACCACCTTCTGCGCGCCGCCCACTATGTATCGTATGCTTATCAAGAGCGACATTTCCAAGTACGATCTCTCTTCCATCCGCCACGCCACCACGGCGGGTGAGGCGCTCAACCCCGAAGTCTTCTATCAATTCGAGAAGCTCACGGGCCTCAAGCTCGCGGAGGGCTTCGGCCAGACCGAGATGACCCTCGGCATCGCCAATCTCCCCGGCAGCAATATCAAGCCCGGCTCCATGGGCAAGCCCGTCCCCGGCTACGGCATCGACATCCTCGACCGCGACGGCAACCCTGTCGAGGACGGCATCAGCGGCGAGATCGTCATTAAAGCCGACGAAAACGGCAAGCGCAAATGCGGTCTCTTCCTCGGCTACTACCAGGCCCCGGAGAAGACAAAGGAAGTCTGGCACGACGGCTACTACCACACTGGCGACGAGGCCTGGCGCGATGAGGACGGCTTCATCTGGTACGTCGGCCGCGTGGACGATGTCATCAAGTCCTCCGGCTACCGCATCGGGCCCTTCGAGATCGAAAACGTCATCATGGAGCTGCCGTATGTGCTCGAGTGCGGCGTCTCCGCTGCCCCGGACGAGATCCGCGGTCAGGTCGTCAAGGCCAGCATCGTGCTTGTCCCCGGCAAGGAGGGCAGCGACGAGCTCAAGAAGGAGATCCAGAACTACGTCAAGCAGCACACCGCGCCTTACAAGTACCCGCGCATCGTCGAGTTCAAGAAGGAGCTCCCCAAGACCATCAGCGGCAAGATCATGAGGAACAAGCTGTGATCCCTCTAGCCTCCCCCCAGCCGCTTGCGGCGTCTGGGGGAGGGGGACCGCTTCAGCGGTGGAAGGGGCGATGTGAGTCCCTTTGAATGCTGGGAATGAAGGAAAACTCCCTCTGCCCTTTCAGGGCACCTCCCTCTTTTCGCCGCTGTGCGGCTGAGGGAGGCAAAAAGGATAATCATATGGACCATAAACGCCTTACCCTCTTTGCCGGACATTACGGCAGCGGAAAAACCAATATCGCGCTAAATTACGCCCTCTGGCTCAGAAGTCAGGGATTGAAGGTCACGGTCGCGGACCTGGACATCGTAAACCCCTACTTCCGCACCAAGGACGGGGCCGAGCAATTGAAGGCCGCGGGCGTGCGCCTCATCTCCTCGGACTACGCAAATTCCAATGTCGACCTGCCCGCCCTGCCGGGTGAAGCCTATTCCCTGGTGGACGACAAGAGCGCCTGCGGTGTCATCGACGTGGGCGGCGACGACCGGGGTGCCCTGGCTCTGGGCCGCTATGTCCCCGGCATCCGGGAGGAAAACGACTACGAGATGCTGTTCGTCCTCAACAAGGCCCGCCCCCTGACACGGAACATCGACGACGCGCTGGAGGTCTTTTACGAGATCGAGGCCGCCTGCGCCCTGCCCTTTACCGCGATTGTGAACAACACGAACCTCGGCCCGCTGACAAAGGCGGAGGACGTGATCGCGGGGGAGCGCTTTGCGCAGGAGTTTGCCGAACGGGTCAAGCTCCCGGTCAAAATGAGCTGCGCGTCCGAAAAGCTCAGTAAAGAGCTTCAAAACAAAGTGAGCAATTTCTTTCCTATACAGATCATGCAACTATACTACATGGAGAAAGAAGGAACAAGCCTTGGCAAAATTAACCTTTAGAGAGGAAATCTGCAAGGGCTGCGGCCTTTGCGTCGCGGCATGTCCGAAGCAGATCCTGGCCCTTTCTAAAACCAGACTCAACCAAAAAGGATATTCCCCCGTGGAGCTGACAAAGCCCGAGGAGTGCATCGGATGCGCAAGCTGCGCCATGATGTGCCCCGACTGCGTCATCACCGTGGAGCGTTAAGGAAAGGAGCAGGCGTATGAGTGAAACCGTCCTGATGAAAGGAAACGAAGCGATCGCCGAGGCCGCCATTCTGGCCGGCTGCCGCCATTACTTCGGCTATCCCATTACCCCGCAGACTGAGGTCGCCGCTTACATGGCCAAGAAAATGCCCAAGATCGGCGGCACCTTCCTCCAGGCCGAGAGCGAGATCGCGGCCATCAACATGGTCTATGGCGTGGCCTCCACCGGCCATCCGGCCATGACCTCCTCTTCCAGCCCCGGCATCTCCCTCAAGGCGGAGGGCATCTCCTACCTCGCGGGCGCGGACCTGCCCGCCCTCATCATCAACGTCCAGCGCGGCGGCCCCGGTCTGGGCGGCATCCAGCCCTCCCAGTCCGACTACTTCCTGGCTACCCGCGGCCCCGGCCACGGCGACTTCCATGTCCTGGTCTTCGCCCCCTCCTCCGTGCAGGAGATGGCGGACCTCACCGGCCGCGCCCTGCACCTTGCGTGGAAGTACCGCATGCCTGCGATGCTCCTGGCTGACGGCACCATGGGCCAGATGATGGAGCCCGTGAACCTGCCCGAGCCCTCCAACGCCTTCGGCGACGACAATCCCTGGGCCGCCACCGGCACCGAGATGAAGCGCCCCCACAATATCATCACCTCTCTCGACCTCTCCCCGGAGAACCTTGAGAAACAGAACTTCGAGCGCTTTGAGCGCTACAAGAAGATCGAAGAGTCCGAATGCCTCTGGGAAGAGTACATGATGGACGACGCCGAGATCTGCATCGTGGCCTGCGGCATCACTGCCCGCGTCTCCCGCAACGCCATTGTCGAGGCCAGAAAGCAGGGCATCAAGGTCGGCATGCTCCGTCCCATCACCCTCTGGCCCTTCCCGAAGAAGGCCCTTGCCGCCGCAGCCGAGAAGGTCAACGCCTTCCTGTGCGTGGAGATGAACATGGGCCAGATGAAGGAGGACGTGGAGCTCGCCATCCGCTGCAAAAAGCCCGTTGAGCTTTGCAGCCGTGTCGGCGGCATGATCCCCACCCCGGACGAGGTGCTGGAGCATATCCGCAAAATCGCAGAAGGAGGAAAAGAAGCATGATCGTGTTTGAAAAGCCCCATGCCCTGACCGACACCGTGCTGCACTACTGCCCGGGCTGCACCCACGGCATCGTGCACCGCCTGGTCGCCGAGGCCATCGACGAGCTCGGCATCGAGGGCAAGACCGTCGGCATCGCGCCCGTCGGCTGCTCCGTGCTTGCCTACAACTACTTTAACTGCGACATGATCGAGGCCGCCCATGGCCGCGCACCCGCTGTCGCCACCGGCGTCAAGCGCGCCCTGCCCGACAACATCGTCTTTGCCTACCAGGGCGACGGCGACCTTGCCTCCATCGGCATGTGCGAGACGGTTTCCACCGCGGCCCGCGGTGAGAACATCACCATTATCTTCATCAACAACGCCATCTACGGCATGACCGGCGGCCAGATGGCCCCCACGTCCCTGATCGGCCAGGTCACCCAGACCTCTCCCTACGGCCGTGACCCCAAGACCCAGGGCTACCCCATCCGTGTCTGCGAGCTGCTCGCAACCCTGGACGCGCCCCAGTACCTTGAGCGCGTGACCGTCAACAACGTCAAGAACGTCCGCAACGCCAAGCGCGCCATCAAGAAGGCCTTCCAGAACCAGATCGACGGCAAGGGCTTCTCCTTCATCGAGGTCCTCTCCGCCTGCCCCACCAACTGGGGCATGACGCCGCAGAAGGCCCTGCAGTGGATCGACGAGGCCATGATCCCCCAGTATCCGCTGGGCGTGTTCCGGGATAAGGAGGCGTAAGATATGGCACATCATGAAATCGTAATCGCGGGCTTTGGCGGACAGGGCCTGCTGTTCATCGGCAAGGTGCTGGCCTACGCGGGCCTCGTGGAAAAGCGCCAGCTCAGCTGGCTGCCCTCCTACGGCCCCGAGATGCGCGGCGGCACCGCCAACTGCAACGTCATCCTCTCCGACGATCCCGTCGGCTCCCCCATCGTGCAGCACCCCAATGTGCTCATCGTCATGAACACCCCGTCGCTCGACAAGTATGAGAGCGCTGTCGTCCCCGGCGGCAAGATCTTCGTGGACTCCACGCTGATCTCCCGCAAGGTCGCGCGTGACGACGTGGACGTCTACTATGTTCCCGCCACCCAGATGGCCAAGGACATGGAGCTTAAAAACCTCGCCAACATGATCCTGCTCGGCACCGTTATCCGCGAGACGAAGTGCATCAAGGACGAGACTGTTGAGGAAGCGCTCAAGCACGTGATCCCCGCCCGCAAGATGAACCTCATGGATGTAAACCTCAAGGCCATCCAGGCCGGGAAGGACTACCAGCCGTGAAAATCGCCTGCGCCCAGATGGACGTACACCTCGGCGACAGCGCGTATAACCTGCCCCACGCGCTGGAGCTTATACGCCGGGCTGCGGCGGACGGCGCGGATACTGTGCTGCTGCCGGAGACTTTTAATATCGGCTTTTTCCCGCGGGAAAACCTCGCAGAACTGGCTGACCGCGACGGCGAGATCATCAAAATGGCCTTCGGCGCACTGGCGGCTGAACTGCACATCAACCTCGTCGCGGGCTCCGCGGTGACGAACCGAGGCGGCAAAATCTACAACACCGCCTACGTCTTCGACCGCGACGGCGCCTGCATCGCCTCCTACGACAAGACCCATCTCTTCACCCCCATGGGAGAGCACGATTACTTCACCCCCGGCAGCCGTCTTTGCACCTTCACGCTTGACGGCGTGAAATGCGGGCTCATCATCTGCTATGACCTGCGCTTCCCGGAGCTGACACGCTCCCTGGCCCTCCAGGACATCGAGCTGCTCTTTGTCCCGGCCGAGTGGCCCGGCGTCCGCCGCGCCCACTGGCAGACCCTCAACCGCGCCCGCGCCATCGAAAACCAGATCTTCCTCGCCTGCTGCAACGGCTGCGGCACAGCGGGGGAGACGGTCTACGGCGGCTCCTCCGCGATCTACGACCCCTGGGGCGAAATCAAGGCAGAGGCGGGCACGCAGGAGGAGATCATCCTTGCCGACTGCGACTTTGCCGTCAAGGAGCAGATTCGAAACAGCATCCACGTCTTCCGGGACAGACGCCCCGAAATATATCAACTGTAAGGAGTAATGCCACTATGGAATACAATTTTCCCGTGACCCGTACCACTCATCCCAAGCCCCGGCCCGCGGATGAAAGCAAGCTCGGCTTTGCCCAGTACTTCACCGACCACATGTTCTGCATGGATTGGGACGAGGGCCAGGGCTGGCATGACGGACGCATCGTCCCCCACGCCCCCATCGAGATCGAGCCCGCTTCCTGCGTGCTGCACTATGCGCAGATGATGTTCGAGGGCATGAAGGCCTACAAGACCCCCTCCGGTGCCATCCAGATCTTCCGCCCCGAGATGAACATCGCCCGCATGGCCCGCACCTGTGAGCGTATGTGCATCCCCGAGCTGCCCGGCGACCTCTTCCTCGCCGCCGTCAAGGCCGTTATCTGGGAAGACCGCGACTGGATCCCCTCCTCTCCCGGCACCGCCCTGTATATCCGCCCCTTCATCTTCGGCGATGAGGTCTCCTTCTCCGTCCTGCCCGCCAAGCACTACCGCTTCATGATCATCCTGACCCCGACCGGCTCCTACTACGCTGCCAACGACGGCGGTCTTGCCACCACCCGCATCTTCGTGCAGGATGAGTATATCCGCGCTGCCCGCGGCGGCACGGGCTTTGCCAAAGTCGGCGGCAACTACGGCGGCGGCATGCGCGCCTCCCTCGACGCCATGAAGTACCAGTGCAAGGACGTTCTCTGGCTTGACGCTGCCGAGCACAAGTACGTCGAAGAGATCGGCACCTCCAACGCCTTCTTCCGCATCAATGACGAGGTCATCACCGCGCCCCTGGATTCCGGCACGATCCTGCCCGGCATCACCCGCAACTCGGTCATCCAGCTCCTCAAGAAGTGGGGCGTCAAGGTCTCCGAGCGCAAGCTCGCCATCGACGATATCATCGCCGCCTCCAAGGACGGCTCCCTGCAGGAGATCTTCGCCAGCGGCACCGCGGCGGTCATCTCTCCCATCGGCTGCCTGAACTTCAAGGGCACCGATTACAAGGTCGCCGACGAGCAGGTCGGCCCCGTGGCCCAGAAGCTGTACGACACCCTCTACGGCATCCAGACCGGCAAGGTCGAGGACGATATGGGCTGGACCTACAAGCTCTTCGATCTCAAGTGATCATCTCCGCAAGGAAAACCAAAGCCCCTCGGCGTTTTCGCCGAGGGGCATTTTTGCGCTTATCGTATGGGTTTGGCATTATCCCAGCGTAACGTCCACTCTCACGTGAGCGCCCGCGGGCTGCACGGGGATGAGCTTGCCGTCAAAAGCCTTGCCGTCGACCGTCATGGATTTCACGCCGTACTGCGCGCCGCTGGGGTTATCCACATGGATCTCATATTCCGCGCCGCGGTAGGAGCGGGTGACCACGAAGCCCTTGCAGCCGGAGGGGACGCAGGGATCGATCTCGAGGCCGTCGAGCGTCGGCTTGACGCCCAGGATCGCCTGGGAGATAGACAGGAAGGTCCAGGCGGCGGTGCCGGTGAGCCAGGAATTCTTCGCTTCGCCGAAGCTGGGGGCGTCCTTGCCCGCGATCATCTGGCTGTAGACGTAGGGCTCGGTGCGATGAATGTCGCTGATGTCCTCGATGAAGGCGGGGGCGGTGCGGCGGTAGACCTGGAAGGCCCGGTCGCCGTGGCCGAGCTCGGCCTCCGCGCAGACGATCCAGGGGTTGTTGTGGCAGAAGATGCCGGCATTCTCCTTGTATCCGGGGGGATAGCTGGAGATCTCGCCGAGCTCGAGGTGGTAGCGGGTGTAGGCGGGGTTGAGCAGCACGATGCCGTACTTGGTGTCAAGCCGCTCCTCCACGCTCTTCATGGCTTTGGCGGCCTCGCCGCTCTCCTTGCCGATGCCCGCCATGACGCACATGCCCTGGGGCTCGATGAAGATCTGGCCCTCCTCGCACTCCCTGCCGCCGACCACATGACCGTAGGCATCAAAGGCGCGGCGGAACCATTCGCCGTCCCAGCCCGCGTCCAGGACTGCGGCTTCGACCTGCTCAACAGCCTTCAGAGCCTCGTCGGCCTCGCCGTTCAGGCCCACATGGCGGCAGATCTCTGCCCAGGCGCGGCCGTACTTGACGAACATGCCGCCGATGAACACGCTCTCGGCCACGGGCCCTTCGCTGGGGCCGGTGATCTGGAAGCTCTCGCCAGGGTGCTCGGAGAAGCAGTTGAGGTTGAGGCAGTCGTTCCAGTCGGCGCGGCCGATGAGGGGCAGGCCGTGGGGGCCGAGGTGTGTGCGCGTGTAGTTGAAGCTGCGGCGCAGATGCTCCAGCAGGGGCTGGGCCAAGGAGGGATCGTTGTCAAAGTCCACCTGCTCGTCGAGAATGCCGAAGTCGCCGGTCTCGCGCAGGTAGGCGTCGGTGCCCGCAATAAGCCACAGGGGGTCGTCATTAAAGCCGCTGCCCACGTCCAGATTGCCCTTCTTGGTCAGGGGCTGGTACTGGTGGTAGGCGCTGCCGTCGGGAAACTGGGTGGCGGCGATGTCCAGGATGCGCTCTCTCGCGCGCTCGGGGATCATGTGCACGAAGCCCAGCAGATCCTGGCAGGAATCGCGGAAGCCCATCCCGCGGCCCATGCCGCTTTCGTAGTAGCTGGCCGAGCGGCTCATGTTGAAGGTGACCATGCACTGGTACTGGTTCCAGATGTTCACCATGCGGTCGAGACGCGCGTCGCCGGTGCTGACCTGATATTTGTTGAGCAGCTTGTCCCAGTGCTTCCGCAGGGTGTCCATCGCGGTGTCAAAAGCTTTATTGTCGGCAAAGCGGGCCATCATGGCCTCGGCGCGCGTCTTGTTGACAACGCCGGGCGCGGCCCATTTCTCGGCCTGGGGGTTTTCGATATAGCCGAGGCCGAAGATCACGCTCTCACGCTCACCGGGGGCAAGACTGAGATTGAACTGCTGCGCGGCCACGGGCTGCCAGCCGTGGGCGATGCTGCCGGTGCAGCCGTCGCCGAAAACGGCTTCGGGGTGGGCGGGGCCGCCGTAGAGGCCGAGGAAGGCCTCACGCTGGGTGTCAAAGCCGTCGGGCATGCGGTTTGCCCAGAACACGGCGTAGTGATCGCGGCGCTCGCGGTACTCGGTCTTGTGGTAGATGGCGGAGCCTACCACCTCGACCTCGCCGGTGGAGTAGTTGCGCTGGAAGTTGGAGGCGTCGTCCATAGCGTCCCAGAGGCAGAACTCCACAAACGGGAACAGGCGCAGGCTCTTTGCGGCCTTGCCTTCATTCTTGACGGTGACGCGCATGAGCAGGCAGCGCTCCCCGACGGGAACCAGCAGCTCCTGGGATACCTTCACGCCGTCCTTAGCACCTTCTATAATGGAATAGCCCATGCCGTGGCGGCACTCGTAGGCGTCAAGCCCGGCCTGCACGGGCTGCCAGCCGGGATTCCAGACGGAGGCGCCATCCTTTATATAAATATGGAAGCCCTCCTGGTCCAGCGGCGCGTTGTTGTAGCGGTAGCGGGTCAGGCGGCGCAGCCGTGCGTCCCGGAAGAAGCTGTAACCGCCGGCGGTATTGCTGAGCAGGGTAAAGAAATCCTCGCTCCCCAGATAGTTGATCCAGGGCAGCGGCGTGCGCGGCGTGGTGATCACGTACTCGCGCCGGGCGTCGTCAAAATGTCCGTATTGCATAAGCTATCTCCTTCGCGTAATCGTTTAAGTGATACATAGAGAGTAACGCATTTGGGCAGAAAAATCAAGAGCTTTTTTCAAAAAGAGCCTGTTTTCGGTAAAAATGCTGCAAACCCGAAAACGGAGCGGGGGAGAATGTTTAAGCCTGTTTCAGAGCTCCGTGGTATTGCACAAAAACAGACCCCTAAAATTGTGGAAGAACGACAAGAATTTGAAATAACCGGATTTTTCGCAAGAAAGTACTTGCAATTTTTTAGGAAATGCGTTACATTAAAGCCACGAAAACGATTAAGTAAAGGAGCTGTTCTCCGTGGTCTCGATCAAGGACATTGCAAAGCGCTGCGGTGTCTCGACTGCCACGGTGAGCAAAGCGCTCAACGGCCAGCCGGACATCGGCGAGGAGACGCGCGAGCGCATCCTTCACCTGGCGGATGAGCTCGGCTACATGGCCAACGCCACCGCCCGCGCGCTCAAGACCAACCGCAGCTACAACATCGGCGTCCTGTTCGTCGATCCCATGCACGGCGGTCTGGCGCACGAATTCTTTTCCACGGTGCTTGACGGCATCCGCAGCGAGGCGGAAAAGCACGGCTACGACATCACCTTTATCAACCGCAATGTCGGCAGCCGCCAGACCAGCTACCTCCAGCACTGCCGCTACCGCGGGGTGGACGGGGTAGTGATCGCCTCGGCGGACTTCAATGACCCCATGGTGACGGAGCTTGTGCAGTCGGATCTGCCGGTGGTGACCATCGACCACATCTTCAATAACCGCATCTCCGTGATGTCCGACAACATGCAGGGCATGGAGGAGCTTGTGCGTTACGCGGCGTCGAAGGGACACCGGAAGATCGCCATCATCCACGGGGAGCTCACGGGCGTGACCCGGAACCGCCTGACCGGCTTTCACCGGGCCTGCGAGGAGTTCGGGATCACGGTCCCGGAGGAGTGGATACGCGAGGGCGTGTTCCACGACCCGGCAAGCTGCCGGCGCATCACGAAGGAGCTTCTGGCCATGCCGGAAAGACCCACCTGCATCTTCTTCCCGGACGATTACTCCTGGATCGGCGGCATGAACGCCATCCGCGACGCGGGACTTAAGGTTCCGCGGGACATCTCCGCCGTCGGGTATGACGGCATCCCCCTCTCTCGGATCATGAGCCCGGTGCTCACCACCTGGCGGCAGGATACCGAAAAGCTCGGCACCATCGCCGCCGACAGGCTCATCGAGCAGATCGAGCATCCGCGCACCGTGATCCTCGACCGCGAGATCGTGACCGGCTCCCTGCAGGAAGGCGGCACGGTGGGGGAGATATAAACAAGGTGATCAGCGGGAAAAACCCGCAAATAATAAATCACAATAATTATCAGGAGGAAAAGATCATGAAAAAGACCATCGCAATGCTTCTGGTTCTGGTCATGGTGTTCGCGCTCTGCGGCACCGCCGCTTTCGCCGATGAACCCGAAGGAAAGGTTTTCAACATCTACGCATGGAACGAAGAGTTCAAGGGCTTCTTTGAGAAGTACTACACCGTTCCCGAAGGTGTCACCGTCAACTGGATCATCGTCCCCTCTGACAACGGCGCTTACCAGGATGCTCTGGATGCAGCTCTGCTGAACCAGGCCGATGCCAAGGACGACGACAAGGTCGACATGTTCCTGGCCGAGGCTGACTACATCCTCAAGTACGTCGACTCCGACTTCACCCAGGACGTCACCGCCCTCGGCGTGAACGACTTCTCCAACGCTTACAAGTACACTGTCCAGGCTGCGACCGACGCAAACGGTGTTGTGAAGGGCGTCTCCTTCCAGTGCTGCCCCTCCGCTCTGATTTACCGCCGCTCCATCGCCAAGGACGTGCTCGGCACCGATGATCCCGCCGAGGTTCAGGCCAAGCTCGACACCTGGGATAAGTTCAACGCTGTCGCTGCCGATGCCAAGGCCAAGGGCTACTACATGACCGCCTCCTTCGCCGAGACCTTCCGTCCCTTCTCCAACAACTGCACCACTCCCTGGGTCGACGCTGACAACAACATCCAGATCGATCCCCAGATCGAGGCCTGGATGGCTCAGACCGACGAGTTCGTCAAGAACGGCTACACCCTGACCGCCGGCGTGTGGGACGACGAGAAGAACGTCCAGATGTTCAAAGACGGCAAGACCATGTGCTTCTTCGGACCTGCCTGGTACTTCAACTTCTGCATGGGCAATGCGCAGGATCCCGACAAGGGCTGCTCCGGCGACTGGGCGATCTGCGAAGGCCCCGCTGCTCACTTCTGGGGCGGCACCTGGCTGCTCGCGCCTGCCGGCACCGATAACCCGACCATGCTCGCCGACGTGATGAACACCTTCATCAACAACGAGGAAGTCTGCTCCAAGCTCGTCTCCGACGAGGCTCAGTTCAGCAATAACCAGGCTGTCAACGCCAAGTTCGCTGCCGATCCCAACTACGGCTCTGCCTTCCTGGGCGGCCAGAACGATGTCGCTGTCTTCTCCGAGATGACCGACAACATCGTTTGGGAGAACCACACCATTTATGACCAGCTCCTCAACGAGGGCCTGCAGAACAGCCTCCAGGAGTACTACCGCGGCTCCGTCGATCAGGACACTGCGATGAAGAACTTCTACCTCTACGTCAACGAGAAGTACCCCACCATCGTGACTCCGTGATCTGACTGAATAACGCGATCGCACAGCAAACCTTCCGGGGGCGAGGCAAATGCCTCGCCCCTTTTGAAATCAGATCGGAGTACATAGTTTAGCTGCGTATTGCGATGCGATTTTAATAAAAGAATTTGAGAGAGAATTTTCAGGGGGTATGCAACCGTGAACGAAAAGCAGCTGCGCCGCAACCAAAAGGGCGTCTCCTATGCCAAGTGGGGGTATCTGTTTATCCTGCCCTTCTTCCTGGCGTATTTCATCTTCACCTTCGCACCGCAGGTCCTGACCATCTACAACAGCTTCTTTGAAAACTACCGCGAGGGCCTCAAGCAGGTCGGCCCGAACTTCGTGGGCTTCGGCAACTATGTCAAGCTCTTTACACCCGACAAGACCGGCACCATCAACATCCTCAAGTATGCCGGAAACACCCTGGCCCTGTGGCTGCTGGGCGCGGTGCCCCAGGTGCTCATTGCGCTGCTGCTGGCGATCTTCTTCACCAGCTACCGCTTGAACATCAAGGGTCAGCAATTCTTCAAGACCGTCATCTACATGCCGAACCTCATCATGGCCTCCGCCTTCTCGATGCTGTTTTTCACCCTGTTTTCCAATGTCGGCCCCGTCAACCAGCTCATCCAGGCCTGGGGCTGGAGCGATGTGCCCATCGACTTCTTCGCCTACAAGGGCACGGTGCGCGGGCTTATAAGCATGATGAACTTCCTCATGTGGTTCGGCAATACCACTATCCTCCTGATGGCAGGCATCATGGGCATTGACCAGGATCTCTTTGAGGCGGCAAACCTCGACGGCGCAAGCTCCACGCAGGTCTTCTTCAAGATCACCCTGCCGCTTTTGATGCCGATCCTCGTCTACACGGTCATCACCGCCATGATCGGCGGCCTGCAGATGTTCGACGTGCCCCAGGTCCTCACCAACGGCAAGGGCATGCCCGACCGCACCTCCATGACGCTGGTCATGTACCTCAACAACTACCTCGGCGGCAGCAAGAACTACGGCATGTCCGGCGCGATCTCCGTAATCATCTTCATCATCACCGGTGTGCTGAGCCTGCTGGTCTACCGCACGCTGAACAAAAAGGACTAAGGAGGAACGACCATGAATGCCAAAACACCGAAAGAGGCCCGCAAGGCCGTCGTGCAGCTGACGCTGCTCAGGATCCTCGTCTATGCCATCCTGATCTTCCTGTCGATCCTGTGCCTGTTCTCCTTCTATATGCTGTTCATCAACGCCAGCCGCTCCAACGGCCAGCTCCAGGCGGGCTTCACGCTCATCCCCGGCGGGCATATGCTGGAAAACTTCAAAAACGCCTGGACAGACAGCTCCATCAATATCCCCCGCGGCCTTTTGAACAGCTTTATCATCGCAAGCCTGACCGCCATCCTCACCACTTACTTCTCCGCTCTCACCGCCTACGGCTTCCAGGCCTATGACTTCAAGGGCAAGAAGTTCCTGTTCGCCTTCATCATGGCCATCATGGTCATCCCCACCCAGGTGTCGGCCTCCGGCTTTGTGCAGCTGTGCTACAAGTTCGGTCTCACGAACAACTACCTGGTTCTGATCCTGCCCGGCATGGCAGCCCCGATCGTGTTCTTCTACATCAAGCAGTACATGGAGTCCAACCTCCCCATGGAGATCGTGGACGCGGCCCGCGTGGACGGCTGCGGAGAGTTCCGCACCTTCAACACCATCATCCTCCCCATGCTCAAGCCCGCGCTGGCTGTGCAGCTCATCTTCTCCTTCGTCCAGTCCTGGAACAACTACTTCCTGCCCTCCCTGCTGCTGACCAAGGCGGAGAAGAAGACCGTGCCTATCATGATCGCCCAGCTTCGTTCCGCAGACTACTCCAAGTTCGATATGGGCAAGGTGTACATGTTTATCCTGCTCGCCATCCTGCCGGTGCTGATCGTGTACATCATCCTCTCCAAGTCCATCATCAAGGGCGTCACCGCCGGCTCTGTGAAGGGATAATACAACAACAAATACATATAAAAACGGCTCTCCGCAGGGAGGGCCGTTTTTGGAAAGGAAATCACCATGTTAAAAGAGCTCGGTTTTCAGAAGGGCGTGAACCTCGGCGGCTGGTTTTCCCAGTGCGATTACTCGGAGGAGCGCCTGAACAATTTCATCACCGAGGCGGATTTTGAGAAGATCGCCGCTCTGGGCTTTGACCATGTCCGTATTCCCATCGACTATAACGTCATCCAGAACCCGGACGGCACCATGCGCCCGGACGGTCTCGGACGCATCGACGCGGCGCTTGCGCTCTGCGATAAGTACGGCCTCAGGGCGGTGCTCGACCTGCATAAGACGCCCGGATACTCCTTTGACGCGGGCGAAAAAGAGGCGGGCTTCTTCGAGAGCGAGAGCTATCAGGAACGCTTCTATGACATCTGGGAAACACTCGCGGAGTGGTTTGGCGGCATGCCCGACCGCGTGGCTTTTGAGCTTCTCAACGAGGTGACCGAGGCGCGCTTTCTCCCCGCCTGGAAGCGCATCTCCCGTGAGTGTGTGCGCCGCATCCGCGTCTACGCGCCGGACACGATCATTCTGCTCGGCAGCTACAACTGGAACAGCGCCAGGACCGTCCCCGAGCTGGACGCGCCCTACGACGACAAAATGGTCTACAACTTCCATTTCTATGAGCCCCATGCCTTCACCCACCAGGGCGCCTACTGGATGCCGGAGCTGCAGGACAAGCGCTGCGCCTACGCCGACTGCGGCGCGAGCGAGGCGTGGTTTGAGGACTTCCTGGCCCCCGCCATTGAGAAGGCGGAAAAGGAGCACTGCGAGCTCTACTGCGGCGAGTTCGGCGTCATCGACGTGGTGCCGCCCGAGGAAGCGGTCAAGTGGTTCCGCGACCTGCACAAGGTCTTTGCACGCCACGGCATCGCCCACGCCATGTGGAGCTGGAAGCAGATGGATTTCGGCCTGATCGACGAACGCATGGACGGCGTGAGAGATGAGCTGCTGACGCTGCTGTAAACGGACGCGTTGCAAAATGATGTTATAGCCTTGTTTATCGTAAAAACTCTCATATCATTGTAGGGGCCGACGCCCTCGGCGGCCCGCGCGGAACAGCTTGAAATTATGCAGAAATCCCCGGCAAATGGGCACAAACGTTGCGAATTTGCCGGGGATACATGCAATTGTTGAGATTTCACTGCCGGGCCGCCGAGGGCGTCGGCCCCTACGCGTAACGCATATAAAATGTGTTTTGCAACGCGTCCTTCTTATTTACCCCGCGCTCTTTAGCTCCGTCAGCCAGTCGTCGTCCGTCGGCATGGCGAAGGGCGGCGGAGCCGCGTCGCTCTTATTGCCGGGGGTGCCGGTGATCCATTCCTCCGGCGCGGGCGGGGCTTCCTCCTCCGGCTCTTCGATGAGTTCCTCGGCATAGATTTCCTCCTTTTCCTCCTCCGGCTCCGTGCGCCTGCCGAGAGAAAAGTAGGAGATGCCCTGGATGGTGGTCGTGCAGCAGACCTCTCCGCCGCGCAGATACACCAGGTCCAGCTGTCCCTCGCTCACGGGCTGGGCGTTGGGGTTGAGATCGTCGTTGATCATCTGGATCCAGTTATAGAGATCGAGGAAGGTATAGCTCAGATCGTGGACATAGGACGGGGTGTTCGGCGCAGTGTAGAAGCGGATGTCCTCGCTGCGGCAGCGCAGGAGCTGTCTTGCAAACCAGGCCATGTTGGAGGCAGACATGTTGGTGTCCATATTCTCCGCCAGGATCTGCACCACTTGGGGGATGTTCGGGATGCTGCCGAGCTGCAGGAACTGATCCGCCGCAGCCTTGAGGAAATCGTGCTGGACCTTGATGCGGTCGAGGTCGCCGTTGACATAGCCGCTGCGGAAGCGGCACAGCCACATGCACTGCTCGCCGTTTAAGAGCTGATAGCCCGGCTCCAGGTCGATGACCGGCCCGTCCTCGTAGTACATGCGCTGGGGCACATCGTACCAGATGCCCCCCAGAGCGTCCACCGCCTGCTCGAAGGCCTCGAGGCTGATGACCGCGTAGCAGTCCACGTCAAAGCCCGTGAGCTTCTTCACGTGCCGCCTTAACGCCTCGCTGCCGTCGGCACCGCTGTATATTGCCGTCCAGTATACGCTGTTTAATTTGCGGATGGGCGTGTCCACATTGATGAGCGTGTCGCGCGGCAGGCTCACGAAGCTTGCGGTGTGCCGCACGGTGTCGAGCTTGCCGACCATGATGGTGTCGGTGTTGCCGGTCCCGTCGTCGCTTCCGGCAAGTAAAATGGTGTAGACCCCGTCCTGCCGCTCGGTCTCAAAGGCGGTGCCCCGGTCCGGCGTCGGCGTGGGAACGGCGGTGGGGGAGGACGGAGCCTCGGCCGAGGGCTGGGGCTGGTTTACCTCCGTCAGCACCGGGTTTCCTGTGACGGTCTCCGGCGGCTTTTCCCAGAGAAAATACGCCCCCACCGTCGCGGCGACCGCCGCTGCCGCGCTGCCGCCGATGATCGTGATCCGCCGCAGCCATTTCTTCTTGTCCATACTCCCGCCTTTCCGTCCGCCGTGAGCGAGACGTTTTTTGTATTATCACGCGGCCTTGCCGAGCCGTGTTTCCATTCACTCGGGAGTATTTCCCGCACGCCGGGAAATCATACACACGAAAACGAAAAAACTTCAAATTTTCACAAAAGAAGTTTCAAGGTTCCACCGCTTCCTGTTGCTTTTTACCGAAATGACAGAGAGCCTGGAAAACGGCATTGACTTTAGCGCCAAAAAGTGCTAAAGTACAGCCATCACCAGAGAGGAGACGCTGTCATGACCGGACGCCGCATTGCATACGCATACAGCTATTATTCCTATTATCGCTTTCGGTAATAGCGGTTTGTGCTGCAAGAAAACGTTTGGTCAGGCTTCGATAACCGACAACGCGCCGCACAGACTGCTGTCTGAGCGGTTTTTTTCTTTTGGGGTGATAAACGCACTTCCCACGGATGAAAGCAAAAAAACGAAAATAAAGGAGATCACGAACATGAAAAAGATCCTCACTCTCGTTCTCGCACTGACCATGGTCTTTACGCTGGCGGCTCCCTCTGCCTTTGCCGCCGATTCCTACACCGTCGGCATCTGCCAGCTCGTGCAGCACCCCGCCCTCGACGCTGCTACCAAGGGCTTTAAAGACGCCCTGACCAAGGCCCTCGGCGACAAGGTCAGCTTTGTCGAACAGAACGCCTCCGGCGACTCCGCCACCTGCTCGGTCATCTGCAACCAGTTTGTGTCCGACGAGGTCGACCTGATCATGGCCAACGCCACCCCCGCCCTGCTGGCCGCCCAGGCTGCCACCAACAAGATCCCCGTGCTCGGCACCTCCGTTACCGACTATGCCTCCGCACTTGATATCGACGACTGGAAGGGCAGCACCGGCACCAACATCTCCGGCACCTCCGACGGCGTCCCCGCCGCCGAGCTTGCCGCCGTTGTCAACGAGCTTTTCCCTGACGTCAAAAATGTCGGCCTGCTCTACTGCTCCGGCGAGCCCAACTCCAAGTTCCAGGCCGATGAGATCCGCCCCGTCCTTGAAGAGATGGGCTATAAGGTCACAGACTTCACCTTTGCTGACTCCAACGATGTCTCCGCCGTCACCAACAACGCCTGCGACGACTGCGACGTTCTCTACATCCCCACCGACAACACCGCCGCCTCCAACGCGGAGCTGATCAACAACGTCGCCCTGTCCAAGAAGGTCCCCATCGTTGCCGGTGAGGAAAACCTCTGCGCGGGCTGCGGCGTGGCCACCCTGTCCATCTCCTACTACGATCTCGGCACCGTCACCGGTGAGATGGCCGCGAAGATCCTCTCCGAGGGCGCCGATGTCTCCACCATGGAGATCGAGTACGCTCCCTTCGCCAAGAAGTTCAACAAGACCAACTGCGACATTCTCGGCATCACCGTTCCCGAAGCCTACGAGGCCATTGCAGAGTAATTTCTAAGTCCCCTGTAATCAACGCCCCGGCGGGATTATCCTGCCGGGGCATCAACTGAGGTGTATTCTGTGACTTTAACAAGCTACTTCGCTTCTCTGAACGTCCTGAAGCTTTTCCGCAACATGCCCGGCGGCGTGTCCCAGGGCATCATCTGGGGCATCATGGCCCTGGGCATCTACATCACCTTCCGCCTGCTGGATGTGGCGGACCTGACGGTGGACGGCTCGTTCACCACGGGCGGCGCCGTGACCGTCATGCTGATCCTCGCGGGCTGGCCCGCATGGGCGGCGCTGCTGATGGCCATGCTGGCGGGACTGCTCGCGGGTTTCGTGACCGGCGTACTGCACACGAAGCTCGGCATCCCCGCGATCCTCGCCGGTATCCTGACCCAGTTTTCCCTCTACTCCATCAATCTGCATATTATGGGCATGGCGGCCAACAAGGCCGTCAGCGTGGATAAATACCATCTGCTGCTCTCCTCGCGCAACATCCCCGCCGCGATCCTGACGGGCATCATCATCGCCCTCGCGCTGGTTTCCGTGATGTACTGGTACTTCGGCACCGAGCAGGGCTCCGCCATCCGCGCCACCGGCAATAATCCCGCCATGAGCCGCGCCCTCGGCATCAACATCGACAACATGAAGGTGCTGGGCCTGTCGCTCTCCAACGGCATCGTCGCCCTCTCCGGCGGCCTGCTTGCCCAGTACCAGGGCTTTGCGGATATCAACATGGGCCGCGGCGCCATCGTTATCGGCCTTGCCGCCGTCATCATCGGCGAGGTGGTGGGCGGCGCGATCCTCGGCAAGCACCTCAACTTCTACGGCACGCTGAGCTTTACGGTCGTGGGCGGCATCGTGTACTATCTCGTCATCGTCATCGTCCTCTGGCTCAAGCTCAACTCCAACGATCTCAAGCTCTTTACCGCCATCGTTGTTGCGCTGTTCCTCGCGGTGCCCTACCTGCGCGGCCAGAAGAAGAGCTCCTTTGCCAAGCTCAGGAGGAAGGGGGCCGGAAGCGATGCTTGATCTGCAGAACATTTCCAAAACCTTTAATCCCGGCACCATCAACGAAAAAAAGGCCCTCAACGGCCTGAGCCTGCACTTAAAGCCCGGCGACTTTGTCACCGTCATCGGCGGCAACGGCGCGGGCAAGTCCACCATGCTCAACGCGGTGGCGGGCGTCTGGCCCGTGGACGAGGGGCGCATCCTTCTCGACGGCCAGGACATCACCGCCCTGCCGGAGCATAAGCGCGCCCACCTCATCGGCCGCGTATTCCAGGACCCCATGATGGGCACCGCGCCCAACATGCAGCTCGAGGAAAACCTGGCACTGGCCGCCCGCCGCGGTCAGAAGCGCGGGCTCAAGTGGGGCGTCACGAACGCCGAGCGCGAGGAGTACCACGAGCGCCTGAAGATCCTCGGCCTCGGCCTTGAGGACCGTTTGACTTCCAAGGTCGGCCTGCTCTCCGGCGGCCAGCGCCAGGCGGTCACGCTTTTGATGGCGGTGCTGCGCGAGCCCAAGCTCCTGCTGCTCGATGAGCACACCGCGGCCCTCGACCCCGGCACCGCCGCGAAGGTCCTGGAGCTCTCGGACCAGATCGTGCAGGATCACAAGCTCACCACGCTCATGATCACCCACAACATGAAGGACGCCATCCGCCACGGCAACCGCCTCATCATGATGAACGAGGGCCACATCATCCTCGACATCGAGGGCGAGGAGAAGAAGAAGCTCACCAAGCAGCAGCTCATCGATCTCTTTGCCCAGAAGGGCGCGAGCATCGACTCCGACGAGGCGCTGCTGACAAAGTAAGAGAAGAAACGAAAACGCTTCCGGATAATTCCGGAAGCGTTTTTTTCAGGAAAGAAGAAGGGGGCGATGCACAGCGCGAGGGTGAGAGTTTCGCGGCTGAGCTTGTTATTCCTTCCTGCGCACGTCGTCATAGGTAAGGTCCGGCTTTTTTCGCACGATATATACGCCCTTGCCCGGATGTTCGAGATAGCCCTCCCCGCACAGCTCCTTGAGCACGCGCAGCAGCTGGCGGGGGCTTACGTTGAGGGAGCGGGCCAGGCGGGCGATGTTGGAGATGGCGTCGCCGCACTGCGCGTTCTGAAGCGACATGCACACCCGCTGCCTCAATGAGCCGCTGCGGCTGGAAACCACGGCACCGTTGAGCTTGTTGGCAAGGCAGCGGCACAGGTGCAGCAGGAACACCGGGTCGCTCAATAACCGTTGCCGGTACTGCTCCAGATAGACGGCGAGGGTATAGACGGTGGTTTTCGCCTCCACAAAGAAGGGGGTGAACTTGGCGTCGATGAGCTCTACGTCTCCGAGGATCGTGATGTCGTTGTTGTGGGTCAGCAGCGTGACGGTGGATTCCTCGTCCGGCATCTCGTACAAAAGCAGATCGCCGTCCACAATGAACTGCAGATAACGGCTGGGCGAGAAGGGCGTGGTCAGAAGCTCCCCCGGGGAGTAGCGCAGCAGGAGAAAATGCGGCATGGAGCTGCCGAACAGCTCCCGTATCCTGCGCTTTTCCAGGTAGGATTCCAGCAGCTTCTGGTCCTGGATGGTCTCCAATACGATCCCTCCGATCTCTAAGATTCACAAAGAGCTTGCCGAAAACAGACAATTGCCGAGGCAACTTTGTGGGATGTGCACAAAAAGCCGGAAAAAGATTCGCCCATAGCAAGTGACAAATGTCACTACGAACATCTTATTTCTTTTATATACTATAATCACGAAAAAGACAAGCCCAAAAATAATTTTGTGAGGTGGCTTATGGAAAAGGTATCCCTCCGCGATGATTTTAACAATTGCGCCGAAGGCACTCCATAACGCCACTCTTCACTCTATATTTGAAAGGAGACCCCGCAATGAGCATCCCTTATGTCAAACGCGACGAAAAAGGAATCCCGACCCTCTATGTGCACGACAAGCCCTTCTTCATGCGCGGCGGTGAGATCCACAACTCCAGCGCCTCCGATTCCGCCTTCCTGGATGAAAAGCTCTGGCCCGCCCTGCGCGGCCTGAACCTGAATTCGGTCATCGTCCCCCTGTACTGGGAGCTCATCGAGCCGGCTGAGGGCAAATATGATTTTTCCCTGCTGGATGAAATGGTCGCCTCCGCCCGTTGGGAGGGCCTCAAGCTCTGCTTTTTGTGGTTCGGCCTGTGGAAAAACGCCGAGTCCTTCTATGTCCCCGCCTGGATGAAGAAGGACACCGAGACTTACTTCCGCGCCGAGAAGGTCAACGGCGAGAAGATGAAGACCATCTCCCCCCTGTGCACCGCCGCCGTGGAGAAGGACCGCAGGGCCTTCACCGCCGTCATGCGCCACATCAAGGAGATCGACGAGTATGAAAACACTATCGTCGTCATGCAGGTGGAAAACGAGATCGGCCTTCTCGGCACCGACCGCGATTACAGCCCCGCCGCCAACGCCGCCTTCAACCGGCCCATCCCCGAAAAGCTCGGCGACGAGCTGGGCGGCCTGCGCGGCACGTGGAAGGAGCTCTTCGGCGACGACGCGGGCGAGTTTTTCATGGCATGGCACTTTGCAAGCGCTGTCGAGACCATTGCCGCCTCCGGCAAGAAGGAATACGATCTGCCCTGCTACGCCAACGCCTGGCTGTGCCAGAGCCCCTGGTTCCCCGGCTCTTATCCCTCCGGCGGCCCTGTCACCCGGGTGCAGGCCATCTGGCGCGCGGCGGCCCCGTGCCTCTTCACCTTCGGCCCGGATATCTATGTGCCCTACTGCGCGGACGTGATGGATGATTACGCAAGCGATATAAACCCCCTCTTTATCCCCGAGATCCGCAAGGACGCGGTGGCCTCCTCCTACGCCCTCTACGCCTTCGGCAGGCACAACGCCATCTGCTTCTCCCCCTTCGGCGTCGAGGACCTGGCCCTCGACCCGTCCCAGCTCGATAAGCCGCCGATGGATCTGATGATCGCTTTGAACATCGACCCCTCCGCCTTCGACATCACCGGCAGCCGCGACTGCCTGGCCGCAACCTACAAGCTGCTGGAAAACCTCGAGCCCCTGTATCTCAAGTACCGCGGCACCGAGCATCTGCGTGCCTGTGTGCGCCACGGCGAGACCGACTACTCTGCCTTCCTGCGCTTTGCCGGCTGCGACATCGTGGTCAAATACGGCCCGCGCATGAGCGGCAAGCCCCTCGGCTGCCTGTACGTCATCGAGCCGGAGCCGAACAAGTTCCTGCTTGCGGGCCTTAACTGCTCCGCGGAATTTCACGCAAAGCCCGGCGACGCAAGAAAGCTGGACATCCTCCGCATGGAGGAGGGCCGCGTCGAAAACGGCGAGTGGGTGCGCGGCCGCGTGCTCAACGGCGACGAGCAGATGACCCTCCGCTTCGGCGACCTGCCCGAGACCAGACTGGTGGAGATGTACGCCTTCTGATATTTTGCAAACGGGAGACCGTACGGTTCTGTAAGGAACTGCATGGCCTCCCTTCTTCTATATAGCATTATCTACAAAGGCACGGCCTGAATTTTGTCAAGTCTATCACGCTTTTGTGAACAATACACAGAAATCTCCCGGCGCTTTTCTGCACGGCGTAGTGACATATGTCACTACAAATCTGCGCTTTCTCCTATATACTGTTATCAGTCGAAAACATCGCGTAATACGAACAAATCAAAAAAGGAGAGCACATTCATGGAAGAAAAAGTTCTTGGCTATGGCGTCATCGGCACCGGTGTCTACTGCGACCACTACTTCGGCACCCTCGGCCCCGTGTTCAAAAACCTGCGCCCCGTGGGCTGCGCGGACCTGAACGTGGAGGCTGCCAAGGCAGCGGCCAAGCGCTGGAACGTCCCCAAGGTCTACACTACCGAGGAGATGCTTAATGACCCCGAGGTCGACATCGTCATCATCCTCACCAATCCCGCCTCCCACTACAGCCTGACCATGGCAGCGCTGAAGGCCGGCAAGCATGTCTACTGCGAAAAGCCCCTGGCCGACAGCCTCGAGCAGGCCAACGAGATCGTCGAGTTTGCAGAAAAGCAGGGCCTCTTCGTCGGCTCCGCTCCCGACACCTTCCTGACTCCCGAGTTCCAGACCGTGCGCAAGCTCCTGGATGAGGGCGCCATCGGCAAGGTCATCGGCGTCACCGCAAACTACGTCGGCCCCGGCGCGGACCTCTGGCACCCCAACGCGGGCTACCTCTACAAGAAGGGTGTCGGCCCCGCGCTCGATATGGGCCCCTACTTCCTCACCTCTCTCGTCACCCTGCTCGGCCCCATCGACAGCCTCTTTGCCTACGCAAACCGCGGCTGGGACGTGCGCAGGATCTGGGACAAGGACGTCGAGGTCGAGGTCAACACCAACTACTGCGCGGTGCTCAAGTTCAAAAACGGCACCGTCGGCAACCTGAACCTGACCTATGACGAGTGGAAGTCCAGCCTGCCCGGCATGGAGCTCTACGGCACCGAGGGCGTCCTCTTCGCCCCCGATCCCAACGCCATGATGGGCCCCATCAAGCTCCTCAAGGCCGAGGACTTCAAGAATCTCGTCAACTCCAAGGGCGACAACGTGGGTGCCCGTCTCGGCGCCATCTACGGCCCGGAGACCATGGGCCTCTTCACCGAGATCGAGACCGTCGCGCCCCGCGTGGGCAACCAGCGCGGCTCCGGCGTTTCCGACATGGCCAGAGCCATTGTCGAGGGGAGAAAGCCCAGAGTATCCGCCGACCTCTGCCGCCATGTCACCGAGGGCATCAACGCCTTTGATGTCAGCGTCAAGACCGGCGAGCCCTACAAGATGACCACTACCTTCGAGATGCCCGAAGCACTCAAGTTCTGATCAATTGCGAACACGGTTCGCGATTGAGGTACTCGCGCTTATCGCACGCGGCGGAGCGTTACACGCCGCGTTTGGTCGGCGCGAGGCCTCACAAAGTTCGCCTCAGGGTGTTTTTGAAGAAGCAAAGCTCCCTCAAAAACGATTTGATTCCCTCCGGGCCATAAACATTACAGATAGTTCCACATAGTTTCTAAAGGAGGAATGGCTTATGTACCGCAATAATAATCAGGGCCCCAAGAGAGGCGTTGCCCTCTACAGCTACTCCGCCGAGTTCGGCTTTGAAAAGACCCTCGAGGACTGCTTCGAGGACATCCATGACATGGGCGCCACCGGCGTGGAGATCCTCGCCAACACCCATATCGAAAACTACCCCTATCCCACCGACGAGTGGGTCAACTACTGGTTCTCCCTGTGCGACAAGTACCAGGTGGAGCCGGTGGAGTACGGCCACTGGATCGACTGCCGCGTCCTGCAGGACCGCCTGCTGAGTACCGAGGAGGCCGTCGCCCGCCTCGAGCAGGATCTGCGTCTTGCGCACCGCCTGGGCTTCAAGGTCCTGCGCACCAAGATGAGCGTTGTGGACGATGCCCTCAATCCCGTTGAAAACTGGCGCGAGATTATCCGCGGCGCCCTGCCCCTGGCCGAGCGTCTCGGGCTCACCATGTGCCCCGAGATCCACATCCCCACCAATCTCAAGAGCCAGATGATCATCGACTTCTCCGTCTTCCGCCACAAGTTCGACGAGGGCGAGTTCGTCGATCCCCACTTCGTCCCCAACGAGCCGGAGGACATCATCCCCCTGATCCCCTATATCTACTGCTGCCACGCCAAGTTCATCCACATGAACGACGACTTCGAGGAGACCACCATCCCCTACAAGGAAGTGCTCATGGCCCTGCGCGACAACGGCTACAACGGCTACCTCCTGAGCGAGTACGAGGGCGCGGACAAGTACGACCAGGGCTACGAGGTCGGCCAGACTCTGCGCAAGCATCACATCATGATGAAGAACATTCTGGGTTATTAAGGAGGGGAAAACAATGGATAAACAGGTCATTCAGTCTGTCGGATTTCGCAACATCGAAGAAAACGGCGAGATCGTCGGCTTCCAGCTCAAGATCCGCCTGCCCTATTATCGCGGCGTGTACCTCAGCCAGATCCGTCCGGGCCACCTGATCGTGGACGGCGAGAGCTTCGGCGAAAACGAGATCATGTGGCGCGTAAACGGCGAGGACTTCACCTACGCCGACATGCGCAAAGACTGCACTCGCCACTGGCACCCCATGGAGCCCGCGACCCTGATCGTCAAAAAGCCCGGCGGATTAAAGCAGGGCTTCCACGACCTGACCTACGGCTTCTGCTGCACCCACTCCTACATGCCCCCCTTCATGGAGGCGCTGGAGGATCCGGACAAGCCCGCGGTCATCTACTTCCGCGAGTTCGGCCAGAACACCAACAGCCGCAGACTGCTCATCGTGTAAGGAGGAAACACTATGCTGAAAATCGGTATTTTGGGCTGCGGCAAGATCGCCCAGGTCCGGCACATCCCCGAGTACGCCGATAACCCCAACTGCGAGCTCGTCGGCTTCTTTAACCCCACCAAATCCCGCGCCGAGGACATGGTAAAAAAGTACGGCGGCAAGGCCTATGACACCGCCGAGGAGCTGCTCGCGGCTCCCAACATCGACGCTGTCTCCGTCTGCGCCGCGAACAACGCCCACGCCGAGCTCACCATCAAGGCCCTCAAGGCGGGCAAGCACGTCCTGTGCGAAAAGCCCATGGCCATCTCCCTTGCCGACTGCGAGGAGATGGTGAAAGTCGCCCACGAGCAGGGCAAGCTTCTCATGATCGGCCAGAACCAGAGGCTGACCAAAGCCCATGAGCTTGCCAAGAAGATGATCGCCGACGGCGAGATTGGCAGGGTCATCACCTTCCGCACCGCCTTCGGCCACGGCGGCCCCGAGACCTGGAGCATCACCCCGGGCAAGAACACCTGGTTCTTTGACAAGACCAAGGCCGCCATGGGCGCCATGGCCGACCTTGGCATCCACAAGACCGACCTCATCCAGTTCCTGCTGGGCGAGAATGTGGTCCGCACCACTGCCAAGCTCACCACGCTCGATAAGCGCGGGGCCGACGGCAATCTCATCGGCGTGGACGACAACGCCATCTGCATCTACGAGATGGCCGACGGCGTCATCGGCACCATGACCGCCTCCTGGACCTACTACGCCGCCGAGGACAACTCCACTGTCATCTACGGCACGGAGGGCGAAATGCGCATCTACGACGACCCGGCGCACTCCATCGTGCTCAAGAAGAAGGGTGAGGCGCCCAAGTACTTCGACGTCGAGCAGATCCAGACCAACGACAACCAGACCAAGTCCGGCATCATCGACCTGTGGGTGGACTGCCTGATGAAGGGCGAGGAATCCCCCATCTCCGGCGACAGCGTCCTCTCCGCCATGCGCGCGGTCTTCGCCTCCATGGAGTCGAGCGAAAAGGGCGTCGCCGTCGACATCCCGGCAAACCGGTAAAAAACAGCGCACAGCGTATCTTGGCTCCCCCTCCGGGGGAGCTGGCATGGCGCGTCCCCCGCAAGCGCCATGACTGAGAGGGTATCCCCCCCTGTCATAGGAAGCGGCCCTCTCAGTCACTTCGTGACAGCTCCCCCGGCGCGGGGGAGCCAAGAGCTTAGATGACACCTACGAAGGGAGAATACACTATGTTCAAATTTGGTCTTCTGACCGCGATCCTGGACGGCTGGAGCTTTGAGGAAGCCGTCAACGCCGCCGCCGAGATGGGCTTTGAGTGCCTCGAGGTTGCCTGCTGGCCCGCCGGCAAGGCAGAGCGCCGCTACGCCGGCGTTTCCCACATCGACGCCGAGCGCGTCTGCTCTGACCCGGACTATGCCGCGTACGTCAAAGGCTATGTGGAGTTCATGGGCATGCGCATCTCTTCCCTGGCCTACTACCCCAACACCATGGATCCCGACCTTGCCAAGCGCGAGGTTGCCATCAATCACCTGAAAGCACTCATCAAGGCTTCCGCCATCCTCGGCGTCAACATGGTCACCACCTTCATCGGCCGCGACCAGCACAAGACCGTGGAGGAAAACATTGAGCTCTTCAAGGAGATCTGGCCGCCCATCATCAAGCTTGCGGAAGAGCAGGGCGTCAAGGTCGCCATCGAGAACTGCCCCATGCTCTTCGGCCCGGACCAGTGGCCCGGCGGACAGAACCTCATGTGCACCCCGGCCATTTTCCGCAGACTCTTCGCCGAGCTGCCCAGCCCGAACTTCGGCCTGAACTTCGACCCCAGCCACTACGTGTGGCAGGGCCTTGACTACGTGCAGACCGTGTACGAGTTCAAGGATAAGATCTTCCACGTCCACTTCAAGGACATCAAGCTCTATCCCGACAAGCTCAAGCAGGTGGGCGTTCTGGCCTATCCGCTGGAGTACATGAGCCCGAAGCTGCCCGGCCTTGGCGATGTGGACTGGGGCGCCTTCATCTCCGCCCTCCATGACATCCGCTATAACGGCAACGCCGTCATCGAGGTGGAGGACAAGGCCTTTGAATCCTGCAAGGAGGATGTACTCAAGTCCATCCGCCTTTCCAAGCGCTACCTCGACAACTTCATTATCTAAGTGTCTGTTATTGTGCACAGAGCGCAAATAATATTAGGAGGATAAACATTATGACGACCCAGGAAAAAACCGATCCGAAACTGCTGGTTTCCTACAGCTTGGGCGAGATCGCGTGCCAGATGAGCTGGTACATGATCAACACTTACCTGATGGCATTCTACACCGACGTTGTTACACTCTCCGCCGGCGCAATCTCCATGATCATGCTGATCGCCCGTGTCTGGGATACCATCAACGACCCGATGATGGGCAACATCGCCGACCACACCAAGTCCCGCTGGGGTCGTTTCCGTCCCTACATGATTTTCGGCGCTCCCGTCCTCGCAATCTTCAACATCCTGACCTTCACCGTGTTCCCCGTGACCGGCTGGCTGAAGGTCGCCCTTGCCCTCGCCACCTATGTCGGCGCAGGCATGGCCTACACGGCCTGCTCCATCGCCTATCAGGCGCTGCAGAACGTCATCGCCATTGACTCCCGTGTCCGTATGAACCTCGCCACCGCCCGCGGCTTCGGCTCCCAGCTTATCGGCATCGTCCTGTCCCTCGTTGCGATGCCCATGATCCTCCACTTCTCCCGCACCATGAATGCAGAGGGCGCCAAGATCGCCGACGCGAAGGGCTACTTCGTGGCAACCGTGATCCTGTCCGTCCTGATGGTCCCGCTGTTCTGGCTGTGCGCTGCCGGCTGCAAGGAGACCTACACCGAGAAGCTCCACGCCGGCCACCAGGAGAAGATCGGCTTCCTGCAGAGCGTCAAGGAGCTCGTCAAGAACGATCAGCTGCTGATGGTGGTTCTGGCCACCGTGTTCGGTGCCATCTGCGTCTCCGGCCGTATGGGCATGCTGTTCTACTACATTGTCTACGTTGTCGGCGGCGATAACCCGTTTGCCCTGATTTCCCCGACCTTCACCACCATGACCGTCGCCGCCCTGATCGGCGTGATAATCCTGCCCTGGACCACCAAGTGGTTCGGCAAGCGCAACTGGATGCTGATCCTGAACGCTGTCATGGTCACCGGCTTCATCCTGATGTACCTGTTCCCGACCAAGCAGTTCCTGTTCCCGCTGTCCTTCATCTGCGGCGTTGCCAACTCCGGCGCCAACATCTGCCCGGGCATGATCGGCGACTCCCTCGAGTACGGCGACTGGAAGCTTGGCAAGCGTCAGGAAGGCCTGGTCGCCTCCTTCCTCAGCTTCGGTGTTAAGCTCGCCACTGCGTTTGTCGGCTCTGTGGGTGTGCTGCTGCTGTCCGCTGTCGGCTACGTTCCCAACGCCGCCCAGACTCCCGCCGCCTGCAGAGGCATCAACATCGTTGTCAATATCATCCCCGCCGTGATCGGCGTTCTCTCGATGGTGCCGCTGTTCTGGTACAAGCTGGACGACAAGCGCGTCAGTGAAATCCGCGCCGACCTCGAAGCCGGCAAGCACGCCTGGGACAAATAATATAGCTTTATACCATATATGACCGGGTTGCTTATGCGATCCGGTCATATTCGTAAACGTGAATCGATTGCGAAACGCAGGTTTCGCAATCGGCTATAGTCGTAAACAAAAGGAGAAGAACAATGAAATACGAAGTTATCACCATAAATAAAGAACGAAAAGTCACTCTCACCGCCATGCTCCAGGAGGTCGGCGGGGAGTTTCGCGGCATTTCCGCCCGGCCCGCCGTCGTGGTTATCCCCGGCGGCGGCTACCGCTTCTGCTCGGACCGGGAGGCAGACCCCGTGGCGGCGGTGTATCTCAAGGCGGGCTATCATGTCTTCATCCTGCGCTACTCGGTGGGGGAGGACGCTGTCTGGCCCACGCCGCTTACGGACTATGAAGAAACCATGGCGACGATCGACGCGCGCGCCGACGAGTGGCACGTGCTGAAGAACAAGATCGCGGTCGTGGGCTTTTCCGCGGGCGGACACCTCGCCGGGGCCGCGGCCGCGTTGGCGGAGCGCCGCCCGGCTGCCGCCATCCTCGGCTATGCCGTGCTGCGCCGGGAGACCGCACAGGAGCTGGGCCTCACCATGCCCGGGATCGCCGAGAACGTGGACGAGAAGACCTGCCCCTGCTTCCTCTTTGCCACCCGCACCGACAGCGTGGTGCCCATCCAGAACACCCTGGACATGATGAACGCCCTCAACCGCTTTCAGATTGCCTTCGAGTGCCACATCTACGGCTACGGCCCCCACGGCTTTTCCACCGGCGATCCCTCGATCCAGAGCCCGGAGACCATCTTCCCCCAGCGGGCCGAGGACTGGACGACCGACAGCGTGGCCTTCCTGCGGGACCTCTTCGGCGACTTCGGCTCTCAGGGCATGACCGAGCCTGTACTGCGCGCTCGTATCAATGACGACGGCATGGGCTGGCTCAGCCTCGACTGCACCATCGCCCGCATCTTCGGCAACCCCGAGGCGCGGCGCGTCCTGGCCCCCACCATTGAGAAAATGCGGCGGCAGATCGTCCCCTTCGAGCCGGGCATGAGCTTTGAGGACATGATGCAGGCCCTCGGCAGAATGACGCTCCGAGACCTGCTGGCTGAGCGCGGCATCGACCGGGACCGCTTCGACGAGCTGAACGAGGCCCTGCGCCGCGTTCCGAACATCTGAAGAAGTCAGCAATGAAACATACCTTTCAAAACCCCATCCTGCCGGGCTTCTACCCGGACCCCTCCATCTGCCGGGTAGGAGAGGACTTTTATATGGTCTGCTCCAGCTTTGAGCTCTGCCCCGGCATCCCCCTCTTTCACAGCCGGGACTTACAGCACTGGGAGCAGCTCGGCCATGTCATGACGCCGGAAAACGGCTTTCACGTGGAGAAAAACACCTTTAACGGCGGCGTCATGGCCCCAACGATCCGCTGGCATGGCGGCACCTTCTACGTCATCAACTGCAATTTCAGCGACAGGGGCAACTTCATCGTCACGGCGAAGGACCCCGCCGGCCCCTGGTCCGAGCCCCACTGGCTGGACGACGTGCCGGGCATCGACGCCTCCATCTTCTTTGACAACGATGGCAAGTGCTATATGATGGGCACTGCCAATATCTGGCCCAGTGAGACCGGCGGCTTGCGTCAGGGCATCTGGGCGGCGGAGTACGACATTGAAAACTTCCGCATGGCCTCCGAGCCCCATGCCCTCTGGGGCGGCGCGATGGCGGGCGTAGCTTCCCCCGAGGCACCGCATATCTACCATATCGGAAAGTATTACTATCTCCTGATTGCCGAGGGCGGCACCGAGCAGTATCACTCCTCCACCGTCGCCCGGAGCGAAGCGATCTTCGGCCCCTATGAAGGCAGCCGTGCAAACCCGGTGCTCACCATGCGGCATCTGGGGCAGCGCGCCGCCATCCAGAACGCGGGGCACGCGGACCTTGTGGATTTGCCGGACGGGAGCTGGTACGCGGCGTTCCTGGCCTCGCGCCTCATCGGCGGGGTGAGCAAGAACCTGGGCCGCGAGACCTTCCTCTGCCCCGTGCGCTTCGAGCTTGACTGGCCCCTCTTCACCCCGGACACCGGCAAGGTGGAGTGGGAGTACGATTTTCCCGCAAGCCTTCCCTGGATCGAGACATCCGCAAAGCCCGCCCGCGACTGCTTTGACGGGGAGCTTTCCTCAGAGTGGGTATTCTGGGGCAGACCCTATGAAAAATTCTGGCAGACGGGCGGCGGCCTGACGCTCCGCTGCCTGAGACAGAGCCTGACCGATGCGCTCCAGCCCATGAGCATGGAGGCCGGGCATTCCGAGGAAAACTTCGTCTCCTTCGTCGCCCGCCGCCGCTTGCAGCCGAACTGCCGCTTTGCCTGCCGCCTGCGCTTTACCCCGGAAGGGAAGGAGAGCGCGGGCATCGCCGTGGTGCAGGCCATGAACCACCAGTACCACCTTGAGCTTGCGCAAAAGGACGGCAAGACCGCGGTGCAGCTTCTGCGCTATACGGCAGACTACGCCCTGCCGCCCTACATCCCGGGCTTTGCCGCCGAGACGAAGCGGGAGCTGCTGGCCTGGACTCCCTGGGAGGATGGGGAGATCGTGCTGGAAGCGGAGCTTCATGAGAACGAATACAGCTTCCGCTTCGGCCCCGACGAGCAGCACACGCATGAGCTCGCCCGCGCCGACGGCGCCGCCATCAACCCCGAAAAGGTGGGCTGCATGGTGGGCGAGGTGCTGGGACTCTTTGCCAGTGCAAACAGTACACACAGCGAAAACAGCGCTCGGTTTTTATGGGCGGAATATCGGAATCTGTAAGAAAAAGCACCATCCGCTTCGCGCCGCCCTATGTTGTGAATATTACGGGTTGTCTCATCCCCGGCAGGAATGTTATAATAGCGGAAGTAGCGACTACGCCCGCCCGGGACCAGATGAACTACCCCCAGCCGCCCTTTGATTTTTACCATGAGGCGCTGGAACCCACGGGCATGTTCGGCAAAACGGAAATTCTATATCGATAAACAGGAGGCCACACATGAAGCTGACCCAGGAACAGAAAAAGTTTGTAGAGGATCTTCTCTCCCGCATGACGCTCGACGAGAAGATCGGCCAGATGAACCAGGAGTCGCCCTCCATCGTGGGCGGCTTCGACGTGCCCTTTTCCGAGCTCATCGAAATGTTGACCGACGGGCGTATCTCCCAGGAGGAATTCGGACGCCTGATGGCCACCGCCAAGCAGGATTTCCACGAGGACGATATCCGCGCCGGGCTTGTCAGCTCCGTCATGTGCAACGACCCGCGCCAGAACAACGCCCTGCAGAAGATCGCCGTGGAGGAAAGCCGCCTCGGCATCCCCCTCATCGTCGGCTTCGATGTGATCCACGGCTTTCGCAGTGTCTTCCCCATCGCCATCGCCGAGGCGTGCAGCTTTGACGATGCGCTCTTTGAGGACACCGCCCGCATGGCGGCAAAGGAGAGCCGCGCCCACGGCATCAACTGGAACTTTGCGCCCATGATCGACGCGGCGCGCGACGCCCGCTGGGGCCGCGTCTCCGAGGGACCCGGCGAGGACCCGCTGCTCGGGAGCCGCTTTGCCCGCGCCAAGATCCGCGGCCTGCAGAATGATACGAGCAGCCTCAAAAACTATGTCGCCGCCTGCACCAAGCACTATGTCGCCTACGGCGCCTGCGAGGGCGGGCGGGACTACAACACCACCTCCATGTCAGACTCCCAGCTCTATAACGTGTATCTGCCCGCCTTCCGCGCCGCGATGGAGGAGGGCGCTGCCACGGTCATGGCGGCCTTCAACGACTTAAACGGCATTCCCTGCACGGTGAACGAATGGCTGCTGCGCGGCATCCTCAAGGGCGAGATGGGCCTGGAGGGCTTCGTGGTCTCCGACGCCAACGCCATCCGCGAGTGCGTCAACCACGGCATCGCCGCCGACGACCGCGACGCGGGCATCCAGGCGGCGCTTGCGGGCATGGACATGGATATGGGCACCCATATCTACAAGGACTATCTGAAAGAGGCGGTGCAGAAAGGCGTCGTCCCCATGAAGGTCATCGATGAGGCCGTGCGCCGCATCCTGTCCGTCAAGGTCTGGCTGGGCCTGTTTGAAAACCCCTATGTGCCCGAGGCGGACATCGAGGCCTACGAAAAGGGCCTGCCCGCGGAGCACATCGCCCTGTGCAAAAAGGCGGCGGGGGAGTCCATGGTGCTGCTGAAAAACGAGGGCGGCGTCCTTCCCCTCAGCCGCAAGCAGAAGATCAGCCTGGTCGGCACCCTTGCCGACAACGCCGAGGAGGTTTGCGGCGCCTGGGCCATGGCCTGGAAGAAGGAGGACTGCGTCTCCATCCGCGCGGGACTCGAGGCAACCGGGGCCGATGTGAGCTACTACCCCTGCGGCGGCCCGGAGGGCGAGATCGACTTTGACGAGGCGGACAGGGCCTGCGCCGACGCCGACGTGATCGTGGCGGTCGTCGGCGAGACCGACGCCATGTCCGGCGAGGCAAGCTCCAAGACGGACATCACCCTGCCCGGCGGACAGCGAGAGCTGCTCTCTTACCTTCTCAACTCTGGCAAGCCCGTGGTAACGGTGCTGATGAACGGCCGTCCCCTGGCCCTCGGCTGGGAGGCGGAGGCGCTTCCCGTGATCTTGGAAGCCTGGCACCTCGGCATCCGCATGGGCGACGCGGTGGCGGCGGCGCTGCTGGGGGATATAACCCCCTCCGGCAAGCTCTCCTCCTCCTTCCCGGCGGTATCCGGTCAGTGCCCGGTCTACTACAACCACCCCAGCACCGGCCGTCCCGGCAGCAAGAGCAAGTTCACCTCCCGCTATCTGGACGCGCCCTGGGAGGCTGTCTTCCCATTCGGCCACGGCCTGAGCTACACAAGCTTTGCCTACCGTGACCTGAGCGTCCGTGAGACGGAGGACAATCTGGAGATCAGCGTATATCTCAAAAACACCGGGGAGCGCGAGGGCACGGAGATCGTGCAGCTCTATACCCGGGATGTGGCGGCGAGCCTAGTGCGCCCGGTAAAGGAGCTCAAGGACTACTGCCGGGTAAGCCTCACCCCCGGCGAGGAGCGGGAAGTCCGCTTCACCCTGCCGAAAAAGAGCCTCGGCTTTTATAACAACGACGGCTGCTACTGCGTGGAGGACGGGGAATTCCGCGTCTTTGTCGGCGGCAGCTCGAAGGACACCCTGGAGCAGAGCGTTACGCTCAGCTTCTGAAAGAGGCGGAAACCATGTACGCAATCGGTATAGATCTGGGCACCTCGTCGGTGAAGCTGCTGCTGGTGGACGTGAGGGGAGCGATCCTGCGGGAAGCGGTGCGGGACTATCCGCTCACCTTCCCGCAGCTCGGCTGGGCCGAGCAGGAACCCGCCGACTGGTGGAACGCCTGCCTTGAGGGGCTCAAGGAGCTTTTGCAGGGCATCGATGCAAAGCAGGTGGACAGCATCGGCGCGGGCGGACAGATGCACGGCCTTGTCATCCTCGACGAAAACGACGCTGTCATCCGCCCCGCCATCCTATGGAACGACGGGCGCACCGGCGAGGAGGTCCGATACCTCAACGAGACCGTGGGCAGGGAAAAGCTCTCGGAGCTGACAGCGAACATCGCCTTCGCGGGCTTTACCGCGCCGAAGCTGCTGTGGCTTCAAAAGCACGAGCCGGAGAGCTTTGCCCGCATCCGGAAAATCATGCTGCCCAAGGACTTTATCAATTACAAGCTGACCGGGGTGCACAGCTGCGATTACTCGGACGCAAGCGGCATGCTCCTGCTGGATGTACGGCAAAAATGCTGGTCAGAGGAAATGCTTCGCCTGTGCGGCGTCACGATGGATCAGATGCCGACGCTCTATGAAAGCTACGAGGTTACCGGGACCGTGAAGCCGGAGATCGCCGCGGCCTTCGGCCTCAGAGACGATGTCAGGGTCGTGGCCGGGGCGGGGGACAACGCCGCCGCGGCTGTCGGCACCGGCGTCGTGGACGAGGGAGGCTGCAACATCTCCCTCGGCACCAGCGGCACTCTGTTCGTCTCGTCAAAGGCGTTTCGCGTCGATCCCAACAACGCCCTGCACGCCTTCGCCCACGCCGACGGGGGCTTCCACCTGATGGGCTGCATGCTCTCGGCGGCAAGCTGCAACAAGTGGCTGTGCGACAATATCCTGGGAACTGAGGACTACGCCGCCGAGCAGGCGGGCATCACCGACGACATGCTGGGGAATAACCACGTATTCTTCCTGCCCTATCTCATGGGCGAGCGCAGCCCCATCAACGATGTCAACGCCCGCGGCACCTTCACCGGCATCACTCTCTATACCGCGCGGACGGATCTGGTGCAGGCCGTGCTGGAGGGCGTGGCCTTCGCCATCCGCGACAGCTTTGAGGTGGCAAAGAGCCTGGGCCTTCCGGTCGGGCGCTCCAAGCTCTGCGGCGGCGGGGCCAAGTCGCCGCTGTGGCGCAAGATCTTTGCCAATGTGCTGGGCATCCCCCTGGAGATGGTCCGCACCGAGCAGGGTCCCGGCTACGGCGCCGCCATGCTCGCCATGGTGGGCAGCGGCGTGTTTGAAAGCGTGCAGGCCGCGTCGGACGCGCTGGTGGAGGTCTCCTCGGTCACGGAACCGGACCCGGCGCTCACCGCGCGCTATGAGGCGCAGTACCAGAAATACAGAAAAATCTATCCGGCGCTCAGGGACGTGTTCCCGGCGCTTCGCTAAGGAGGAAACAAAAATGCAGAACATCCCCGAAGTCAAGCTCGGCATCGTTGCCGTCTCCCGCGACTGCTTCCCCATCGGCCTGTCGATCGCCCGGCGCGAGGCCATCGTCAAAACCTGCGGCGGCAATATCTATGAATGTCCCGTCACGGTGGAAAACGAGAAGGACATGCTCAAAGCGGTCGAAGACGTGAAGGCCGCGGGCTGCAACGCCCTGGTCGTCTTCCTCGGCAACTTCGGCCCCGAGACGCCCGAGACCCTCATCGCCAAAAACTTTGACGGCCCCTGCATGTTCGTGGCCGCCGCCGAGGGGGACGGAGACCTTATCAATGGCCGCGGCGACGCCTACTGCGGTATGCTCAACTGCTCGTATAACCTCGGCATGCGCCATCTCAGGGGCTATATCCCCGAGTACCCCGTCGGCACCGCCGGGGACATCGGCAGAATGATCAAGGAGTTCTACCCCATCGCCCGCGCCGTCATCGGCGTGCAGAACCTCAAGATCATCACCTTCGGCCCCCGTCCCCAGGACTTCTTCGCCTGCAACGCCCCCATCAAGGGCCTGTATGAGCTGGGCGTGGAGATCGAGGAAAACTCCGAGCTGGACCTGCTGGTGAGCTACAAGGCCCACGCGGGCGATAAGCGCATCCCCGAGGTGTGCGCCGATATGGCCGCCGAGATGGGCGAGGGCCGCTACTTCCCGGATCTGCTCGAGCGCATGGCGCAGTTTGAGCTGACGCTTCTCGACTGGGCGGAGGAACACAAAGGCGCGAGAAAGTACGTCGCCTTCGCGGACAAGTGCTGGCCCGCCTTCCCCGAGCAGTTCGGCTTTGAGCCCTGCTTTGTAAACTCCCGTCTCGCCGCCCGCGGCATTCCGGTCAGCTGCGAGGTGGATATCTACGGCGCGCTCTCGGAGTACATCGGCGCCTGCGTCTCCGGCGACGCGGTCACCATCCTCGACATCAACAACTCCGTCCCCGCGAAGATGTGGGAAGACCAGATCAAGGGCAAATATGACTACAGCCTCACCGACACCTTCATGGGCTTCCACTGCGGCAATACCCCGAGCTGCAAGATGTGCAGTGATCGCGCGGTCAAGTACCAGCTCATCCAGCACCGCCTGCTTGAGCCCGCCGGGTCCGAGCCCGACTTCACCCGCGGCACCCTCGAGGGCGACATCGCCCCCGGCGAGATCACCTTCTTCCGCCTCCAGTGCGACTCGGAGGGCAAGCTTCGCTCCTACATCGCCGAGGGCGAGGTGCTGCCCGTCGCCACGACGAGCTTCGGCGGCATCGGCGTCTTTGCCATCCATGAGATGGGCCGCTTCTACCGCCATGTGCTCATCCAGAAGCGCTTCCCGCACCACGGCGCGGTGGCCTTCGGTCATCACGGAAAAGCGCTCTTTGAGGTCTTCAAGTTCCTGGGTGTGGGGGATATCGGCTATAATCAGCCCAAGATCCTGCCGTACCCGACCGAGAACCCCTGGGCATAACGCACCGCGTACCGCGGAGCCTCTTTATGAAAGACTAACTATTAAAAGTCAAGCCCCAAAGTGGGATTGGATGTGAATTGGTGAATAGCGAAAAAAGGGTATAACAAACCGAGCGTCCAGAAGGGC
>CADBJU010000009.1 GCA_902795045.1 Oscillospiraceae bacterium | reverse complement strand
CAATCCGTACTCCCAGCGGCCAGGTTTGATTTCTGAGTTGTTAAGGGCCTCCGGCGGGCGGATTGCCACGCCAGTGTGCGCACTGGCTCGCAATGACGGAATTAGCTGATTAAAGCCGATACGCATAAAATGTTATTTTGCAAAATAAGGCTTCAAGAACTGCCCGGTGTAGCTCTGCTCGCATTTGGCGCAGTCCTCGGGCGTGCCGGAGAAGACCAGCGTGCCGCCGCCGTCGCCGCCCTCGGGGCCGAGGTCGATGACCGTGTCGGCCACCTTGATGACATCCAGATTGTGCTCGATGACGACGACGGTGTTGCCCGCCTCGACAAGCTTGTCCAGGATGTTGATGAGCCGGTGCACATCCGCGATGTGCAGTCCCGTGGTAGGCTCATCGAGGACATAGACCGTGGAGCCGGTGCTGCGCTTTGATAGCTCGGTGGCGAGCTTGACGCGCTGGGCCTCGCCGCCGGAGAGCGTGGTGCTGGACTGGCCGAGCTTGACGTAGCCGAGGCCGACGTCATAGAGCGTCTCGATCTTGTGCAGGATCTTCTGCTGGTTAGAGAAGAAGGAGCACGCCTCCTCCACCGTCATGTCCAGCACGTCCGCAATGCTCTTGCCCTTGTACTTGACCTCCAGGGTCTCACGGTTATAGCGCTTGCCGCCGCAGACATCACAGGGGACAAACACGTCCGGCAGGAAGTGCATCTCGACCTTCACAAGGCCGTCGCCGGAGCAGGCCTCGCACCTGCCGCCCTTGACGTTGAAGGAGAATCTTCCCTGTCCGTAGCCGCGGAGCTTTGCGTCCTGCGTAGAGGCGAAGAGATCGCGGATGTCGTTGAAGACGCCGGTATAGGTGGCGGGGTTGGAGCGCGGCGTGCGCCCGATGGGGCTCTGGTCCAGGGCGATGACCTTGTCCACCCACTCCAGCCCCTCGATCCCGTAGCACTTGCCGGGGCGCACCTTGACCCGGTTCTTCTCCGCCGCGAGGGTCTTATACAGGATCTCGTTGACAAGCGAAGACTTCCCGCTGCCGGATACGCCCGTGACGCACACGAACTGCCCGAGTGGGAACTCCACGTCGATGTTTTTGAGGTTATTCTCCGCCGCGCCGTGGATGAGCAGGCTGTGACCGTTGCCCTTACGCCGCGTTTCCGGGATGGGTATGGATTTCTTCCCGCTCAGGTACTGACCGGTCACGGACGCGGGGCAGGCACAGAGATCGTCGATGGTGCCCGCCGCCACGACGGTGCCGCCGTTGACGCCCGCGCCGGGGCCGATGTCGATCACGTGGTCGGCGGCGCGCATGGTCTCCTCGTCATGCTCCACGACGATGAGCGTGTTGCCGATGTCCCGGAGCTGGCGCAGGGTGTTGAGAAGCTTTTCGTTGTCCCGCTGGTGCAGGCCGATGCTCGGCTCATCCAGGATGTACAGCACGCCCGTGAGGCTCGAGCCAATCTGGGTGGCAAGCCGGATGCGCTGGGTCTCGCCGCCGGAGAGCGTCGCCGCCGAACGGGAGAGCGTCAGATAGCCGAGGCCCACGCTCGTGAGAAAGCCGAGGCGGGCGCGGATCTCCTTCAGGATGCGCTCGGCGATCATGCTGTCCTTTTCGCTGAGCGTGAGGTTTTCGATAAAGTCCAGGGCCTTCACGACGGACAGGTCCGAAAAATCGGCGATACTCATGCCGCCCACCGTGACGGCGAGGGCGGTCTTCTTCAGGCGTTTGCCGTGACACTCGGGGCAGCCCACCTCCGCCATGCACTCCTCGATATCCGCGCGCATGGACGGGCTCTGGGTCTCGCGGTAGCGGCGCTCGAGATTCGTGACGATGCCCTCGAATTCACGTTTGATAACGCCGTAGCCTTCGCTGCGTTCGTAGCGAAGCTGCAGCGGCTCGCCCTTCGTGCCGTAGAGGATCGCGTCCATGGCCTCCTTGGAGAGGTTTTTGAGCGGCTCGGTGAGCTTGAAGTGATAGCGCTTGGACAGGGCCTCAAAATACATCTTGGAAATGGAGTCGCCCTTGATGTTGTTCCAGCCCGAGGCGACGATGCCGCCCTCCATGACGGAGAGGCTGGGGTTCGGCATGATGAGCTCCGGGTCGACCAGAAGCTGCACGCCGAGGCCGGTGCAGGTCGGGCAGGCGCCGTGGGGATTGTTGAAGGAGAAAAGCCGCGGCGTCAGTTCCTCGATAGAGATGCCGCAGTCCTCGCAGGCGTAGTTCTGCGAGAAGGTCAGAAGCTCGTCCCCGCCCGCATCCACATACAGGATGCCGCCCGAGAGGGACAGGGCCGTCTCGGCGGAGTCCGTGAGCCTGCGGGTGATCTCGGGCTTGATGACCAGGCGGTCGACGATGATTTCGATATTGTGTTTCTTGTTCTTTTCCAGGCGGATCTCTTCGGCGAGGTCATAGATGATCCCGTCGACGCGCGCGCGGACATAGCCGGAGCGCTTGGCGTCCTCCAGCACCTTGACGTGCTCGCCCTTCTTGCCGCGGATGACCGGGGACAAAAGCTGGATCTTCGTGCCCTGGGGCAGGGCCATGATGCGGTCCACGATCTGGTCGATGGACTGCTGGCGGATCTCCTTGCCGCATTTCGGGCAGTGCGGAACACCCACCCGCGCCCACAAAAGGCGCATGTAGTCATAGATCTCCGTCACCGTGCCGACGGTGGAGCGGGGGTTTTTCGAGGTGGTCTTCTGGTCGATGGAGATGGCGGGGGAAAGTCCCTCGATATAGTCCACGTCCGGCTTGTCCATCTGGCCGAGGAACATGCGGGCGTAGGAGCTCAGACTCTCCACATAGCGGCGCTGGCCCTCGGCATAGATGGTGTCGAAGGCAAGGCTCGATTTCCCGCTGCCGGACAGGCCCGTAATGACCACCAGCTTGTTGCGCGGGATCTCGATGTCGATATTCTTGAGGTTATTTTCCCTCGCACCTTTGATAAAGATGCTGTCTGGCTGCATAGATGTATCTCCTAAACAATGAGGTCGGCGGTCCTGCCGCGTGTGATTTTGATAAGGGCCTCCGGTGCAAGCTCCACCTGCGCGCCGATCTTCCCGGCGCTGACGGCGATGGTTTTCCGGTCAAGGCAGCTTTCATGATAGAAGGTCTCAAACTGCTTTTTCATCCCGATGGGTGAGCAGCCGCCGCGCACATAGCCGGTGAGGGCATTGATCTCGCTGACATGGATCATGGCAATGGACTTCTCCCCCGCCGCCTTCGCGGCTTTTTTCAGGTCGAGCTCTTCCGCGACGGGAATCACAAACACATAGTTTCTCTTGCTCGCCCCGACGGTCACCAGGGTCTTGAAGACCTGCGCCGGGTCAAGGCCCGTGAGCCTTGCCACCGTGACGCCGTCCACCGCCTCGTCCCCGTGGGGATAGCTGTGGGCGGCATAGGGGATCTTTTTCTGTTCGAGCACCCGCATGACATTGGTTTTCTGTTCCGCCATCAGTGCGCCCCCTTTGCCGTAATTTTCGTAACTGGTATAGTATAACGCATTTTTTCCCTTGTTTCAAGTTTTCGGCGCGCTGTATCCTGTAAAATCTTTTTAAAAGCCGTAGGGGTCGATCCCCAGATCGACCCGCCGGACAACGTAGCTTGTTGATATACGACGGGCCGATGAGGGCATCGGCCCTTACGACATACACTTTTCATGCATGGCCTGTCTCAGCTTTGAGGCAGCCCGTGCACATTGCGGTCTCCCGCTCTTTCTGTATTGTTCTATTTTTTCTCGAATCGCGCCATGATGTTCTCAATGCTGTTGTCGAGCACCCTGAGCACCTTGTCGGTCGCGATCTCCTTGGGAAGCTGCATCCCCTGGTCCATCCACTGGGAGATGAGGCCCACCACGATGTTGGAATAAAACTCCACGATAAACTCGAAATCCTGCCGGTCGATGGAGCGGTTCTCCGCCACGATCTCCGAGAAGCTGCGGATGCACTCGCGGAGCCTGCCCTTGATATAGCGCAGCATATACAGGCGGCTGTTGGAGTTATAGACATTCAGCGCGAAGGTGGAGTTGTCGTACAGGTACTTGAACCACAGCGTCACGTCGTGCTTCCAGTTGTCATAGACCACCTCGCTGGGGAGGTTTGCGTTTGCATCCTCCTCAAAGACCCACTCGAGCAGATCGTACACATCGTCGAAATGATAATAGAAGGTCTGGCGGCTGACCCCGCAGGTCTCCACAAGGTCGTTGACGGTGATGCGGTCGATGGGCTTGATGACCATCATTTTTTTCAGCGCATCCGCAAGCGCCTTTTTTGTTGATGTCGCCATGGTGATTCCTCCGGAGCTTTGGGATTAATATAGTCATTATAGCATAAGACATTTTGAATTGGAACACTTTTTTCACATTTTTGAGATTGTGTAAATACATATTTTCATATTGTACATCCCGACCGTTTGTGGTAAAATACAATAAAAGGAGGATGAAAATCATGACGATACTCTGTCTTGAAACCTGTACCACCTGCCGCAGAGCGCGCAAATGGCTGGATGACAGGGGTGTGGAATATACGGTACGGCCCATTAAGGAGGAGCACCCGAGTTATGAGGAGCTTCACGACTGGCTGAAAAAGAGCGGGCTGCCGATCCGGCGCTTTTTCAACACCACCGGTGTGATGTACCGGGAGCTCAAGCTCAAGGACAAAATCGACACCATGAGCGAGGACGAGCTGCTTAAACTTCTGGCGGGCGACGGCATGCTGGTCAAGCGTCCGCTGCTCGTGAGTGAAAAGGCCGTGATCCCGGGCTTTAACGAAAAGACCTGGGAAAAGGCGATATAGTTTTGTAGGGGCCGATGCCTTCATCGGCCCGCCATTATGCAACAGTGTACGTTGTAAGGCGGGTCGATCAGGGATCGACCCCTACGGTTTTATTCCGTGGGCGCTTCCTCCGCGGCAAGGCGCTCCTTTTCCATCTGAATGATGGCGGCGCTGATGCTCTTTTCCGCGCGGAGATATTCGCTGCCGACGGTGGATTCCTCGGCAAAGGAATCGAAGATATCCTGCTTTTCCCGCAAAAGCTCCAGGATACGCTCGTCCACCGTGTTGTCGCAGAGCAGGCGGTGCACCATCACGCTCCTGAGCTGGCCCATGCGGTAGGCGCGGGAGACAGCCTGATTTTCGATGGAGGGCTTGATCTGCGGCTCGCAGAAAATGATGACGCTGGCGGCCTGGATATTGAGGCCCGTGCCGCCAGCCTGCACCTGACAGATGAGCACCGTGCCGTCCTCTGCCCGGGTAAAGGCGTCCACAAGCTCCTGCCGTCCGGCGGATGAGACGCTGCCGGTGATGGGCTCCAGCGCCCGCTCGCCCAGAAGCTTCTGTACCGCGCGGATGGTCTCGCGGAAATAGGAGAAGACGATGATCTTCCGTCCGTCCTCCTTCGCCTCATCGCAAAGCTCCAGCAGGCGCTTTGCCTTGGAGGAGTGCTTGAGGTCCACGTCCCATGATACCTGGCGCATGGCCATGAAGTTTTCCGCCGCCACCGAGAGGGTGTAGGCCTTCCACTCGGCGGGGCCCATCTCGCACCACTCTTCCTTTTCGATCAGCTCCGGCAGCTCCGAGAGCACATCCTCCCGCGTGCGGCGCAGGTAGACCGGGGCCAGCTTCTCCCGAAACTGCGGGGCGGAGGAGATGTATTTCATGTCCTTGAGCTCGCCCGCGATATCGCTTCTCAGGCAGGAGACGAGAAAGCACATCTCGTCCACCCGGTTTTCAAGCGGCGTGCCCGTCATAAACAGGACCCTTTCCGCCTTTCTCCGCAAGAGCATCAGGGCCTGGGTGCGCTTTGCCGCCGGGTTTTTGACATAGTGGGCCTCATCGGCTATGAGCATCGAAAAGGAAAAGCTCTCCGGCAGGGCAAAGCGGCTGACGGACTCGTAGGTCGTGACAGCGACGCCGCCCTGCTCCCGCCATCTGCGCGCAGCCATCTGGTCGCCGCCGCGGATAGGGGTGACGCTCAAATCACTGAACTGTTTGATCTCCCGGCACCAGTTGACCAGCACGCTTGCGGGGCACACCACCATGAAGTGCGTGGCCCCCAGCGCTTTGAGCGAGGCCATGGCGGCGATGGCCTGGACGGTTTTGCCGAGGCCCATCTCGTCGCCGAGCAGGACCTTCCCCTGCCGCAGGATGTAGCGCACGCCGAATTCCTGATAGGCGCGCAGAGAGGCGTGCAGGCCGTCTGTATAGATTGGCTGCATTTCAACCTGAAGTACAAGCTCCTCCGGCAAGCCGCTGTAGCTGTTGTCCACAAGCGTACCTTCCACCCGGTCGAGCCTGTCGAACTCCGCGTAATAGGCGGCGCTGTGCTTTTGAAAATCCTCCCATACCGTGTCGGCGTCCAGCAGCTCCCAGGCATCATAGGCGTCCAGGACGGCGCGGACGCCGTCGCCGTATTCGCCTTCCAGCAGGCCATAGAGATACAGCGCCGCGTCGAGGGCGCGTTTTTTCTTTTCCGGCGGTGTGACGAGCCAGCGCAAGCTGCTCACGGCGGGCTTTGCGTCGAGGTAGGCTGCCTGCACCGCGTCGTGATATTCGTCCCACAGCGCCTGTGCCTTTCGGGCGGCGTCCGATGTCTGCATGGAGGCGCGGGCCGCGAGCAGGAGCAGTGATGCGTCCTCGTTTCTGTCGTCCAGGCTCACGCGCACCTTGAGGCCCGCCGCCGTCTCCTGCCGGATACGGCCCGCGAGGGTATAGATGAGCATGGCGGCCTCATCGCCGATGCCCTTGACGGCGTTGATCTGATCCGCCGTCAGGGCGCAAAGCTGCTCCATGTTCTCGATCCCGGCGGCGCGGAGGCTCGCCACCCGGATGCCGAGCTTCTCGCGGTTGATGTTCTCCACGTCCATGCCGCGCAGGATGTTCGAAAGCTCCTTCTCCGAAAGGCGCCCGATGGCTCCGGCTGCGCTCTCCTGCTGGCTCTGCGGCAGGGACGCGATCTCGGCCAGGGCCTCGTCGTACTCCTCGATGAGCGTCATGATGTCCTGTATCTGCTGTTTGTCGCGTTTGAAAGCCATGCTTTGCTCCTAAAGCCTGTGAAAAAGTCGATTGACAATGTAGGGGCCGACGCTTATCACGCGGTCCGAGCGGTACAGCCCTAAACCAAAACAGAAAGCCCTCGGCGAAAACGTATCGTGTTATGAATTCGCCGGGGGTAAATGCAAGAATCGGGACTCTCTGCCGGGCCGCCGGGGGCGTCGGCCCCTACGGTATTGATACTACTGTGTTCCTGATGAGGGGGACTTTTTTCACAGTCTTCTTTCCGTCATTCTTATTCCACTGCCAAAACGCGGACCTGCTCCACGCCGGGGACCTGCGAAAGCTTTGCGACAAAGTCCTCCATGCTGCCGTCCACCTCGCTGACATCGAGGGAGATGGTGACGCTGGCCCGGTCACGGATCGGAAGGCTCTGCGTGATGGTGAGGACATTCGCCCGCGCCTCGCAGATCTGCTGCAATAGCGCGCTCAGGATGCCCTGCTCGTGGTTGAGCATCATGGACAATACCGCCTTGCGCCCGCCGGAGATCTCCGTGGGCTCGAGGATGAAATCTTTATATTTATAATAAGTGCTGCGGGAAATGCCCACCTCGCGCACGGCCTGGCTCACGTCCCGGATCTTGCCGGTCTCGATGAGTCTGCGCGCCTCGATGACCTTCTCATAGTATTCGGGCAGGATGCTCTTGTGGATGATGAGGTATTGATCAAGCATTCGCTCCCCTCCTTAGCCTTAAATTTCAAAAAGGGACTATTAAAACTGTTCCTGTGGAAGTCTGCGGCCCGAAGGTATTTCAATTTGTTTTTGAGGGAGCTTTGCTTCTTCAAAAACACCTTGAGCCGAGTGGCACGAGGCCTCGCGCCGACCAAACACGGCGTGTTACAGTCCGCCGTGTGCGATAAGCGCGAGTTCTCAAATGCGAACATAGTTCGCATTTGACATTTTAACCCGTCCGCGTGAAAAAGACAAGTGTGTTTTTCCTTTTCGGACAGTTTTGTAGATTTGTATAAATGCGCAAGAAATACGGTTGAAATTGTGTTAATTTTATGTTAATGTGATAGAAAGCAGTATTATGGCTTTCTGTCGATTTTTCAACATACAAACCGAAAGGAGACTTCCTATGGCAAGAGAGATTTTATTTGACCTCGGCAAAATGATCACCGACCGCCTCCCCTATAAGTTCGGTCTCAAGCGCCTGACCGAAAACGACCCCGAGTACATCATCCTTGACCGCGCATGTTCCAGCGATGAGATCGCGGAGGTCATGCTGAAGATGGGCCTTCGCAAGCCCAAGACCACCGCCGAGATCGCAAAGCTCACCGGCAAGCCCGAGTCCAGGATCGAGGAGCTGCTGACCGACGCCGCCAACCACGGCATCGTGGAATACCACTGGGAAAATCCCCAGCACGAGAAGCAGTGGTACGTCCAGCTCTTTGTCCCCGGCATCGCCGAGATGACCAACATGGTTCTCTGGCAGGTCGAGAAATACCCCGAGCTTGCCGACTCCTTCGACAAGATGACCTTCCTGCCCCTGGCCGGCAAGACCCATCTGATCCCTCCCGGCGGCGACGGCATCGGCATGCATGTCATCCCCGTGGAAAACGCCATCCCCGCCAAGAGCGTTTCCGCCTCCATCGAGCATATTTCCCACTGGCTGGACAAGTATGACGGCAAGCTCTCCGTCGGTTACTGCTCCTGCCGCAACGCCCGCCGCCTGTACGGCGAGGGCTCCGGCGAGATCCAGGACGACTGCTGCATCGGTCTGGGCGATTTTGCCAACTATCTGATCGAGACCGGCAAAGGCCGCCCCATCACCAAGCAGGAGGCTCTGGACATCTGCAAACGCGCAGAAGACAACGGCTATGTCCACCAGGTCACGAACATCGACGGCCAGGACAAGATCTTCGGTCTCTGTAACTGCGACCTCGGCGTCTGCTTTGCCCTGCGCACCAGCCAGTACTTCAACACCCCGAACCTCTCCGCCTCCGCCTACCGCGCCCACGTGGACAAGGACAACTGCGTGGCCTGCGGCAAGTGCGTGGAGGTATGTCCCGCCGGCGCCGTGAAGCTGGGCCAGAAGCTCTGCACCAAAAACGGCGAGGTCCAGTACCCGAAGCAGGAGCTTCCCCACGGTCTCAAGTGGGGCGAGGACAAGTGGAACCCCAACTATGTCTTCGACAACCGCAAGAACTGCCACGAATCCGGCACCGCGCCCTGCAAGACCGCGTGCCCGGCTCACATCGCCATCCAGGGCTACATCAAGCTTGCCAAGGAGGGCCGCTATCTCGACGCCCTCAAGCTCATCAAGCAGGACAATCCCTTCCCCTCCGTCTGCGGTCACGTCTGCAACCGCCGCTGCGAGGACGCCTGCACCCGCGGCAAGTTCGACAAGGCCGTCGCCATCGACGAGATCAAAAAGTTCATCGCCGAGCAGGATTTCAAGAGCGACACGCCCTACGTCCCCGAACATCTCTACCGCCGCCCCATCGACAAGGGCTACGACCAGAAGGTCGCCATCATCGGTGCCGGTCCTGCCGGCCTGAGCTGCGCCTACTACCTTGCACGCATGGGTTACGAAAACGTCACCGTCTTTGACCGCAACCCCGCCCCCGGCGGCATGCTCGTCATGGGCATCCCCTCCTACCGTCTCGACCGCAAGGCCCTCCAGGGCGAGATCGCAGTGCTCGAGAAGATGGGCGTCAAGTTCCGGATGAACACCGAGATCGGCAAGGACATCACCATCCAGAAGCTGCGTGACGAGGGCTACAAGGGCTTCTATGTCGCCATCGGCGCGCAGAAGAGCTCCAAGCTGGGTATCCCCGGTGAAGAGCTCGAAGGCGTGTACGGCGGCGTGGACTTCCTGCGTGAGGTAAACCTCGGCAGCAAACCCGCTGTCGGCAAGAAGTGCGCCGTCATCGGCGGCGGCAATGTCGCTATGGACGTGTGCCGCACGGCTGTGCGTCTCGGTGCCGAGACCTATGTCATCTACCGCCGCAGCGAGGCCGAGATGCCCGCCGACAAGGAAGAGATCGCCGAAGCAAAGGCCGAGGGCGTGAAGTTCTGCTTCCTCAACGCCCCCGCCGAGATCATCGGCAAGGACGGCAAGGTCTGCGGTCTCAAGGTCGAGCTCATGGAGCTCGGCGAGCCTGACGAGAAGGGCCGCCGCTCCCCCGTCGGCACCGGCAAGTTTGAGACCATCGAGGTCGACTCCGTCCTCTCCGCCGTCGGTCAGGTCATCGACTGGGGCGGCCTGGATGTGGGCGCGCTCAAGACCGGCAAGAAGGGCAACGCCCTCGCCGACGCCGTCACCTACCAGACCGAGCAGAAGGACATCTTCGTCGGCGGCGACGTTTACACCGGCCCGAAGTTTGCCATCGACGCCATTGCCGCCGGCCGCGAGGGTGCCGAGTCCCTGCACCGCTTCGTCAACGACGGCCAGAGCCTGACCCGCGGCCGCAACCTGCGCGAGTTCTACGAGCTCAACAAGGACGACGTCGTCCTCGGCGCGGACAGCTTCGACCGCCCGGCCCGTCAGCCCATCCTGCACGACGAGACCAAGGCCCGCTCCTTCGAGCATGACCGCCTCACCTTCACCGAGGAGCAGATCAAGGCTGAGACCAGCCGCTGCCTCGGCTGCGGCGTGAGCGTCGTCGACCCGAACCGCTGCATCGGCTGCGGCCTGTGCACCACCCGGTGCATGTTCGACGCCATCCACCTGCAGCGCGACGTGCCCGAGGCCTCCAACATGGTGCGGGCCGAGGACAAGGTCGTCCCGATGCTCAAGCACGCGGCCAAGCAGATCCGTATCATCCGCAAGTAAGGCAAGCTGGAATCATGCACGAATTAAGCACGATCTATTACGTTATCGAAACGGTGGAAAAGCTGATGGTGGAAAATGACCTCAAAAAGGTCGGCTCCATCACGCTGGAGGTCGGCGAGGTCAGTGGCATCATCCCCGCTTATTTGACCGATTTCTGGGAGTGGGCCCGCGCCAAGACGGATCATTTCCAGGACACCGAGCTCAAGATCGAGGAGCTCAAAGCCGTCACCTACTGCCAGGACTGCAAAAAGACCTACCCCACCATGCAGTACGGCAAGGAGTGCCCCTACTGCCACAGTGGCAACACCTTCCTTGTCACCGGCAACGAATACAACATCAAGGAGATCGAGGCCATGTAGCCTTGCTCCAGCAAAGCAAACATCCCGCGGCGTTGCCGCGGGATGTTTTGTATCTATAATCATATATCCGCTTTACCCTCTGTACTCAGCACATTTTCTTTCGCAAAACGCCCGCACCTTGGGAATGTCATTACGCGCAGTCTCCCACAGGATTTTCTCGTCTGTTTCTGCATAGGAATGTGCAAGCCAATTTCTCATACCGCGGATCATTCCCCACGGCATTTCACTTTTAGTTTCTTCCCGGAACTCATCCGAGAGGCCGTTGGCCAGTTCACCGATTTGGAGTATGCACATGGAAACTGCGTTAAAATATGCCCTGTCCGCGGTGAAAATTTGAAAATCATCGCCAAATCGGTCAATAAACTTCGCAATGTCTTCACAGTAAGTGCGCATGTGGAGAAGCCGCTGCCAGTCACCTCTGTTCATGTGAGTCGAATCCTTTCCTCCTGGATGCTTTTGATAAACTGCGGATTGCGTTCTCTGGTGCTCTGCTGCTCAAGCGTTTGTGTCGTGACCAGGTCTACTTCCTTGCTCATCGCATGGCACAGCTCCTCATACAATCCGCCCATGTCAAACATGCTGTGAATCTTGGAACCCGTACGGTCGATCAGCAGATCAATGTCGCTTTTCTCGGTCGCTTCTTTTCTCGCATAGGAGCCGAACAGATAGACCGCGCGAAGATCATATTTTTCCGCAATCGGCTTGACCCGATCCCGGATTTCCTTCGTTGTGTAAATCATGTTCTCTCCCCCCCACTTGCAGTTTTCGTTGTTTGTTCTTTAATAACAGTATAACACACTTTCTTGTATATGTGAACTGCAATTTACATGCTATAGCAAAAGAGCGCGTTGCAAAATGGTTACCGTTTTGTCATCCTGAGGAACGAAGTGACGAAGGATCTTTCTTTTGAAGGTTTTTGCAAACTTTTTGGAAAGATCCTTCGCTTACGCTCAGGATGACACGCATTTTGCAACGCGCTCGTTCTGTTTCGGCGGGGTTTGTTTCCTGTGCTTTCACAGCCCGCCCGTATGACAGCCGGTCAAGCCGGCTTTTTCTTTCGTACCCTTGCGCCGATCATCAGCGCACACTCAGCAATCAGAGATTGCAGATGGGCAGCGTCCAGTAGTAATAGGCAAAATCCTTATCCTCAAGCAGGTTGGGAAACTGGGACGCATGCTCAGGCTCGAAAACATTCACGTTGTTATACATGTTTTCTGTCGCCTCCTTTCCTTGAGTTCGCGGTGGATTATAGCCTTTTCCGCGCCCGGTTTCAAGAGCCGATTTGCCCAAAGTTTTGTTCAAGTTCTCTAAATGAACAGGCTTATTTTTGTATGCTTTCACAAATTTTGCGAGTTTTGCGTGCTCTTTTCATTTTCGTTTTATCTTCGCAGATTTCTTAATAGGCTCAAAATTATGTTGACATAATCTATTTCGTATGGCTTGATAAGTCGGAAAAAACTGTATATAATACCATTAGTAAACAATAGAAAGAGAGATGATGGATTTGGGCCGGGGACGAAATCTCCTGTACTTCATCGCAGCGGCGCTTGTCATGCTCATCGCCCTGGCGCTGATGATCGCCTTCTTCTTGGATCTTTCGCCGCGCAAGCCCAAGGATCCCCACGAGGGGCAGGTGTATCTCTACGACGGCAAGGACTGGATCTGGATGACGCCGCTGGAGGGTGTGCCGGTGAACACCCTGACGGCGGAGAAGTTTGCAAGCGAAGGGCCGGTGCGCTATCTCGGCGGTGAATTTGACGTGCTGCGCGGGATCGACGTGTCCGAGCACCAGCGGGAGATCGACTGGAAGCAGGCGGCCTACGATCTGGACTTTGCCTGTGTGCGTCTCGGGCGGCGCGGCTATACCGAGGGCGGCCTGTTTGAAGACCCCTGGTTTGAAAAGAACATGCAGGGCGCGTCCGACGCCGGGCTCCGGGTCGGAGTATACTTTTTCTCCCAGGCGGTCAATGTGGCGGAGGCCATCGAGGAGGCCAATTTCGTCCTGTCGCGCGTTGCCCCCTATTCGGTGACGGCCCCGGTGGTCTACGACTGGGAGCTTGTCTCGGAGGAGGGCTCGCGCACGGCGGAGCTGAGCGCCGCGACGCGTACCGACTGTGCCGTGGCCTTCTGCGAGACGATCCGTCGCGCGGGCTATACCCCCTGCGTGTACTTTAACCGCGACATGGGTTATTACGGCTATGACCTGACACGCCTGACGGATTATATGTTCTGGTTCTCCCTGCCTTTAAGCCCCTTCCCCAATTTCTACTACGCCTGCGACATGTGGCAGTACAGCTTTACCGAGGAGGTGCCGGGCGTGACGGGCTACGCGGACATGAACCTCTGGTTCATCCCGAGGCCGCAGGAGCAGAGCGCGGAAAGTGTTGAAGGAAAGACTTGATATTTTTTGAAATCTGTTATATACTTTCTGTCAGTATGCCGGTGTGATGGAATGGTAGACGTAGCGGATTCAAAATCCGCCGATGGCGACATCGTGTGGGTTCGAGTCCCACCACCGGCACCAACCCAACAAAATCCGAACCAGATCTTTCCTATGGAAGACGGGTTCGGATTTTGTGTTTTCTACAGGAAACAGTACTTCCCCAACGGTATGCCGTGCCGCCCCGATTCAAAGCCGAGAGGCCCAAAGAAGAAAAAAGCAAAATGATTTGGAGGTGTTGATGATGAGAAAGTTGATTTCCTGTGCCTATCATGAAGATTCTCAGACCGTGGAGCTGCTGTACACCGACGGGACATTGATGGACATAGACTGCATGGCCGTCGAAGACGAGGCCGCCCGGAACATGTACGAGCGGTCAGAACTGGACTATCTGCTCAACCATGACCCGCTTGGCTACGCCGACTTGATCCGCAACGGCGATGTGGTGGCGTATCTGCGAAATGTGACCGACTATCGGCCGCTGGATGAAAGAGAATAATCAGAACAGCGCGTTGCAAAATAGCGCCGAAAAAAAGCACCAGTTAGGTCCAAAAAGGACTTGGCTGGTGCTTTCGTTTGTGTTAGAATTTTGGTGTGAAGAAAAGAATAACGCAAGGACAGTGTAACGTAGTTGAGCGGAATGGTCAACTGGTATTTACACAGAACAGCGAAATCATGTTGCCGGAAGATGCACCCGTACGGCTGACCAACGCCCGGCTTGAGGAACTGGATTACAGGAAACTGTACTTTCAGGAAACTCCACTTGAACGATGCTTCAAAAATGGTGTAATAACATGGAATTTTAGAACCGCTCGCCGCCGTCGCGGCCGGAGAGGAGGTCTGCAAAACGGATGAACCTGAAGGCCCCGGTTGAGTTCATCGTATGATTACATCCATTTTAGTAAACGGCGTATTTTAATCGAAATGAGGACAGACTATGGACACGAAACAGAAAACAGGCGGTATATTCACCGCGGGGGACCGCGACCGTGTGCGCTCGCCTGAGGAGCTGGACACGTATATCCGCATCGTCAAGCCCGGCACGCTGATTCTGGTGATTGCTTTGACGCTGGTGCTCGCTGCATTGATCATATGGGGCTTCACCGGGACGCTGCCCGTCACAAAAAGTGTCAGCGGTATGATGACCTCGATTGAGAATCGGAGGGAGAATGCCCTTACATACTATGGCCGGGATATTTTTGGGTCAGAGCCGGATATGCCGGACGAGGAGCGTCAGCGCTGCGATGCCTACTTTTTCCTCAATGCCTATGAATTCTCCGGGGACGATCTCATGGGCAGGGAGATCATCGTCAGTCGTCCCGGGAAAAAAGCCGTGCGGGGCGTTGTGGCCTCTGTTGAGCCGGTGCCTTACAGTCGGGAGGAGATCCTGGGCGAGTTTGGAAGCCGGTGGGTCGTGGACAACTGTGTCGAAGCTGACTATTCCTGGGTTGCAGCCGGTCAGCTGGACAGTGACGAGTATAACGAAAGCTGGGCTCTTGTAGATGTGACGATCGTGACGGATAACGTACATCCCATCAGCTTTCTGCTGCGATAAGAGGAAAAGCCATGGCAGACAAAAAAGTGGTAAAGGTGCCGGTGATCCTTCAGATGGAGGCGCTGGAATGCGGCGCGGCTTCGCTCGCAATGGTCATGGCATACTATCATAAATGGGTGCCGTTGGATCAGGTGCGCGTAGAATGCGGCGTCTCCCGCGACGGGAGCAGCGCACTGAACATCCTGAAGGCAGCCAGGCGATACGGGATGGAATGCAAGGCCAAGCGCTACACAGTCGAAAGGCTTCGGGAAGCCGCAAGCTGCCCGGCGATCATTTTCTGGAATATGAACCACTTTGTGGTGCTTGACGGTTTCAAAAAGGACTATGCGTACCTGAACGACCCTGCCAAAGGGCGGGTGCGTATGCCGGTCGAGGAGTTTCGGAAATACTACAGCGGCATCTGCCTGGAGATGTGTCCGGGAGAAGCCTTTATAGCGGACGGAAAAAAGAAAACAACGACGGATTTCCTCCGCGAGGGGCTTTCCGGCAACGGTCAGCTCGTCAGGCTCATCATGCTCACCAGCGCTCTTGCGGCGGCGGGGGGCATGCTGATCCCTGTCTTTTCGAGGATCTTCACGGATGATATTCTCAGTGGCAGTCGGCAGAGCTGGTACTATGGATTTTTACTCTTTTTCGCCGCGGTCATCCTGTTCCAGCTCATTGCCGCGATCGTAAATCAGGTGCTCATTATCCGAGCGACGGGCAAGCTGGCAGTCAAAGCCAACGCGAGATTTATGCATCACCTGTTTCGCATGCCGATGCAATTCTTTTCGCAGCGTATGAGCGGTGATCTGGCAAACCGGCAGGCAGCCAATGACACGGTGGCGGCCACGCTCATCACGAGGCTTGCGCCGACGCTTATCAATCTGGTGATGCTGGCGTTTTATCTGTTCGTGATGATCGAGTACAGCCCTTTGCTGACCGCGGTGGGGATCGCCACCGTGGCGATCAATCTCTTCGTGGCGCGCCTCATCAGCCAGAAGCGCGTGGAAATTTCCGCCGCGCAGATGCGCGACCAGGCAAAGTTGGACGCGGTGACCGTCTCCGGCATCAGCATGGTGGAGACCATCAAGGCCGCCGGCGCGGAGAGCGGGTTCTTTGAGCGTTGGAGCGGCTTCCAGGCATCCGTGATCCGGGCAAAGGCAAAATTTGCGACGGTCAACTGTTTTCTGGGTACACTGCCCATGCTCCTGCAGGAGCTGTCAAATATCACGGTCCTGACGATGGGCTTATGGCTCATGATGGAGCATAAATTCACCGCGGGCCTGCTGCTGGCGTTCCAGTCGTTTATGAGCGCCTTTATGCGGCCCGTGAACGAACTGATTGCCGCGGGGCAGAGCCTGGAGGAAATGCGCGCCTCGCTTGACCGGATCAATGATGTGCTCGATTACCCCGAGGACAGCGCTCTCGGCGGAGGGGTTTCCCAGGAAGAGCTGAAGGACGCGAGAAAGCTGTCCGGCCATGTGGAGATGAAAAATGTTACCTTCGGGTATTCCAAGCTCGCCGAACCGCTGATCCGGGATTTTAACCTGGAGCTGACGCCGGGTAAGCGCGTGGCCTTCGTAGGCGGTTCCGGCTCAGGGAAATCCACCATCGCGAAGCTGCTCTCCGGCCTGTATCAGCCCTGGAGCGGGGAGATCCTGTTTGACGGCAGCCCCATGTCCAAGCTCCCGCGTCCGGTATTCAAGCGCTCGCTGGCCATGGTGGATCAGGAGCCGGTCCTGTTTTCCGATACAATAGAAAATAACATCAAAATGTGGGACAGCTCCATTGAAGACTACGACATGATCCTCGCGGCCAAGGATGCGGAGATCCATACGGACATCGTCTGCCGAAAGGGCGGTTATCAGCGAGTCCTGCAAGAGGGCGGCCATGATCTTTCAGGCGGTCAGCGGCAGCGCATCGAGATTGCCCGCGTGCTGGCGGTCGATCCGTCCATCATTATTCTGGATGAGGCGACGAGCGCTCTGGATGCCCGCACGGAATATGATGTATCCCGCTTCATCCATGACCGCGGCATCACCTGCATCATTGTAGCCCATAGGCTTTCCACCATCCGGGACTGCGACGAGATCCTGGTGATGGATCATGGACAGGTGGTGCAGCGCGGCACGCACGAAGAGCTGATACAAGAGGAGGGCCTCTACAAGACCCTCATCACGACAGAATGAGAAGAGGGCAGCGAGTATGAGTCTATTTGGAGAACAGCTTCAGACCTTTGCCACATCGGTACGGAAAATGGTGGAGCGGAATCTCCGCAGCCTGGGCGACCGGGTCATGGGCCGGACGGATCGTTACTATGAGGCGGAGACTGCCGCGCAGGAGACGATCCGCCAGATTGAGCTGATCCTGCAATACTTTAAGCTGGAAGTGCCGAAGAATCCGCCGGAATACGAGAACATCATTGCGCAGATCGATGCCGTCACGCAGCCCTCCGGGGCCATGAAGCGCCGCATCTCCCTGTCTGAAGGCTGGTGGAAGGATGGGGACGGTCCGCTGCTTGCTGCGGTGAAGGGAGAAGGGCGCGTGCTGGCCCTGCTGCCGGACTGGTTCGGCGGTTATTATTACATAGACCCGAAAACCGGCGAACCCGTCATAATCACCGGGGACAACAAGGACATGTTTGAAGAAGAGGCATACTGCTTTTACAAGCCTCTCCCGCAAGGGGAGATGACAGGGCGGGAGTACATCCGCTTCCTTTTGCATGAGCTTCATCCCGGCGATTTGATCCTGATTATTCTCGCGGGACTGGGCGTATCCCTGGTCGGCATCCTGACACCGCTGGTGACAAGGATCGCCTTTGCCAGTGTCATTCCCACAGGACAGACCGCCATGCTGGTCTCACTTGCCGTGATGCTTTTCTGCACGGCGATCGGCGGGTGGCTCATGCGCTCTTCCAAGAGCTCGCTGACCGAGCGCATCCGGAACCGGCTGGACACCGTCGCGCAGAACGCGGTGTTTTCCCGGCTGATGAATCTGCCCACAACCTTTTTCGGGGACAAGAGCACCGGCGGCCTTGCGCAGCAGACAAACTGCCTCAATATGCTGCCGTCGCTTCTTTGCGACATCCTTTTGACCGGCGTACTGACGGCGGCGCTTTCCCTTGTGAACATCTACCCGATCTTCTCTGCGTCCTCAGCGCTGATCGTGCCGGCGCTCACCGTGCTGGCCGCGTCGCTGGCGCTGTTTGCCCTCACGGTCATTCAGGAGCGTAAGCGGTTTCGCGCGGTGTTTTCGAGCGCATCGAAAAACAACAGCGTCGTCTATGACTTCATCAATGGCATACAGAAAATCAAGCTCTCCGGCAGCGAGGATATGGCCTATGCCAAATGGCTGGAGGTGTACCGGGACAAGGCGGGCACAAGCTTTCTGGTTCAGTTCCCGGCCAGTATACGGCCGCAGCTTCTCACCTTCATCCGTCTGCTGGGAACGCTGTGGACCTTTATCGTCGCGTACCGCAGCGGCTTGTCTGTGGCGCAGTACGCCGTGTTTGCCTCTGCCTTTGGACTCATGATGTCCTGCGTCGATACGCTGGCTCTGTGCGGAAGCAGCTTTTCCTATATGCGGCCGGTTCTGGAAATGGGTGAGCCAATCCTCCGTCAGACGCCGGAGCAGAGCAGCGGGCAAAAGACGATTTCCTCGCTGAACGGCGAGATCGAGCTGAACAACATCACCTTCCGCTACTCGGAGGACGGTCCGGCGATCCTGAGCGATCTGAACCTGACCATACAGCCCGGGGAATATGTCGCCGTGGTGGGAAAGACCGGCTGCGGCAAGTCCACGCTCATGAAGTTGCTGCTGGGCTTCCTGACGCCCCAGCAGGGCATGATCACCTATGACGGTGTCGATCTCAGGCGGATCGACAAGCGCTCCCTGCGCCGAAATATTGGCATCGTGCTTCAGGACGGTAAGCTCTTTCCCGGTGATATTTTTGCCAATATCACGATCTCCGCGCCGTGGCTGCGTATGGACGATGCCTGGGAGGCGGCGGAGAAGGCCGGGATCGCAGACTTTATACGCTCCCTTCCCATGGGGATGCACACTTTCATTGCAGAGGGCGGAGGCGGGCTATCCGGCGGCCAGCGGCAGCGGCTCATCATTGCCCGCGCCATCGCCATGAAGGCCAATATCCTTATGTTCGACGAGGCCACCAGCGCCCTTGACAACATCACCCAGAAGGTCGTGACCGATTCGCTCAACGCCATGGGCTGCACCCGCATCGTCATCGCGCACCGCCTGTCCACCATCCGCAGCTGTGACCGCATCCTCGCACTCGACGGGGGGAGGATCGTGGAGTCCGGCAGCTACGATGAGCTGATCGCCAAAAAGGGCTTCTTTGCGGAGCTGGTGGCCCGGCAGCAGATCAACGCGCCGGGAGCCTGACAAAATGTTTTTAGCTTTTTCACAAAAAATGCTGCCACATCGGCATTTTATCCGTATAAATAGGTAGAGCCATTCATGAAAGGAGAAACCACAAATGAAAACCGCAAAAGAGTACATCGAAAGAATGCAGAGCGACAAGGACTTTGCCGCCCAAATGAACGAAAAGGTCAAGGCCCTGCTTGCTGCCGGGGAGAAGGATGCGTTCGCCGCAGTCAGCAAGGCGGCGAAGGAGCTGGGCTATGAACTCAGCCCTGAGCAGGTCAGGGAGATCAACAAGCCCAACGAGGACATCTCCGAGGAAGAGCTGGGCAAGCTTGCCGGCGGCACCTCCTGCATCCCGGTCGCCGTCTCTGCGCTTACGGCCTCCGCCGCCATCTCTGTTGGCGTGACCGCGTCGTTGGCATAAGATCATCATTTTGCCGCCTGCGTGCCTGCGGCACAAAGCTTATTACTCCGGCAATTAAACATCCGCAAACCATACACCCGTACAGCCGGAGTAATAAGATTATAAAATGCCATTTTTCTCGCCGCTGACGCGGCAACCGAAAAATATGACAATTATTCATGCGGCAATTCATTAAAAAATATACAACAGTACGCTTATTGATTTGCCGCATGAATAACAGAATTTGAAAGGAGAAAAACAAAGTGAAAACAGCAAAAGAGTATGTCGAGAGAATGCGCGGCGACAAGGCCTTTGCCGCCCAAATGAACGAAAAGGTCAAGGCCCTGCTTGATGCCGGGGAGAAGGATGCGTTCGCCGCAGTCAGCAAGGCGGCGAAAGAACTGGGCTATGAGATCAGCCCCGAGCAGGTCAGGGAGATCAACAAGCCCAACGAGGATGTCTCCGAAGAGGAGCTGGGCAAGCTCGCCGGCGGCACCTCCTGCATCGCGCTCACGGTTGTTGTTTCCGTTACGGCCTCTGTCGCATCCGGAGGAATGGTAGTCGTAAGCATAGATGCCGGTACTACCTTTGACTAATCAGAACTAAGACCGCTCATGCTTGTCGGTTGTGTGCCGGCGGCACCTCCTGCACTGCCGCTATTGCCACTGCCGTTATGTGGGCTTCTGCGGCCAGCGTAGCCGTAGGCGCTACCATGAGCGAAATTGGCTGATCGTGCTTGCAGACCGCACGCTTGCGGTATAAAGCAGGCAGGAGATTTGAAAAAGGCTATGGTATGAAATGCGGTGTGGCCGCAAGAAGGCCGCACCGCAAAAAAATAGGATATGAAAGACAGAATTGAAATTTTAAGACAGAGCGGCTGCCTCGATTTTACGAAGGCAGCAGCCGCGCGTGTATTAAGGGAGATCGAAGAGGAACGCCCGGCAGCCGCCGCGCTCCTGACGGACGAGGCGCGGGACTGCCTGCGGCGCAACTGTGAAAAGCGCCTGGAGCTGCTGTATGCGCAGGCGCTTGCCCAGGAGCTGCGGGAGCGGGCGGCCGAGCGCGACCCGGTCAGCGCCATGCTGGGCAGCACGGACGACTCTCTCGAAGAGCAGCTTGCCGCGGAGCTTGCCCAAAGCGGGCGCGCGGAGACGCTCCTGCAGGAGCGCTATCCGCTGGCGGCAGAATATGCGGCGCATATCCTCCCCAATTTCCGTGCGAGCTGGATCGAGTTTTTCGATGCTCTGACCGCCTGCCGGGAGGAAATCTCCCAACGGCTTCTCGGGGGAAAACCCTTTACAAAAATCGAACGCTTTTCTGACTTCGGCGGGGATCAGCACCGCCATGGACGGGCCGTAACGGGCGTATGGACAGACGGAGGCGTCTTCTATTACAAGCCCCATGACTGTGGTCTGGACATGGTGTACCGCGAGATCGTGGAACGCTGGTTTTCGGACTGTACCGTCGCTGCCGAGGTCGTTCAGATAAACAATGTCGCTTTCGTATCCCGGCTGCGCCGCGCGAGCGTGGATACCGAGAGCGCTGTCGCGGATTATTATTATCATTTCGGTGTCCTGACGGCGCTTCTCCATGGGCTCGGCAGCATCGACATGCACCTGGAGAACATCATGGCCTGCGGCGACAGGCCCGCCGTGATCGATCTGGAGACCTTGATTACCCCCTCCTTTGAAAAGCAGGCAAGGAACAAGCAGTTGGAGCCCAGCGCCCACGCCCTGGGCCAGTCGGTCTACCGCATCGGGATCCTGCCTGTGCGCATGTACGGCAAGCCGCTGTTTTCGCCCCTTTACAGTGAGCGCCCGGGCGCGGCCTGTCTCCCGCTCCTGGACGGGAAGACTCACACGGTCCAGGGCTATGAGGGCCGCTTTGCCGCCGGCTTCCGGGATGGCTATGGCCGGGTGCTTGCCCACCGAGAGGAGATCAAGGCCCTCCTGCGGGCCCGGGGCGGCTCCACTGTGCGCATCCTGATGCGAAACACCATGTTCTACGCGCTGATCCAGCAAAGTCTCTATCGGCCGGAAACGCTGCAAAGCAGGGCGCAGCAGGAAAAGATCCTTCACCGTCTGGCGCTGCCCTTTGAACAGATCGGCGCGGAGACCTTCCGGGAACAGGTGGACCATGAGGCCGCCTGCCTGCGGCTCGGGGATATTCCCTACTTCTGCACCAGTCTGGAGAGCACGGATCTATGCGGTGAGGATACGGAGGAGCTTCTCAAAGAGGGATATTTTTCGGACAGTCCGCTGGGTATGACAGAGAAGAGCCTTGACCGGCTCTCGGAAGCGGAGCTTCGCTGTGAGGAGGACATCATCCGCATCGCCTTTGCGCACGCGCCCCTGGATGCGCCGAAGGAGCTTCCGCCCGCCCCCATCGCCGGCGCCCCTGTGCCGCGTGAGGATGCGCGTGCCGCGGCTGTCAGTCTTTTCCGCGCGCTCCTGACCGACAGGATGTACACGCCGGCCGGGCAGCCCTTCTGGCTCAGCACCGCCATCACCCTCCATGGCCTCCGCCCCTTCGGCGCAATGGGGAGCCACGCTGAGGCAGGCGCCTTCTGTGCCGCCCTCCTGCGTACCCAGGCCCTCTCCTCGCTCCATGCCGAGGCCCTGGAAATCGCGCAGCAATGCGTCCGGCCCATCGCTGACTCGCTTTCGTCCCTTTCAAAGCTCGATGAGGAGCTGCTGAAAAACGCGCCGCGCCTGCCCATGGGTCTCTATAATGGCTACGGCGGTGTCCTCTGGGGGCTTGCCGCCATGGAGCGCGCCGGGGTCCCGCAGGCGCGCGAAACGGCGGAGCGCCTGCTTCCCGTCCTCACAAAATTCAGCCCTTACTGGCATGAGGATCCCTCCCTCAGCGAGGGCCTGGCAGGTCTGACAGTGGGTCTGGCCGAGCTGCCCTTCTCCTCACCGGAGCGGGAGGCGTGCCTGCGCCTGTGCGCCGGGAAGCTTCTGGCCGCCGATGTGCCGGAGATCCCGGATCTGTTCAAGGGAGCCGCCGGCCTCGCCGTGGCCCTGACAGCGGCCTATAAGGCCCTGGGGGACAGCCGCTGCGCCGAAAAGGTCTCGGCGATCCTCGCGCAGCTTCGCCGGGACTACCGGGACGATCTGCACGGCTGGCCGGACAGCGCCGTGAAGCTCCGCTGGATGGCTGATCGGGGCCGTCAGGCGGCGGGCATCGCCCTGGCGGCGGATTACATCGCGCAGCGCCTTCCGGAGCAGGCCGCGGCTCAGGCCCTGCGGGACACCGCCCTTTCCAGCCTCCTTGAGGAAAAAGAGCTTGGCCGCTTCGATACCCTGTATGAGGGCAACGCCCTGACGGTCCTCTGCCTTTTGCGCACCGGCAGCACAGCGCGCGCCGGTCAGGTGCTGGGGGCCATGCTTGCCCGCGCCGTCCGGGAGGGCAGCTTCCTCGTGAGTGATCCCGGTATCCGCAGCTTCTTTGACCCGTCTCTCTGGGTCGGCAGCCTTGGCGTCGGCCTTGCGGCGTCGGAATATCTCCGTACACCGGAGCTGGGAGGAAACAATATATGATCAAGGTATTCTCACTGATCGGCTCCGCCGCCGGAGAGCGCTCCACCACCGCCCAGCTCTCCGACCGCTTTGCCGCGGCCTTTCGCCAGAGAGCCGCCGAAGACGGCGAAACCGTCTCCTATGAGCGCCTGACCGCCGCGGACGTGCGCCTCGATTTCTGCCGCAGCTGCCACAGCTGCTTCCGCAGCGGCATTTGTCCTCTGGACAGCGTGGACGACATGGGTATGCTCAAGCAGAAAATGCGCGACTGTGACATTCTGTTTCTCGGCAGCCCCGTGTATATGGGGCGCATGTCCGGCTTTACCAAATGCGTGCTCGACAGGCTTACCGGTATGTCGCACCGTCTCGAGCTGCTGGGAAAGCCCACCCTGCTCTTCATGACGACCGACTCCAACCACGGCCAGGCCGCCGCGGACGACCTGGATTACATCCTGCGCTTTTTCTGCTCCTCCGTGATCAATATCGGCGCCTTTTACAAGACCGGCCATCCGAATCTGAACTATGAGGAGGATATGCAGCCCATCCTCACCGAGACCGCCGAAAAGCTTCTGCAGACCTGGTATGATCCCCGTATTGCCATCACGGATTTCCAGCAAAAGGTGTTTCTCAGCCGTATCCTGATAACCCGCCGCGCCATCAGGCTCAACCTTGGCTCCGTTGAGGCGCAGGCTGTGCACGACGCGGGCTTGGACCGCTATGTGCTCCTGACCGAGGCCATCGAAGATTTTTGCATGAGGAAGAAGGTGCGCCGATGAACACAGGAACCAATCCCCTGCGGGAAAACGAGGAGGGCCTCTTCGGTGTCCAGTGGCATATCACCGACAACTGTGACCAGCGCTGCCGCCATTGTTATATCTTCGCGGAGGATAACAAAAAGCCCCTCGTGAGTATGGATTTCGCGCAGATGCAGGAGGTCATTCGGAAGGTCGAGAGCTTCCTGGGCCGGATGGACATGCGCCCGAACTGGCATATCACCGGCGGCGACCCGCTTCTGTGTCCGGATTTCTGGAAGCTCGCGGAGCTCATGAAGGAGAAAAAGCAGCCCTATTTCCTGATGGGCAATCCCTTCCATCTGAATGAGGAGATTTGCCGCCGTCTGAAGGATACCGGCTGTGTTGCCTATCAGGTCTCTATCGACGGCATGGAGCAGACCCACGACTGGTTCCGTATGCCGGGCAGCTTCCGGAAAACGATGGAGGTCTTCCCACTGCTGCGTGCGGCGGGGATACAGTCGGTGGTAAGCATGACCGTTTCGGAAAAAAATTACAGGGAGCTTCCCGACGTGATGGACGCCGTGGAGCGGGCCGGCGCCGACCACTTCGGCTTTGCCCGCTATGTCCCGACCTCCGATGAGAAGCACAACGCCATCCCCCCGATGGAATACCGCGCCCTGCTGGAGACCTACTTTCAAAAAAGGCAGGTGGCAAAGCTATGCGGCAGCTTAACGAATTTTACGCTCAAGGATCATCTGCTGGCCCTGTATCTCTATGAGGAGGGCAAGTTCCATCCTCCCGCGTACTGTCACAGGCCCGGCGATCATATGCCCGCCGGCTGCCACTGCGCAAACGCCACTATGGCGATCTCCGCCGACGGCACGGTCATGGCCTGCCGACGTATGGAGAGCTCCACGCTGGGCAATATCTTCACCGACGATCTCACGGAGATGTGGACGCAGGCAAAAACACGCTACCGGCAGTATGACCGCTTTGCCGACTGCGCCCGCTGCAAGCTGGAGCCCTGGTGCCGCGGTTGTCCGGCCATCGCCGCGGCGGTGACCGGCGATTACTACGGCCGGGATCCGCAATGCTGGCATGTGGTGGAGGAGTGAAGAGCCATGGAAAAGCTTCTGAAGGAGCTCTTTGCGATGCAGCGATTTGCGCATGACCCTGCGCTGCAGGCGCTCATCGACGATACGGAATGCCGCTGGGGCGAAGATATCACCGACGAAGAGGCGGCGCGGCTCGCCGCGGCCGGTGATCCGACCGATGGGCGGCGTCTGCCGGCCCCCGAGGATCTGCGCCTATGACCACAATCACCGCCGAGGAATTGTATCGGAGATATCACGATCGGGTGCTGCGTTTTTTTCAGTCCCGCCTGGATAACCGGGAGGACGCCGAGGATCTGACCTCCGAGGTCTTTTTGAAAGCAACACGGGCGCTTTCAGGCTTTGATGAGAAAAAGGCGTCTGCGTCCACATGGATCTATACCATCAGCCGCAATACGCTGACGGATCATCTTCGCCGCAAAGGCGCGCCGGAGGAGCTTTTGGAGGAGTCTGACGAGAGCGGCACAATAGAAGAGAAACTGCTGCGGGAGGAAGCGCTGCGGGAGCTTGCGGAAGCACTGGCGCGGCTTGACAAAGACCAGAGGGACATTATCATCCTGCACTATTACAAAGAGCTTCCGCTGACAGAAATCGCCTGTTTGATGCGTTTGAGCTACGGTGCGGTCAAGCTGCGGCATGAAAAAGCGCTGAAAGCGCTGAATCTTATGTTATCTTGGGAGAAAACATCATGTTGAGGATCATTTTGCTGCTGTTCGTCTTTGTGGCCGTCAATACGCTGATCACATGGTGGTTGATGCGGAAAAAAACCGGAACAAAATTTTCGGGCCGCTCCCTGGGATGCCTGCTGGGGATCGGCGCGCTGACCGGGATCCTCCCGGTCCTGTTTGGCCTGCTCGTTCCCGATTTCCATGGTATGCATCCGCTGCTGTGCGGCTTTTTGACAGGCTTTCTGGAATACGCACTTGTGAAGGAGATATCCAAATATTTTGCGCTGCGTTTCGCCGTGCGGGACACAGCGGAGATCGTCTGCCGCTATGATGTGGTGATCGCTGCCTGCCTGATCGCTGTGGGCTTTACCCTTACGGAGGGGATCATCACGATGTTTTTCTTGGGCGCGAACGGACTTATGATGACGATTCTGCCCTATCATATCCTGTTTGCCGTGGTCATGGGTTTCTTTTACAGCCGTTCCCTGGCGGCGGGGAGCGCAGGCGACCGTATCCTGTCGCTCGTGATACCGATCATCCTGCACACGGTCTTTGAGCTGTGGCACTTTGCACTGATCGAAGCCGCAGGCGGTCCGCGCATGGGAAGCATGACGACGGAGCAGGTCATGGCACTGCCCTATCTGTCGCTCATCCAGCCGCTGCGTGTTATTTCAGGCGTTTCGTATGCCGTGTTTGTTGTTCTGACGGTCATCGCGTTCGTTTTGATCGGAAGATGGGGGAAAAAGGGAAAGCTCCGTGAGAGGATCGACCGATAACAGCATGATGGAACGGGACAATGAATTTTACCGCCTCCTGCGCGAGCGCTTCGAGCATCACCGACTGGAGATCGCCCAACGCTTTTTTCAGGGCGACGATCCTGTTGAAATAAAAAAAATATCGGAGACCGGCGATCGCCACCTGCATGGCGAGGCGGTTCTCAAACTGGATACGGCGGCGGGAACGATCTACTATAAACCGAGAGACGGAGCCGGGACAGAGCTTCTCGGGCAGCTCAACGAGCTGCTGTTCGGTGAGCGGCTGGTGCCGGAGCAGATCAGCGGCGGGGAGTATGCCTTCCAGAAGGAAACGGAGCGGAGACTACCGGCGGAGGGCGCGGAACGGGCAGTGTTTTATGCATGGCTCGGCAGACTGACCGCCGTGTTTTACGCCCTGGGAAGCACCGATATGCACTGCTTTAATGTCATCCCGGCAGGCGACAGACCATGCGTCATAGACACGGAAACGCTCCTGTGCGCAAAAGCGGCAGGCTTCGGCGGTGCCGGGGACTTTCCCGCGGACTATGGCGAGGTGTTTCCGGAATATCGGATGTCGGTGGGAGAATGTATGGTTTTGCCGCGTTTTTATGCTCAGCTCCAGAAAAGCCCCCTCCTTCCGGGAGGAAACTGCACCCCCCTGGGATACGAGAACAACTTCCTTGACGGATTTCGGAGCGCTTATCGGGCAATACGGGAAAACCGGGCTGCCGTCTCGTCCATCCTGGAGTGTTACAGATATTTTGCCGCCCGGTACATCCTGCGCTCCACAGGGACATATAACGCCATCATCGCCGCGTATTCCTCCGCCGGATCTGACGCAGAGAGAAAACGGGTACTGAAGCGCCTGGAAAAAGGCCTTGACAGGGAGCAGCGGCGTCAATGGCAGCCGATCCTTGATTGGGAAACGTCCTGCGTGAAGGAGGGCGATGTTCCCTATTTCTGGTTTTACGCTGGTGAGCGTGCCCTTCACGGGGACAGGCGGAATGCCTGTCTGATCGACGATTTCTTGTGCGTCAGTCCGATCGAGTATGCCAAAGAGCGTATGCAAAACATGGACGAGAGGGATCTTGCCGTGCAGTGCGCTTATATTCGCGCAAGTCTTCGGCACATCGACGCCTGGACAGACCCCACAGCGCAGTTTTTGCACGCTCCTGTCATTGAGCCGAAAGCACTCTCGGAGCCGCTTTCTAAGGAGATCGCTGTCGGTGAGGCAGCGGAAGCGCTTCATGCATTGTGGGCTGAGCGCATCCCGCTCTCCGGTGGCTGCAGCTTGTGGCATGTACCGATGATCGACGGGAAAACGGGGAGCCTTTTCGGGCTTGCGCGGGGTTTTTCCGGCATCGGGGTTTTCTGCCGCGCGGCCTCTCGATCCTCGCTGCTGAGAGAAACGGACACGGCGCTCGCGCTCGAGCTTGCAGACGCCTGCCTGCGGGATATGCTGACCTTCGGCACTTATCTGCTGGATGAATACCCATGCCCGCCTGAGGAACGGGTCATCGCACGGCGCTTTGACGGCGACTTTGGCTTTGAGGACGGACTTGCAGGATTCCTGTGGGCGCTGGAATACTGCCGGGACGCGGGAGACAGGGAAAGCGCGCAAATTCTCGAAGCATTCAAGCACTGGAACATCGGAGAGCATAGCGAAAAGACACTGGAGACTGTATTTGAGACAGCAGACCGATCATGGCCGGACACCGATATCCTGTCCGGCGGCTTGGCCGGGCGTGCGGCAGCCTGCTTGGCGGCTGGCTTGGGAGGGAATCCCACCGCGTTGAACAAGGCCCGCCAGCTGTTGAAGTGGATGTATGATCGAAAGAAAAAAAACGGCGCGTACATGGTTTTCAGAGAGGGGCGCAAGCAGTATTTTCTCCCGGCCTTCCTGCGTGGAAATGTTGGCATCGCGGGCGTGATGCTATGCTGCGCCGAGCTGTCCTGACCCTGTACTGCAAAGAGCGGGAAAAAGCCATAAGGGGCAATAAATTCCGGCGTGTTCGGAACAAATCGACCGAATACGCCGGAGTTTTTTGCCTTTGGACTACTTTGCATACATTTCAGAATACTTCCCTGTGACTTCGGACGGCAGCTCAAAATGCTGGAAATCTTTTCTATTCGTCCAATCGCCGCCCCATTCAAAGCCCTTTTCAATAAAGAGCGTATATTCCTGAACGCGGTGTATGTTTTCAATGACAAGATCGTAATCTCATGCAATTACAAGGACGGCACTAAAACTATAAATTTTAGCGATATGGAGTGCGCGCTTACCCAGCGCGCCTCCATCCCCGGTTCGGATTTGGATTGCCCCGGTGCACCACGTCAGAAGAAGCTCGCGGCGTTCCGTTTCCCCGGTTCCGAAAAGCCGGGAAAACTGCACTCTGCTCCCTCCTTCTTCCTTTCCAAATCGGAGGATTCACGGGGATCCTCCGATTTGGTTTTAAACGAGGGTTCAAATTTGGAGGCCCCGTTGGGGCCTCCTGTTTCATGCTTTCAGCAAGGGACTCGAATTATAATCGAACGCCCCTGTGGGGCTTTCATCGACCAGTTCAAAAACTGGTCGATTCCTCTATTTGCGCCGATCCCCCGCGAGGCGCAAATGCATGCGAGTCCCACCACGTCAGAAGAAGCTCGCGGCATTCCGCTTTAAGGGGCTGTTGCCTGATTTGGCAGCAGCCCCTGTTTCATATAATGCTTACATCAGCGGGGAGAGGAATTTTGCCGTCTGGCCTACAAATTTGGTGGAGAACTTTTCGGCCTTGATGGTCTCGGGCGTGACCGCACGGCACTTTTCCAGGGTATTCTGGAAATCCGCCTCGATCTCCGGGAGGCAGTCCGTTTTATACAGATAGGTGGCGCACTCGAAGTGGTGGTACAGGCTGCGGTAGTCGAGGTTGATGGTGCCGACGGTGGCCTTGATGCCGTCGCTGACGAAAACCTTGGCGTGCACAAAGCCCGGGGTGTATTCATAGATTTTCACGCCCGCTTCCGTCAGGTGCGTGTAGTGGGTCTTGGCCAGGTCATACGGCACCTTCTTGTCCGGGATGCCGGGCAGGATGAGCTTCACGTCAACGCCGCGCTTGGCCGCAAAGCACAGCGCGGTCTCCAGCTCGCCGTCCAGGATCAGGTAGGGCGACATGATGTGCACGTAGTCGGTCGCGCGGTTGAGAATGTCCATATAGACCGTCTCGCCCACCTTTTCCTTATCCAGCGGGCTGTCGCAGTAGGGCATGACGTAGCCCTTCGCCTCCGGCACGGGTTCGGCCTCGACGAGGAAGCTTTCGTAATCCGGGTTCTCAGCCCCGACGTACCACATCTGCAGGAACATCAGCGTAAAGCTTTTGACTGCCGGGCCCCGGAGCAGGATCGCGGTGTCCTTCCAGTGGCCGAAGCGCTCGCGGCGGTTGATGTACTCATCGGCGAGATTGACGCCGCCGTTGAAGGCCACCTTGCCGTCGATCACCAGGATCTTGCGGTGGTCACGGTAGTTATAGTGCGAGGAGATAAAGGGCTTGATCGGGGAAAAGGCCTTGGCCTTGATGCCTTCCTTCTCCAGCAGCTTCCAGTAATCGGTCGGCAGCGTGGCCATCTCGCACATGCCGTCGTACATGACGCGGATCTCGACGCCTTCCTTTGCCTTGCGCGTCAGGACATCCAGGATGCGTCCCCACATGTAGCCCTCTTCCACGATGAAGTATTCCAGGAAGATGAACTTCTCGGCCTTTTCCAGCTCCCGGAGCATGGCCTCGAATTTGTCCTCGCCCTGGGAGTAGTAGGTCACCGCGGTGTGATCGTACAGCGGGAAGCAGCCGGTCCTGTTGAGGTAGCGGCAGAGATCGTCCGTGCCGGAGCCGTCGTGCTCCAGCTCCTTCGAGACGTTCTCCGGCTGGTCCAGGATATTTTTTGTCTTGTTGATCTGGTCATCGACCATTTTCTTTTCCATGCGGTGGCCGAAATTGGACTGCGTAAAGAGCAGGAACGCCGTACCGACCAGCGGCACGATCGCAATGATAAACATCCATGTCAGCTTGGCCGAGGAATCCATACTGCAGTTAAAGAGATAGATAATCATGCAGATCGTGAAAATGGTCTGCAGGACGGTCAGGATCGGCAGCTGTTCCCTGAAGAAACCGTAGGCTGTAACCATGATCGCAAGCTGTATGATGAACAGCAGGGCAATCAAACCGATCCGGCTGAATACCAGACGCAGAAGCCCCTTCTTCACCGGCTTTTCAAGCAGTCTTACGACTCTTTCTTCGTTTTCCATATGACGTTCTCCTTCCTCTGACTTTTGATCTCGCGGATAACGCCCCTGAGTCCGGGCTTCTTTTCCTCATAACCCTCTACAAAATCCTCAACAGCGGCGACCTTATCCGCGGCGGAAACGATGGCGGCCTCCAAAGAGTTGGGCGGCTTGGCCTTTCCGACGGGCCACATATGGCGGGTGATGATCGCTTCCTCTTTTTCGGACAGCTCCCCCGTCAGTCTGCTCGCTACCTCTACAGAATCCACGGGATGCTGTCGGCTGCATTCTTTGGAGGAATGGAATTTCCCGCCGCGGCCCAGGATGCCGAGATCATGGCAGAGCGATCCGGTGACCACCGCCGGGATATCCGTTTTGATGTGCAGCTTTTTCAGCGCATAGCAGATCGCAAGGCTCGTCATGGCGACGCGCATGGTGTGCTCCCCCACCGTGGAGAAGGTATGGTGCGTCTGCTTGAAGGCCTGCCGCATTTCCCCGGAATCGAGGATCCTGCGGCCGTAGCGCGAGAGATCCGCCTGCATCTGCCCCCGGCGCAACTCACGCCTGCGCATGCCGCGTTTCTGTTTTTCCCCCATACGCGCCTCCTGAGTACAATTTGTTTATTATGCTATTTATTATACATGAAAAGTTCTCCGCGTCAAGAAGCCTGACCGGCTTGAGCGTGTTTTTATTCCGACAGTCCCTCACGTGTCGTGCTTGTTCTTTTGCCGGAATTATGGTATGATGTTGCCATCTCAAAACGAAAGGAATGATTCCCATGCGAATTGCACTGATCAACGAAAACAGCCAGGCCGCAAAGAACGGCCTGATCGAGGAGACGCTGCGCAAGGTCGTGGAGCCCATGGGCCACACCGTGGACAACTACGGCATGTACGGCGCTGACGATGCCTGCCAGCTCACTTATGTGCAAAACGGTCTTCTCTCCGCGATCCTTCTCAACACCGGCGCGGCGGACTACGTCGTCACCGGCTGCGGCACCGGCGAGGGCGCCATGCTCGCCTGCAACAGCTTTCCCGGGGTCCTCTGCGGACATCTCGTCGATCCCTCCGACGGGTACATGTTTGCTCAGATCAACGACGGCAACTGCGTTGCGCTGCCGTTTGCCAAGGATTTCGGCTGGGGCGCGGAGCTCAAGCTGGAGATGATCTTCCGGCAGCTGTTCGGCTTCGGCCACGGCAACGGCTATCCGAAGGAGCGCGTCGTCCCCGAGCAGCGCAACAAGAAGATCCTCGACGGTGTGAAGGCCATCACTTACCGTCCCCTCTTGGACATCCTCAAAGATCTGGATCCGGCCTTTGTCAAGGCGACCGTCAGCGGCGCACATTTTGCGGAGCTCTTCTATCCCAACTGCAAGGACGAAGCCGTCGCAGCCTTCCTGCGCGCGCTCTGAGTACGCAAGCGCTCAGGTAACTATTCAGTCTTGGGCTTGTTCAATGGTGAAAACGTCCGTTCTGTGTCATTGCGAACCAGTGACCGATGTCACTGGTGTGGCAATCCGTACTCCTAGCGGCCAGTTAATATTTCTGAGTGTTTCAGTGCCTCCGGCGGGCGGATTGCCACGACCAGTTTGAGAACTGGTCTCGCAATGACAGGCTGGAAACTTGTTCTTGCTGACTAAAGCCGATAGGCATATTAAAAGTATTACCGGGAGTCGTTGGTGACTCCCGGTATTTTTCAAGCTCCGCGTATCAGAACAGACCGTTGATGAAATCGGTCAGGGCCGCGCGGTTATAGTAGTTATCGACATTGGCAATGTAATAGTCCGGCTCGACCCCCTGGTCGATGTCATAGAAGGAGCCGTTTTTGAGGAAGGACATCCGCTGCGCGGCGGAGAACTGGAAGACGGTGCCGTAGGCCGTGGTCGCGGGCTGCACGACGCAGCTGCCGCCGCCCGAGGTGCGGCCGAGGAGCGTGACCTTCTGCGAGGACTTGAGCGCCGCGGGGACGAGGTTTCCGCAGGAGAAGCTCACGGGAGAGATGAGGCAGAAAAGGTTCTTATCCGATACGGTATCTTTTTCGTCGTACTCGTGGTCCAGGTTGATGTCCGCACGGTAGACCGCGGTGGACATGGCGCCGGTGGTCATGTTCTTGACACTGAACGGGGCGTCGCCCAAGAACCAGCTCAAAACCACGACCGCCGCGTCCACGGCGCCGCCGAGGTTGTTGCTCAGATCCAGCACCACGTTCTCAATGGGGCTGCCCTCGCGGGTGATCTGCCTGTGGGCCGCAATGATCTGCGCGACCGTGTCGTCAAGCTCATCGCTGCCCAGCGCGGCCTCGTAGTAGGATCGGCCGGTGTAGTCGGAACGGAAGTGGTCAAAGGTGATATAGGCGGTGTTGCCTACTTCTTCGTACTCGAGCCAGCCGTCCGGGTAGGCCTTGTCGCGGGCATCGCCGTAGATGCTCCGATTCTCATTCATCTTGCGGTTTGCGAACCCCTGGCTGCCGTTTATGTCAAAGTTGCCGGTGAGGTAAGAATACTCGTCAAATACAGAGTGGAGATCGTCCAGATAGTAGTCGATCAGTTCCTTGAGGGCCTGATCCGCGTCGACCGCGCTGTTGCCGCTGAGGGCCTCGTCAAAGCCGATCTGCCAGAAAAGCTGGCGGAAGCTCTTGATGTCGTGGGTGTCCTTCAGGCCGTAGAAGGTGTCCAGGAGCAGGCAGAGCTCATTATAGCTGTATTCGGCCAGCGCGTCGCTGCGCTCGCCGGTGGGGGCGCTGTAGTAGAGATCCGCGATCTCGGTATAGGCCTGCTCGCCGTAGTCGTAGAACATCCCGTCGTTTGCAAGGAAGAGGGCCTGTCCGTTAAAAACGAAGGCGAACTGCGTGTCAAGGAGCGTGAAGTCGTTGAGCGTCTGCAGCGGGACATAATAGCCGTCGTCCTGGGCAATCATGCGGATGTTGTTGGCCCCGAGATCCACGGTCATCTCATCCCCGTAGCGGTCGAAGGATGCCTTCTGATTGCGCCAGATGAGCTCGGCATTGCCGTTTTCATCGGTCCCCTTCTCACTCACGAGGTCGATGATGGTGGAGTCATTGGAGCTGTGGACAAAGGCGTCGTAGTCCGTATAGTGCAGGGTGTCGTTTGCAAAGTCGAAGTCCATGGTATAGCCGTTTTCACGCTCAAGCGTGACCACGTCGCCCTTGTGCTCGATGCTCAGGCCATAGTCCTCATCGCCGTTGTCGGTATTGACAAAGACCATGAGCTCTCCCCAGTCGTTGAGCTCCATATAGGGCAGATCATCGACACCGTCCACGAAGTAGAGCGTGATCTCCTTGTTCAGCTTCTCCTCGGCGGTGGTGCCTGCGTAGGCGGTATAGCTTCTCGATACGATGCTGTGCTTGCCGTCGGTCTCGGCATAAGCGGGAAAAGCACAGGTCATGAGCAGCGTCAGCGCCAGCAGCAGTGCCAGGGTGCGGGGTATAGAATGCTTGTACATTCTTTCTGCCTCCTTTCATAAATGAAAAACAGCATTGCTGCGACAAAATGTTCTGCCGCAGTAATGCTGCTTCTTGATCTCACGATATCACGGAGCCTTTGTCACGGTGCCGTCGGCATTCGTGGTCTCGGTAGTGGTCTCGGTGTGGACACCGTCGGAGCCGACCTCGGTGGTCGTGGTCTGGGTGGTGGTTGTGCCGTTGGCATCAGTGGTGCTGGTGGTAACGCTCGAAGTCGAAGAGCTGGAGCTTGTCACTTTGCAGCCGGCCAGTGCGAACACCAGCAGCGCAGTCAGCACCAGGGAGATGATTCTCTTCATCATGGTTTTGCTCATTTTTTATTTCCTCCGATTATTGTCTGGTCAACCCAAACTTTTTATATTCAGCCGGTAACCGGCCGGAATACCGATTTAATTGCCGCTGCCTGTATGGAACTCAAAGGTAAAGGAGCCGCCCGTCCCGTTATCCGAGCCGGTGCTCTCCGGCGCTGCGGTGCTCACGATCTGCGTCTCGGGCTCTGCCAGTGCATCCTCCCGGGGTCCTCCCGTGAACTGCATCACGATGAAGGCGATGACGGCAAAAACAAACATGCCGATCATCATATACCCGAAGATCTTCATAAAGGCCATGTTCATCTCATGGCTCTCGGCCCGCTGCGCCCGGCGATCTTCGCGGCGCGCTTCCCTGCTCTCGCTCATCTGCTGGCCGACAAAGCCGAAGAAGGAATCCGCGGTGCCCTTCATGTCGATGTTCACGGTGTCCACATGCTCGATCTTCGCGTTTTTGATGTTGTAATTCTGGATTGCCTTATCTACGATAAAGGGGGTATTGCAGTATTTGCAGACTGCCGCCTCCTGCGTCGGGTCAACCTCCAGCGCCGCACCGCACTGGGTGCATACCGCCGGTACCAGGCGTGCCCGTAAATCCTCCGTGCCGCTCATCTCTCAAGACCTCCTGTTGTTCTTTCAATCAACACGTCTATCATAGCAGCTGATCTATCACATATCTGTCACACGGTCTTTTATGGTAATATATAATTTCAATAATGAATTTTATACCAACAGAGGCTCGATCGTCAAGAGTAAAAAACAACGGAAACATTTCTGTTTCCGCTGTTTTCTCTGCTGTGTTTTGTTTATTTTTTACACGCTGGCCGTGCCGCTGGCATAGATGCTGCCGATGGGAACGCCGCCGTAGGTGCCGTTGAAGTGCCAGACGGCGTTGATGGATACCATCCCGTATACATTGGGGATGGTAAAGGTCGCGAGAGTATTGGTCGTCATACCGCCGCCCATGTAATTGACCGCGTTGTTGGTTGAGGCATACATCATGCCGTTGACGCTCAGCTCGACACTGTTGGCAATGGAGCCCGCCATGAGGTTGCCGGAGGTTGCGCCCACAACCACCATCAGGCCGTGGTTGCCGTAGCTGTCGACACCCGCGTACCAGTTGACAACGATGTTCAGGCTCGTGCCGGTATTGGACATAAAGCTGCCGGAGCCGGTGACCATGACCTCGCCGACGCCGCCGGCGACCGACTGCAGCGCATCGTCATCCAGCGCCGCCATGCCCTTTTTGTTCTTTTCGCTCATATCATGTCTCTCCTTTTCATTCTTCGTGACAGGTTTTCGGATGCTCATATTCACTATAGCACGGAAACCGTCACAAAACCGTCACACGGCTCCGCCCGCCGCATTGTACGCGCAAACGCCGAGGCAAGCCTGCGGCCTTCCCCGGCGTTTTGGTCGATATTGAATACGGTACGGCCTCAGTTCATCCAATATGTGGTGTAGAGCGCCGCGTATTTATCGAGCTCCTCCTGCGTGCGCCGGTTCTCGTTCACGGTGCGGCAGACATTCACATAGTTTTGCGTCGTCTCACGGATGCGGCGGCTGAGCTGACGCATGACAGTCAGAAGCTTCTCGGGCTTGTCCTTGAGGTATTCCTTCAAATCCTCTTCTCCGAGCTCGGTCAGGACGGTCCCATCCTCCAGCGCCACAGCGGTGGCGGAGCGCGGCCAGTATTCGATCAGGCCCATCTCACCGAACACCTCGCCCGCCTCAAGCTCTGCGATCTTGTTTTCCTTGTCGGTCTGATAATCCGTATAGATGCCGATTTTGCCGCTGATAATGTCATACATAACAGAGGCATTCTCGCCCTGGCAGAAGACGATCTGACCCTTGTTGAACGTAATCTCTTTCATAGCTTCCATTCCCTCCGCTCAGAAGTAATACGGATTATAGCCGATGTAGAACTCGCAAAGCTTGTTGAGCTTGTCCAGCAGCGTTTCGCTCTTTTTCTCGCCCTTGTTCTCGGCCTCGACGTTTTCATATACCGTGCGGCAGGCAGCGACATAATCGTTTGTGGTCTTTCTCAGGCGATTGCACATCTGCTGCAAAATATCCAGGACCTTTGCGGGGTTTTTCGCAAAATAGTCGTTAAAGCTCTCTCCGGAGACACAGGTCAGAATGGTGTCGTCTTCCATCACGACCACCGTCGCCGAGCGCGGCATATTCTCGAGAAGCCCCATCTCGCCGAACACCTTGATGTCGCTTGCGCTGTTGGACAAGGTGGTGATCAGCTTTTCCTTCGGTCCGCCGTAATCATGATAAACACCGACGCTGCCGGATTCCAGCTCGTACATGCAGTCGCCGGGATCGCCTTCCCGGAATATGATGGCGCCGCGATCATACGCCTTGGTGTTATTCATAGAAATCCCTCCGTTTTTTCAAACTTGTACGCTTTTCCCTGCGTGCCGTTATGCGCAGGATGTTTTTTATATTATAATTGTACAGCCGCGGAAAGTCAAGAAGACTGTCATGAAAACAGACGGCTTCCTTTTCCGTACCCGCGCAGCATGCAAAAATACGGAGCAGCTTTCACTGCTCCGTATATGCGCCGGTGATTACTTCATGCCGTTTTCGTATGCCTCGATCATCTTTTTGACCATCTGGCCGCCGACAGAACCGGCCTGACGGCTGGTAAGCTCACCGTTATAACCGTTCTTCAGGTTGACGCCGACTTCCGCGGCGGCTTCCATCTTGAACTTATCCATAGCCTCACGGGCCGCGGGATTGACAAGGTGATTGCTGGTGTTGGTAGACATGTTTCCATCTCCTTTTCTTCATTTCGGGACTCATCGCCCGACCTTATCTTTTGCCGGATCGCGTCCGATATGCGCAAAAACCGTCTTGAATAATTTGACAATCGCGCACATGTGCCGCAGACGATATAGTCGCGGCTTTAAAAAAATCGCAAATTGCAGTTTTTCGCGTTCTCCCGCCTTGACTTTTGACCTTCTCATGGTATACTGGGAAAAATAATTTCGGAGGTAAGGACATGACGATCGACGAACGCGCCGAGCTCGGCGCCGAGCTCAAGAAAAAATGCAACTGCTGCCAGGCGGCGCTGCTGGCGCTGGCGGACCAGACGGGTCTAAGCGAAGAGCAGCTCATGCAGCTCGGCTCCGGCTTCGGCTCCGGCATGGGCAATATGGAGGGCACCTGCGGCGCGCTGGTCGGCGCGGGCATGGCGGCGGGCTTCAAGCTCAGGCAGAAGAGCTCCACGCCTTACACCAGACAGATCTCCGAAAACTTCCGCGAGCGCTGCGGCGCCGTTCTCTGCAAGGACCTCAAGGGCCGCGACACCGGCACGGTGCTCTGCTCCTGCCCCGACTGCGTGCGAAACGCTATCCGCGCCTACGGCGAAATCGTCGGTATTGACTGAGTATTTTATTTAAGAAAGGATAGAGATCATGGCCAGAATCATCAACGAACCCTGCCACACTTTCAACGAGTACCTTCTGATCCCCGGCTACACGCCCATCACCTGCCGTTCGGAAAAGGTGTCCCTCAAGACCCCGCTTGTCAAGTTCCGCAAGGGGCAGGAGGAGTCCCCCATCACCATGAACATCCCCATGGTATCGGCGATCATGCAGTCCGTCTCCGGCGACCGCATGGCGGTGGCCCTCGCCGTCGAGGGCGGCGTGAGCTTCATCTACGGCTCCCAGAGCATCGAGGATGAGGCCGCCATGGTCAAGCGCGCCAAGACCTACAAGGCAGGCTTTGTCAAGAGCGATTCAAACCTCTGCCCTGATCACACCCTCCGGGATGTGCTGTGCCTCAAGGAGGAGACCGGTCACTCCACCATCGCCGTCACCGAGGACGGCACCGCCGACGGAAAGCTTGTCGGCGTCGTCACGAGCCGCGATTACCGCGTCAGCCGCATGGGCCCGGAGACGAAGGTCTCGGAGTTCATGACCCCCTTTGACAAGCTGGTCTGGGCCCGCGAGGGCACCACGCTCAAGGAGGCAAACGACATCATCTGGGAGCACAAGCTCAACTCCCTGCCCATCATCGACGAAAACGGCCGCCTGTGCTACTTTGTCTTCCGCAAGGACTACGAGAGCCACAAGCAGAACCCCAATGAGCTGCTGGACGCCCACAAGCGCTACATCGTCGGCGCGGGCATCAACACGCGCGACTATGAGCAGCGCGTCCCCGCTCTGCTGGAGGCGGGCGCGGATGTGCTGTGCATCGACTCCTCCGAGGGCCACACCGACTGGCAGCGCTTCACCCTCGGCTGGATCCGCGAGCACTACGGCGACAAGGTCAAGGTCGGCGCGGGCAACGTGGTCGACGCCGCGGGCTTCCGCTTCCTGGCCGAGTGCGGGGCCGACTTCATCAAGGTCGGCATCGGCGGCGGCTCCATCTGCATCACCCGCGAGACCAAGGGTATCGGCCGCGGACAGGCCACTGCCGTCATCGAGGTCTGCGAGGAGCGCGACAGATACTTCAAGGAAACCGGCATTTACATCCCCGTCTGCTCCGACGGCGGCATCGTCTATGACCACCATATCACGCTGGCCCTCGCCATGGGCGCGGACTTTGTGATGCTGGGCCGCTACTTTGCCCGCTTCGACGAAAGCCCCACCAACAAGGTCAACATCGGCGGCACCTACTACAAGGAGTACTGGGGCGAAGGCTCGGCCCGTGCCCGCAACTGGCAGCGCTACGACATGGGCGGCGACAAGAAGCTCAGCTTCGAGGAGGGCGTGGACTCCTATGTTCCCTACGCGGGCTCCCTCAAGGATAACGTGGCCCTCACGCTCAGCAAGGTGCGCCACGCCATGTGCAACTGCGGCGCCATGAGCATCCCCGAACTGCAGGAGAAGGCCGTGCTGACGCTGGTCTCCCCCACCTCCATCGTCGAGGGCGGCGCCCACGATGTCATTCAGAAGGACACCTCCCCGTCCATCAAGTAAACAGCGTATGCAAAAACGGGACTGTAGCAATATAACGCTATAGCCCTGTTTTTTACGAAATATTACGTATTACTGTAGGGGCCGACGCCCCCGGCGGCCCGGCAGAGAAAAGTCAAAAATATGAATTTGCCCCGGGCGAACACGCAGCATCATACGTTTTCGCCCGGGGCTGTTTACAATATTCGAGTCTATACCGCGCGGGCCGCCGTGGGCGTCGGCCCCTACGGTGTTGATATTATAGAATCTCCATGAAGGGATTATTTACACTGCTTTTTGTTTATTTTCCTGTCACCGTATCATCTCTTCAAACTCGTCCTCGCTTATAATCCGGATGCCGAGGCTTTCCGCTTTGGTGAGCTTGCTGCCCGCGTTCTCGCCCGCGAGGACGAAGCTTGTCTTCTTCGACACCGAGCCGGAGGACTTGCCGCCGTAGCTCTCGATGATGGCGCTGGCCTCGTCGCGGGTATATCTGGACAGTGTGCCGGTGAGGACGAAGGTCTGCCCGGCGAAGCGGTCGTCCTTCTTTTCTTCGTGGCTGGTAAAGTCCACCCCCGCCGCGCGAAGCCTGCCGATGAGGTGCATGGACTGCGGCAGGGAAAACCACTCCGTAATAAAGCCCGCCGTGATGCCGCCGATATCCGGGATGGCGGTCAGCTCTTCCGCCCCCGCCGCCATAAGACTGTCAAGATCGGCAAAGTGGGAGGCCAGCACCTTCGCCGCCTTCTGGCCCACCTGGCGGATGCCGAAGGCGCACACGAGCCGGGCAAGCCCCGCGCTCTTGCTGTTTTCGATGGCGGTCATGAGGTTGGCGGCGGACTTGTCGCCCATGCGCTCAAGCTGCGCCACCTTGTCCTTCTCCAGATAATAGAGGTCGGCGGCGGAGGAAACCATGCCGCTGCTTATCAGGCTTTCGCAGACGGAGATGCCGAGGCCGTCAATGTCCATGGCCTCACGGCTGGCGAAGTGGGCAATATTGCGCAGGCGCTGGGCCGGGCACTCCGGGCTTGTGCAGCGAAGGGCCGCGCCGTCCTCATCCCGCACGACCGGCGAGCCGCACTCGGGGCAGATATCCGGCATGACGAAGGGCACCGCCCAGTCGGGGCGCTTTGCCTTGTTGACGGACAGGACCTCGGGGATGATCTCCCCCGCCTTCTGCAGCAGCACCGTGTCGCCGATGCGAAGATCCAGCCTGTCGATATTGTCCTGGTTATGGAGCGTCGCCGCCGAGACGGTGGTGCCCGCAAGGCGCACCGGTTCAACAATGACCTTCGGCGTCAAAACGCCCGTCCTGCCCACCTGCACCACCACGTCGAGGACCTTGCTCTCCTTCTTCTCGGGCGGGTACTTGAAGGCCACCGCCCAGCGCGGGGCCTTGGCCGTGCTGCCGAGAGCCTGACGCTGGGAGAGGGAGTCAATTTTGATGACCGCGCCGTCCATGTCGTAGGCAAGCTCGTCCCGGTGCTCGCCGAGCCAGGCGATGCGCTCCACGCAGTCCTCGATCTTCTCATAGCGCACATAGGGCACCGTGGGAAAGCCCATGGCCTTCATGGCGTCGAGGGTCTGGGCGTGGCTTGTATAGATATCATCAGAGCTGTACTGCATATTAAAGCACACGATATCCAGCTTGCGGGAGGCGGCGATCTTCGGGTCGAGCTGGCGCATGGACCCTGCGGCGGCGTTGCGGGGATTGGCAAGCAGGGCCTCGCCGCTGATCTCCCGCTGGGCGTTGAGCTCCCGGAAGACGGTCTTGGACATGTAGACCTCGCCGCGCACGATGAGGCGCGCGGGGGCGTTTTCGATCCTGAGCGGCAGGGAGCGCACCGTGCGCAGGTTCTCGGTCACGTTCTCGCCGATGAGGCCGTCGCCGCGGGTCGCGCCGCGCACAAAGACGCCGTTTTCGTACTCCAGCGACATGGAAAGCCCGTCGATCTTCGGCTCCACGGTATAGGCATGGGGGCCGTCGAGCAGGGAATCCATGCGGTCGCCGAAGGCGTAGAGCTCATCGATGGAGAAAACGTCCGTCAGGCTCTCCAGTGGGACCTGGTGCTGTACCTGCTCAAACTTGCTCAGGGCCTGCCCGCCCACGCGCTGGGTCGGCGAATCGGGCGTGACAAGCTCGGGGTGCTCCTCCTCCAGCTTTTTGAGCCGCTGCATGAGCATATCGAAGTCATAGTCGGAGATGACGGGCGCGTCCTCCACATAGTAGAGACGGCTGTGATGGTTGATCTCTTTTCTGAGCTTTTCGATTTCCTTCTGTACGTCCATGATGATTCCTCTTTCTACGGTATATTCAGATAGGTCTCGGGCACCTTGCCCACGACCACGACGTCCGCGATCATAACCTCGGTCGCAACCTGGGCGCTCTCGGTGCCCCAGGGGATGAGAATGTCGATATCCACGATGATCTCCAGATCGATTTGGTGCTTGGTCTGGTTGATGCCCGCCGTCACCACGTTGTTCTGAAACGCCACATGGGACGAGGTCATCATGATGATCTCCTCCGGCACGCCCGGGCCGCGCCCCATCAGAAGGCTGATGCCGGTCAAGTTTCCCAGCGGGACGCTCACATTCAGCGTGCGATTCTCAGTCGCCCCGACCACGCGGTCAAGGATCTCCGCGGACAGGGCGTTGATTCTTGCCATGTTGGAGCTGACAGCGGTGATCTCCCCCGCCTCGTTTTTCTCAAGGCTCACGAAGGTCTCCGCGTCATAGTCCCCCTCCGCCATCACTTCGGCGATGACGGCGTTTACCTGCGCGGTCACGATATCGCAGGCGTCGGAGACGGCGATGCGGCAGGATATCTTGTTGAAAAACACGGCGGCCCCGGAGAGGAAGACGCAAAGGCCGATCAGCAGGAGCAGGAGCGTGAGCCCCGTCCCCACCTGCCTTGCGGCAGGGCCGACGTTGTAACGATAACGCTTCCTTGGTCGATAATACCTGCGGTGCATGGGTATCACCCCCATACACCCAGTATATGCAGCCCCATTTTACGGCTTGCCTTCGGGGAGTTCAGAGGGGCCTCCCCTCTGATTTTTCGCCTCGCAAGGCGAAAAACAATTCAACTTGGCCTTATTCAATGGCGAAAACATCCGTTCTGTGTCATTGCGAACCAGTGACCGATGTCACTGGTGTGGCAATCCGCATCTCTTTATCGCTGTTTTATTGTTTCGCTTGTACAAAGGAGAGACGGATTCCCACGCCAGTGTTGCGACACTGGCTCGGAATGACAGGGGTGGACTGAATAGTTACAAACGATTAAAGCATTGCGCTGACCGCCATCATGATGCCGAGCCTGCCGGATTCATAGGTCAGGCCGCCCTGCATGTAGACGATGTACGGCTCACGGATAGGGCCGTCGGCAGACAGCTCGATAGACGAGCCCTGGATGAAGGAGCCCGCCGCCATGATGACCGGGCAGTCATAGCCGGGCATGGCCCAGGGCTCGGGCGTGACATAGGAGTCCACCGGCGCGCCAGCCTGAATGCCGAGGCAGAAGCGCTTCATGTTCTCGGGGGAACCGAGCTTCACCATCTGGATGATATCGGAGCGCGGCTCAAGTGCGGACGGAGAGCTTTCGATCCCCAGCTCCTCCATCATCGCCGCGCAGAAGCAGGCGGTCTTGAGGGCCTGTGCCACCACATGGGGTGCCATGAACAGGCCCTGGAACAGCAGGCGGTTGTTGCCGAGGCTGGAGCCGCACTCGCCCCCGATGCCGGGGGTGGTCAGGCGCATGGCGGCGCGCTCCACAAGCTCGGCCTTCCCCGCGATATAGGCCCCCGTCGGGGCGATGCCGCCGCCGGGGTTTTTGATGAGGGAGCCCACCATGAGGTCCGCGCCCACGTTGCCGGGCTCGACGGTATCGGTAAACTCGCCGTAGCAGTTATCGACCATGACATAGACAGCGGGGTTCACGGCTTTGACGGTCTCGACGATTTTGCCGATCTCCCGCACCGTCAGGCTCTTGCGGTCCTCGTAGCCGCGGGAGCGCTGGATCATGACGCCCGCCACGTTCTCGTCCTTGACGGCCTCGGCGATGGCTGCATAGTCGGGCCCGCCGTCGGGGGCAAGCTCCACCTGGCCGTAGCCGATGCCGTAGAATTTGAGGGAGCCGAAGCTGTCGCCGGAGATGCCGATGGCGGTGCGCAGGGTGTCGTAGGGCGTGCCGGTGACGGCGAGGATCTTCTGTCCCGGCTTTGCCAGGGCAAACATGGCGGCGGTCAGAGCGTGGGTGCCGTTGACAAACTGGATGCGCACAAGCGCCGCCTCGGTGCCGAACACGTCGGCATAGATTTTATCCAGGGTCTCGCGGCCCAGATCGTCATAGCCGTAGCCGGTGGTCCCGGCAAAGCAGGCGTCCGAGACGCGGTGGTCCTGAAAGGCTTCCATGACCTTGCGGGTATTCTCCCGCGCGACCGCGTCGATCTCCTGAAAGCGCGCGCTCAGCTTTGCCTCCGCGCGTTCCGCCATGTCGTATACTTCGGGTTTGATGTCTGAAATCTTCATGTTTACTCCGTTTATTCCAGCTCCATGATAATGGATTTATAGTATCTGCCGCGTTCGGCAAAGTTTTTGAAATGATCGAAGGAGGCGCAGGCCGGGGAAAAGAGCACGGTGTCCCCTTCCCCCGCCGCGTTCGAGGCGGCGAGGACCGCGGTCTTGAAGTCCGGGTCCATCTCGATGGTGATACCGCTTTCGGCATAGCGCTCCGATGACACGATCGCGGCGCGTATCTTCTCCGCCGTGTCGCCGGTGAGGAAGACGGCCTTGGCGTACTCGCACAGGGCGTCGCCCAGCTCGTCAAAGGGGATATGCTTGTCGTAGCCGCCCGCAATGACGATGGGCTTTACCCGCATGGCCCGCAGGCCCGCGATGGTGCGCGTGGGGCTTGAGCCGATGGAGTCGTTGATATAGGTCACACCGTGCAGCGTGCGCACGATCTCAAGCCGGTGTTCGACCCCGGCAAACTCCCGCGCGATCCTTGCGCAGATCTCGTCCGGGACAAGTCCCTCCGTCACGGCAAAGGCTGTCAGATAGTTGAGCACGTTATGTTCGCCGGGAATGCGGATCTCGGATTTCGGCAAAACGGGCCGTTCCTCTCCCCCGCTGACTCTTGTCAAAACGCCTTCCCTGAGATACGCGCCCTCGGAAACTCTCTGCCTGTCGGAAAAGTGCGTGATGCGCGCTTTGGCAAAGCTCGCGTAATAGGGCGTGTGCGCGTCGTCCGCGTTCAGGATCAGGCGGCAGTCAGGTGTCTGGTTGATGAGGATTTCGCGCTTTGCGTCGATGTAGTCCTGAAAATCCTTATGTTTATCCAGGTGGTTCGGTGTGAGATTCGTGATCACCGCGATATCCGGGCAGCAGTGCATACTGTGAAGCTGGAAGGAGCTGAGTTCGAGGACGACGATATCATCGGGCCGCATGTCCGGGATCTCGCACAGGAGAGGATTGCCGATGTTGCCGCCGAGGTGCACGCGGTAACCGGACGCTTTTAATAACTCGGAGATGATGGTCGAGGTCGTGGTCTTGCCGTCGCTGCCGGTGATGGCGATCACTTTACAGGGGCAGAGGGCGAGGAACACCTCCATCTCCGAGGTGAGCACGCTGCCGCGCGCCTTGGCCGCCTCCAGATGCGCCTCAAAAGGCATGAGCCCCGGCGTCCGGAACAGGATGTCGTGATCGAGTCCCTCCAGATAATCCGGCCCCAGCTTGAGCTTCGCGCCGAGGGCTTCGAGACGCTCCGCCTCGCCCTCCATCTGCTCGCGCGTGCGCATATCGCAGGCCGTCACGTCACAGCCGTGGGCGCACAAAAGCTCGATAAGCGGCACATTGCTCACGCCGATGCCGAGCACCGCGATGCGCTTTTCCTTGATGCTCTCCACATATTCGTCCAGGGTCAAAGCTATCACCTCACATCAAACGCTAACTAAATTAGTATAACGCTTTTTCGTTTTTATTACAAGAATAATGTTGACTTGCGCCTCAAAACTGAGTAAAATAAGCCCCGTGAGTCGGCCGAACGACCGCGGGCACAGGGCGAAAGCCCGTGCGTGAGGAAAGTCCGGGCTCCGCAGGGCAAGGATAACGGGTAACGCCCGCCAGGGGTGACCCTCGGACAAGTGCAACAGAAATAGTCAGCCGGGATAAATCCCGGTCAAGGTGGAAAGGTGGGGTAAGAGCCCACCCGTCGCATGGAGACATGTGGACGCTGTAAACTCTATCCGGAGCAACACCGTGGTACGGGGACATGAAGGCCGGCCCGGCCGTCCCCAGGAGGTGGCTTGATCCCGTCGGCAACGGCGGGACTAGATAGATGGTCGTTTAAGACAGAACCCGGCTTACAGACCGGCTCACACCAAAAAAGGACACCGAAGCGGATGCCTCGGTGTCCTTTCAATGTGTAGACAAACCTCAAATAGAGCGTCATTCCGAGCCAGTGCGCACACTGGCGTGGGAATCCGTTTCCCCGGTGGAATGTCAAATATCGTACGCTTTTCGGGGAATACGGATTGCCACACCAGTGACATCGGTCACTGGTTCGCAATGACAATATACCAACTTTGTCTATAGTCTTAAAGGACACCGAAGCGGATGCCTCGGTGTCCTTTTGGTATTATTGGGTTACTTGATTTCCAGTCTGCGGCTGGCGGGGATCTCGGCTGCCTTCTTCGGCAGCGTCACGGTCAGCACGCCGTCGTTATAGGCGGCCTCGATGCCGTCGACATTGATGCCGGAGACATCAAAGCTGCGGGAGAAGGAGCCGTAGATGCGCTCACGCTTGATGTAGTTGTCCTTCTCTTCCTTGTTGTCGGCCTTGCGCTCGGCGCTGATGGTCAGGCAGTCGTTTTCAATGTCGATCTTGATGTCTTCCTTGTTGAAGCCGGGCAGCTCGGACTCGAGCTTGAAGGCGTCGCCGGTGTCGATCACATCGGTGCGGAAGGCGGTGACGGCGGGCGCGCCGGTCATGAAGTGGCGGTCCATCTCATCGAACATGCGGAAGGGGTCAAAGGCGCTCATGCCGTGGGAATGACGATCAAAAGGAATCAGTTCAAACATTTCTATATACCTCCAAAAATTTCATTACGTATTTATATTTCGAATCAAACTTTATCTCTTTCGTTTGATTCTGTATATAAGATACCGCACAATTATGAAGAAATATAGCATTAAGTATGAACAGAATATGAATATTAGCACTCTCATAAAAAGAGTGCTAATATATTAATCCGTATAAATACGTTTGACACGCGGCGACAGCGCCGAGGTCAGGCCGCAGCCCTCGTCACGGTTGACCATGGCGGCGATCTCCTGGGATGAAAGGAAGTTCCCCTGCGCATCATAACCGAAGAACGTGACCTCATCCCCCACCGTGCAATCAGTCCCCGTCACGTCGATCATGCACTGGTCCATGCAGCAGCAGAGCATCTTGCAGCGCTGCCCGCCGGCCAGCACCGGGGCGTGGATTTCGAACAGCTTCTGATTCAGCCCGTCGCCGTAGCCGACGCCGACAGTGGCGACAAGCGTTTCGCGCTCCAGCGTTACCGCGCCGCCGTAGCCCAGCTTTTCTCCCGCGGGACGTTTCTTTACCTGGGTGATGAAGGAGCGGAAGCTTGCGATCTCGCGGATCGAGCCGTCCGGGTTTTCCGGCCTGTCCATGTACAGCCGCCGTCCGCAGCGCACCGCGTCCATATTATATTGGGGCCAGTTTTCCGACGAGGCCGAGCAGGCCATATGGCACATGGGGATGGGGATGTCGTGCAGACGCAGGAAATCGAGCGCCTCCATAAAGATATCGTATTCCCTTCTGTTCAGGGCCTTGTCCGACACATCGGAGAAATGGGAAAAGGCGCCGGTGATCGCCACCGACTCTTCACACGCGCGCAGCTCCCCGACCAGGGCACCCAGCTCTTTCGGTTCAAAGCCGATACGGTGCAGGCCCGTGTCGATCTTGATCTGCCCTTTTGCCCGCTTTCCGAGTCCCGCGGCAGTTTCGGCAAGCTGCGTCAGAAAGCCCGCGTGTCCGCAGGCAAGCGTGAGCTCCGCCTCCACGGCGGCATGGAGCTGAAACGGCAGGGCCCCGCCCATGACCAGGATCTCTCTGTCGATCCCGGCCTCGCGCAATTGCAGGCCCTCGCTCACATGCGCCACCGCGAGGGTATGGATCGCGGGGTTTTCGCAAAGCGTCCGCGCCACCGGAACAAGGCCAAGCCCATAGGCGTCATCCTTTAAAACCGGGATGAGCTCGCTGTCTCTCCCAAGCCTCGCCAATATGGTCCGTACATTTTCGCGCAGAAGCGTCCTGTCTATGAGCAGATAAGAATTGTAATTGGATATATTCACTTCAATATTCATTTTCTCTGTCCTACTTTCGCTCGGCGACTGCGCGTCCGGAAAACTGCGGATAAAATTATAAAGCATTTTCCGCTTCTTCGCAAGAAGAATCTGTAAAACGGCACGGGCTTTTCTCATGTTTACTTGTGAACTGCGCAAGGCAGAGCAAGCGGCTTGCTTCTGATTTGTCGGGTTCGATTGACGGGCTGCTCACGGCCGCGGTTCAGTCAAGCTTCATTTTGCCGAAAAACACGATGAACTTCACTCCGCTTTTTTGCATAATTATCTATTGACATTTGAATAGTCCGGGCGTTATACTATTCTCATCTCGATAAAATTAAAGGAGATTAACAAAACATGAAAAGATTTGCATTTGTTCTGGCGCTGGTCATGGTGCTGACGCTCGCCTTCGGCAGCGCTTCCGCTTTTGCCGCCGACAAGCTGGTTCTCGGCACCTCCGCCGACTACGCCCCCTTCGAGTTCATGTACCCCGACGACAAGGGCAACCTGGTCTACGGCGGCATCGACGTCGATGTGGCCAAGTACATCGCCGAGTTCACCGGCAAAGAGCTCCAGGTCGAGAACATGGGCTTTGACTACCTGCTGGCAAGCCTGCAGAAGGGCGATTTCGACATGGTCATCGCCGCCATGGAGAGCAGCGAGGAGCGTCTGAGAGCCGCCGATTTCTCCGACCCCTACTTCACCGACTATCCCCCTATGATCCTTGTCAGGGCTGATGAAGCCAAGGATTACACCGCTCTCGATTCCTTCAAGGGCAAGTCCGTCGGTGCACAGACTGCCACCACCAAGGAAGGCATCGTCCGCGACGATCTGACCGGCGCAAACCTCGTCTCCCTGCAGAACGTGAATGACCTGGTCAACCAGCTCGTCAACAAGAAGATCGACGCGGTTGTGCTTGACGGCGCCGTCGCCATGCAGTTTGCCGCCACGAATAACGCGCTGGTCGTCGCCTCCGTTGACCTCGGCGAGGCTGCCCCCTACTGCGTGGCCGTTGCCAAGGGCGACCCCAAGGGCCTGCTGCCCGGCATCAATGAGGCCATCGCCGACATGATCAAGAACGACAAGGTCAACGAGTTTGTCGCTGCCGCCGACGCTCTGGCAGACGTTGCGCAGGAAGTCACCGCCGAATAATCAACTCTCAAATCATACATTTATTAAAATCTACAAAGCCTCATTTGAGGCTTTGTAGTTTCATGTTATCGTAGAAAGGATGCTGTCCCTATGTGGTGGAGCAATCTCTTTAAGGACATGAGTCCGGCAAGCTTTTTCAATTTTTCCTTTTTGCCGAAATACGCCGCGTTCTTTATCCAGGGCATCGAATACACGCTGCTGCTGGCGGTGGTGTCGGTGCTGCTGGCGGTGCTGCCCGCGCTGCTGCTGGCCCTGATGCGGCTGAGCAAAAGCAGGCTTATTCGCAGCATTTCCGGGGCGTATATCGCGGTCTTTCGCTCCACCCCCCTGCTGGTGCAGCTTTCGATCATTTACTTTGGTCTGTTCGGCGTGATCAATATCCCGCGCTACTCGCTGTTCGGCTTTGTGGATCTGAGCCGTTTTATCCCGGGCGTCGTCGCGCTGGCGCTCAACTCTTCGGCCTACGTGGCGGAGATTTTCCGCGCCGGTATCCTCGCGGTGGACGCGGGCCAGATGGAGGCCGCGCGCTCCCTGGGGCTTTCCAAGTTTGACGGGATGCAGCTCGTGGTGCTTCCCCAGGCCATCAAAAACGTTCTGCCCGCCCTGGCAAACGAGATCGTCACCATGGTCAAGGAGAGCTCCATCTGCTCCATCCTCGGCATGGCGGAGCTGATGTTCGGCGCGAAGGCCGTCGCCTCCTCCACCTATATCACGCTCGCCCCGTATACCCTGGCAGCCCTGATTTATTTCTGCATCAACTATCCGGCCTCCAAGGCGATTGAGGCCATTGAAAGGAGGATGCGCCGTGGCGACAAGCAATGAAATCATCCGTGTTGAGCATGTGGTCAAGGAGTTTGAGGGCGGCGTCAAAGCGCTGGACGACTGCAGTCTGTCAATCAACCGCGGCGAAGTGGTCGCGATCATCGGCCCCTCCGGCTCCGGCAAATCCACGATGCTGCGCTGCCTGAATCTTCTGGAGATCCCGACCTCCGGCAAGGTGATCGTGGACGGCGTGGATATCACCGACGAGAAGATCAACCTGGACCAGCACCGCCGGAAAATGGGCATGGTGTTCCAGCACTTCAACCTTTTCCCCCACATGACGGTCAAGAAAAACATCACGCTGGCGCCCGTCCGCCTCAAGCTCAAAACGCAGAAGGAGGCCGACGAGACGGCCATGAAGCTGCTCGAGCGCATCGGGCTTGCCGACAAGGCGGGCTCCTATCCCGCGATGCTCTCCGGCGGCCAGAAGCAGCGTATCGCCATTGTCCGGGCACTCGCCATGGAGCCCGAGGTGATGCTGTTTGACGAGCCCACCTCCGCGCTGGACCCGGAAATGGTCGGCGAAGTGCTGGACGTGATGAAGGAGCTTGCCAAAAGCGGCATGACCATGGCGGTCGTGACGCATGAGATGGGCTTTGCCCGCGAGGTCGCGGACCGCGTCATCTTCATGGACAGCGGCAAGATCGTGGAGGTCAACACCCCGAACGAGCTCTTCGACCATCCGCAGAACCCGCGAACAAAGCTGTTCCTTTCCAAGGTACTGTAAGCGGGCCTGTGAAAAAGTATCCCGCTTCAAGAACTCAGTAATATCAACAGCGTAGGGGCCGACTCCCTCGGCGGCCCGTCATAGAAAGCTCAATAATTACACGTATCCCCGGCAAATACGCCACATTTGTGCGTTTTCGCCGGGGATTTCTGCGTGTTTTTGGTTGTACCGCACGGGCCGCCGAGGGGAAGGTGAATTGCCCCAAAGGGGCAAGAGAGGCCGGCCTGGGCCGCGTCGGCCCCTACAATGTCAACTGACTTCTTTCACAGCGTCTTTTTTTATTCGTCCGGCTGCTGTCCGTCGTGCGCCTTCCAGGCGCATTCCGTGATGCGCATGTCGGTAAACACGGCCGTGAAGCTTGAGTCCTCCGGGCTGCAGGCGTAGAGGCCGAAGCGGATCTTCCCCGCCCCCTCCCACATGTGGCAGACACGCATCTGGCTGAAGTGCTCGCCGTCCGGGGAACACTCGATGCAGTAGTCGTCCTCCCTGCGGCTGAAGCGATACCACATCACCTTCACGTCTGCCGGGATCGCGGTGGTCGCCCAGTCGGAATACCCGTGGTTGGTCACGACCGAGCCGAGGTGCTGGAAGCTCTCGTTTTCATACTCGACCGAGCCCTTCATCCAGTTCCCGGCGTCCAGATACATCACGATCCCGCACTGGTCGAAGCGGTGGTGACTGCCGCTGAAATCGGTTTTCACGACAAAGGAGAAGAACTTCTCCTCCGTCTCCATCTGCAGGACCGGGGCGTTATCGTTGCGGAAATGATAATAGGTGCGCTGCCAGAGGTCCGTGTGCGGCGCGGTCGTGATCGTGATGCGCTCATCCGAGATGCTGTAATCCGCCGGTTCCCTGGTCCATTGCAGGTTCTCGATCATGGTCGTTTTCCTCTCTTAGAAAAAGCCCGTCGGCTGCGGATAGCGCCGGCCGACGGGCTCTTGTGCTTTTGTTTACATCAGGCTGCGGTAGAGGGCAGCGATCTCTTCGACGCTGGTGTCGCGGGGGTTGCCGGGGCAGCAGGCGTCGGCGAAGGCAGACTCGGACAGGAACTGCACGTCCTCATCCTTGACGATCTCCTTGAGGTCGGCGGGGATGCCCACATCGTGGCCGAGCTTCTTGACGGCGGCGATGGTGGCCTTGGCTGCGTCCTCATCGTTCATGGAGTCGATATACGGAACCTCCATCGCGCGGCCGATGGCGCGGTAGCGCTCACCCGCGACAGGCATGTTGTACTCGAGGCCGAGGGGCAGCAGGATCGCGCAGGCGACGCCGTGGGGCGTGTCGTACAGAGCGCTCAGGCCGTGGGCCATGGAGTGGACGATGCCGAGGCCGACATTGGAAAAGCCCATACCGGCGATATACTGGCCGAGTGCCATACCCTCGCGGCCCGCCTCGTCGTTTTCGACGGCGGCGCGGAGGTTCTTTGCGATCAGGTGGATGGCCTCGAGGTGGAACATGTCGGAGATGGTGCAGTGGCCCTTGGTGATATAGCCCTCGATGGCGTGGGTCAGGGCGTCCATGCCGGTAGCGGCGGTGAGGGGCTTGGGCATGGAGTACATCATCTCGGGATCGACGACGGCGACCTCGGGGATGTCGTTTACGTCGACGCAGACGAACTTGCGCTTTTTCTCGACGTCGGTGATGACGTAGTTGATGGTGACCTCGGCGGCGGTGCCGGCGGTGGTGGGAACGGCGATGGTGAAGACCGCGTGCTGTTTGGTGGGGGCCACGCCCTCGAGGGAGCGGACGTCGGCAAACTCGGGGTTATTCACGATGATGCCGATGGCCTTGGAGGTATCCATGACGGAGCCGCCGCCCACGGCGATGATGCAGTCGGCGTTGAACTCCTTGAAGGCCTTGACGCCGTTCTGGACGTTCTCGATGGTGGGATTGGGCTTGATGTCGGTGTAGAAGGTGTGGGCAACGCCGATCTCGTCGAGCACGTCGGTGATCTTCTTGATCTCGCCGGACTTGACAACGTGGCGGCCGGAGGCGATGAACGCGCGCTTATAGCCGCGGCGGGAGAGCTCTCCGCCGATCTCCTTGACGGCGCCGACGCCATGGTAGGATACGGGATTGAGTACGATGCGATTTGCCATATTCTTTTGCTCCTTTTCATAAATGGATTTGTGTTGTATATTATACAGCACAAGACCGGCTTTTTCAACCTGTCTATGCCGACACGCGCAATACTTTGTACGGTTTGTATATATACATTTGCGCCGCCGTGAATTATAATATGGATATGTGGGTATATCAACAATGATGAATGAGGTATGCTTATGTTTCGTGAAATGCTTCGCAAAAAGCAGCAGCTTACCGATGCGGAATGCATCGAAATCCTGAAAAACGAGCCCCGCGGGGTGCTGAGCATGCTCGGGGACGACGGCTACCCCTACGGCGTGCCGATCAACCACTATTACTGTGAGGCCGACGGCAAACTCTATTTCCACGGCGGGAAAAAGGGCCACAGGATCGACGCCGTCCGGCAGCACGACAAGGTCTCCTTCTGCGTGTATGACCGGGGCTGGCGCGAGGACGGCGACTGGGCCCTGCACATCCGCAGTGTGATCGTCTTCGGAAGAATAGAGCTGATCGAGGACAGAGAAACGGTATATGAGATCTCCCGTCAGCTCAGCTATAAGTTCACAAAGGACGAGGCCTACATCGCCCATGAGATCGAAAAATCCGGCCCGGGAACGCTCCTCCTCGCCCTGACGCCGGAGCACATGACCGGCAAGCTTGTAAAGGAATCGTGATTGGGTTTTCCTTTTCCCGCTGCTTTGAATCAGCGTATTTACAGATCGTATGCGGCAGTACTCTGGCGGCAGTCCACTACGGCATCCAGATACACAATCCTGTTCTCAACCGTAAACAGCGCTTTATAGCAGTGCGCGAACAGGGCCTTGCGGTACATATCTTCCGGGAGGTTCGGGTCCGTGTCTGTAGGAAACTGAAAAGGGTTTTCCTCCAGACGATCCAGAATCTCGGAATACTCCTGACGAAAACGTCTGGCAGCCGGCAAACTGACATTGGCCAGAAAGCGGATATGCCGGATCAGCTGGCTGTCGACACGGCTTGCGGCGATAACGGTATAGCGGGCCATTATTCTCCTGCTCCTTCTGCATCAGTGATGATCTGATCCATTTCTGCCAGCACATCGCGCGCATTTCGGCCGACATAGCCGTTCTTCCGATCCGCCTGGGCAGCGAGAAGGTCTGCATAAACAGCCTGCTCAGCGCTCAAAGACAGGCTCAGCGGGACAGCCTTATCCCTGACGATCTGATGCAGGAACATATTGATCGTGCCGTTCATATTCATTCCAAGCTGTGACAGAACCGCTTCCGCCTGCGCCTTCAGTTCAGAATCTGTGCGAATACTCATATTGATGCTTGCCATGATGATCACCTCTGCATATAGTATATGTCAGTCAGAATACAATGTCAATACATTTGCAAAAACATCCCTGTTTAAAGGGGCTGTACACCGTAGGGGCCGACGCCCCCGGCGGCCCGGCAGAGAGAATCCCGAATAACACATTGACCCCCGGCGAATCCGTAACACTGTACGTTTTCGCCGGGGACTTTCTGCTTTAATTTTGGACTGTACCGCTCGGGCCGCCGGGGGCGTCGGCCCCTACACTGTCAATTGACTTTTTTCACAGCCCCAAAGGAAGAAGGACTCAGCGGACAAGGTGAATTGGCCGAAGGCCAAGAGAAGGTGGCCTGGGCCATGTGCAGTTATTCTGACGTGGGTTGAACTCCCCTTCGGGGACTAGGCACCTGCCAGGGCAGGTGCCGTCGCTGCCATCACGCTTCGCGTGAGCAGAACCAACCTTATCTTGTTTTCCACACCAAAATGGGCACCCCTCCCTTTAAGCCAAATCGGAGGTCCCCCGTGAGACCTCCGATTTGGAAAGGAAGAAGGACTCAGCGGATGTGCAGTTTTCGCGGCTCTTACGCAAACCGCGGAAACGGAACGGAGCTGAGTTCTTCTGACGTGGTGCGGGTAACAGGGGTTGAACCTGCACGCCTTGCGGCACGGGAACCTAAATCCCGCATGTCTGCCAATTCCATCATACCCGCTTACGAAAAAAACCTATTGCATTTGCAATAGGCTTTTTTGTGGAGCGGCTTACGAGGCTCGAACTCGCTACCTCCACCTTGGCAAGGTGGCGCTCTACCGGATGAGCTAAAGCCGCATCAACAACGCTGATGATTATAGCACATAAGAAAAATTTGTCAAGTCTTTTCTGATCGTTTTTTCTCCGATCCGCGGCAGGGCACACGGCGGTCCCCTGCCGCGGATCCATTTTTATTTCTCCGGCTTCTCCTGCTTTTCCGTGTTGTCCGCCGCCGCGGGCACGGAATCGATCATGGACGGCGGGAAGAAGTCGAAGAAGGTGTTGCTCCCCGTGCACTTCGGGTATGCCGCCACATCCCAGCGGTACATGCCCCAGAAGGTCTCGTCGTTCTGCATGAAGCCGAGGGCCGGGCCGCCCTTGGCGCACTGGGTGATATCCACATGATAATAGCTGTCGTCGATGCGGACGATGTTCCAGCAGTGCTCCTTCCAGTCGTGCTGGCCGTAGACGATGCGGCAGTCGACCCCGAGCTGGCGGCAGAGCTCCATATACCCGAAGGCAAGGCCCTCGCTGTCCGCCTCGCGCTTGATGAGGGCGGAATAGGCGCTGCCCGCTTCTTTGGCTTCGCCGTCGGCCAGGATGCGGCAGTTTTCCACGAGGTAGCGGCAGGCGACATAGGCGCGCTCCACCTCGCTTGCGTCGGGGCGGTCGAGATCGGCGAAGGGTTTGAACTCCTCGAGCTGTCTGCGGCAGCGGATGAGCTGCACATTGGACATGCCGTAGTCGATCTGGATCTCGTACAAGCGCTGTGTGCCCGCGCCGCTGAAGACGTTCACGATCGCCTCCGGCTTTTTCGGCACGACGGTGGGATTGTCGCGGTAGGCCTTCGTGACCTGCGCCGCCATGTCCTCGGCCGAAAAGCCGCTGCGCCCGACCAGGAGCGTCAGGGTCTGCGTCCCCTTCTGCATGGCGCTGAGGATGGCGGCCTCGGCTTCCGAGGAAAAGCCCAGATACACGATCTGCTTGGGGCTGACGCTGACCTTGGAGTAGCTGATCTTGATATCGGCCTCGTTGATGGTGACGATTTTGTTGAAGTCGTAGGAGATATTCTCCACGCAGTAGGCACAGAGGGCATCCTCCGTGCGCACGGCCCAGCAGGCGTTTTCGAGGTCCTCCGCCGCGTCCCCCTCATAGGTGGAGTCAAAGGCGATGCTGCCCTCCGTTCGCCCCTCGTAGGCCATGCTCAGAAGGGCCGACTTGAGCGCATTGAAGCTGTGGACGGTGAGCCTGCCGCCGGTGAGGTTCTGTTCCTGCTCGGACGGCATGTAGTCGTGGATGGAGACATATTCCTTGTCCAGCACGGAACAGGCACTCAGCTGGAAAGCCGCCGCTGCCGCCGTGACCAGACAGAGAAGTCTTTTTTTCATTTCAGCGCACCTCGGATATGTTTTCAAAACCGTTGCCAAAGACGTTCTTGGCATTTGTGACGATGAAGAAGGCCTTTTCGTCGTAGGCCTTGACAAGGCGCTTGAGCTCGCCGATCTGCTGGCGCTTGATGACGCACATCAGCACCTCCCGGTGCGCGCCGGAATAGGCGCCCTTGCCCTCGAGCAGGGTCACGCCGCGATGGAGCGTGCCGGAGACGATCTCCTTCGTGATCTCATCGGTACGCTCGCTGATGATGTAGCAGATGCAGGCGTTGTCGATACCGTAGAGCACCAGGTCCACCACCTTGGTGGTGACGTACATGCAGATGAGGGAGTACATGGCGCTCTCGTAGCGGCCCAGCACCATGGCGTAGGCCGCGATGATGATGGTATCGAGGGAGAGCATGATGGTGCCGAAGTTGACGGAGGCGAGCTTCTTGCGCAGGATCTTGACCACGATGTCGATGCCGCCGGTGGTGGCGCCCACATAGTAGATGATGCCGAGGCCCGCGCCCTTGATGACGCCGCCGATGACGGCCGCAAGCATGGGATCGTCGGTGGCGATGATGCCGAAGCCCGCGAACAGGTCCACCAGCACGGAGCTCAGGCCCATGCCGAAGAGCGAGCCCACCATGAAGTCCAGCCCAAAGTGCCGCCAGGCAACGAGAAACAGCGGGACGTTCAGCAGAATGGTCATCACGCCGACGGGAAAGCCCGTGAGCTGGTTTACGATCATGGCCGTACCGACGACGCCGCCGGAGGTGATGTTGTTGGGGTACAGGAAGAATTGGAAGCCGATGGCATAAAAGACGCAGCCGAGGACGATGGTCAGGTATTTGCGCACAAGATGCGGCAATCTGTTCTCCTTCAAGGCAAGTCTCCTCCCCTGTTATTCATCCAGCAGAGAGATCTGCTGCTCGTTTTTATCCTCGCCTCTGAGGATGGCGCCCGCGCCCGGCAGGCTCTTCACCCGGAAGCGGGTGATGTTTACGATGCCGGAATCGGCCAGCTTCTCGGCCCGGTCAAGGAAGCGCTTGGGCTTGAGGCTCATGACGTTGACGCCCTGGGTCGTGCGGCTGGTCTTGGGCTGGAGCTGGGCGGTGTTGAAGATAAGGGCGCGGCCGTCGGAGGAATGGCACACAAGGTCGAGCTCCTCGTTGAGCTGGAACACGGCCTTGACCGGGCTCTTGTCCGAGCAGGCGTTTACAAGCTTGCGGCGGTTGGTCTTGGTCTCGTAGGCCGAAAGCTCGATGCGCGCGGCCTTGCCGTTTTCAAAGATCAGCAGCAGGTGCTTGGTATAATCCCCCGGCAGGAGCATCGCAAGGATGTTCTCCCCCTCGTCCATCTGGAGCTTCGTCGGCAGATAGACGCCGAGCTGGGAGGCCTTGCCGTCTTCAAAGTCGGCAGCCTTGGCCTTGTACATCTGCTGACGGTCGGTGAGGAAGAGAAGCTCCGCGCGGTTCGTGGTCTCGAAGCTCTCTCTCAGCTCGTCGCCCTCCTTGTATTTCTGCTCCCCGCTCATGCGCAGGGACTGGGCGGTGATCTTCTTGAAGTAGCCCTCTTTGGACAGGAACACCGTGACGGGGTAATCCTCCACCGTCTGCTCCTCGCTGTATTCCTCGATCTCGTTTGCGTAGACGATGCCGGTTTTTCTCGGTTCGCCGTATTTTTTGGAGATCTGTTTGAGCTCGTCGACGATGATGCCGCGGAGTTTCCGGCGGTTGTTGACGATGCTCTCGAGCTCCTCGATGTCCCGTTCGAGATCGGCGGTCTCGGCGGTGCGCTTTAAGATATACTCGCGGTTGATGTTGCGAAGCTTGATCTCGGCAACGTACTCCGCCTGCACCTGGTCGATGCCGAAGCCGAGCATCAGGTTCGGCACCACGTCGGCCTCCAGCTCGGTACCGCGGATGATCTCGATGGCGCGGTCGATGTCCAGGAGGATCTGCTCGAGACCCTTCAATAAGTGGAGCTTTTCCTTCTTTTTACTGAGGTCAAAGAACACACGCCTGCGCACGCAGTCGGTACGCCAGGCGGTCCACTCCTCCAGGATCTCCCCCACGCCCATGACGCGGGGATTGCCGGCAACCAGGATATTGAAATTGCAGGGGAAGGAATCCATCAGCGGCGTGAGCTTAAAAAGCTTCTGCATGAGCTTTTCGGGGTCCGTGCCGCGCTTTAAGTCGATGGCGAGGCGCAGGCCGCTCAGGTCCGTCTCGTCGCGCATGTCGTTGATCTCGCGGATCTTGTTCGCCTGAATCAGCTCGCGCACCTTGTCGATGATGGCCTCGGAGGTGGTGGTATAGGGGATCTCGTAGATCTCGATGATATTCTCTTTTTCAACATAGCGCCAGCGCGCGCGCAGCTTGAAGCTGCCGCGGCCCGTGCGGTAGATGCTCTCCATCTGGGCGCGGTCATAGATGATCTCGCCCCCCGTGGGGAAGTCCGGGGCGGGCATGGTGCTTAAAAGATCGTGCTCCGGGTCTTTGAGCCAGGCGACCGTGGTGTCGCAGACCTCGGCGAGGTTGAAGCCGCAGATCTGGCTTGCCATGCCGACGGCGATGCCGAGGTTGGAGGACACCAGCACGTTCGGGAAGGCGGTGGGCAGAAGCGTCGGCTCCTTGAGGCTCCCGTCGTAGTTATCCACAAAGTCCACGGTGTCCTTGTCGATGTCGCGGAAAAGCTCGTTGCAGATGCCGGAGAGCTTGGCCTCGGTATAACGGGGCGCGGCGTAGGACATGTCGCGGGAGTAGACCTTGCCGAAGTTGCCCTTGGAGTCCACAAAGGGCGTCAGCAGCGCCTGATAGCCCGCCGAAAGGCGCACCATGGTCTCGTAGATGGCGGCGTCGCCGTGGGGGTTTAACTTCATGGTCTGGCCCACGATGTTGGCGCTCTTGGTCCTGCCGCCCGTCAGAAGTCCCATCTTGAGCATCGTGTACAGGAGCTTTCGGTGCGAGGGCTTGAAGCCGTCGATCTCCGGGATGGCGCGGGAGACGATGACGCTCATCGCGTAGGGCATGTAGTTTGTCTCGAGCGTCTCGGTGATGGGCTGCTCCAAAATCTCCGCCCGCAGGCCGACCACGTTCGGATTATCGTACTTTTTCTTTTCTTCCTGCTTTTTTCTTGCCATTTTATCCTACTCTTATCGTTTGCTTTTTTTGACCTTTTTGCCGGTGGTGAGGCTGTGCTTGCACCTGGGGCAGGTCTCGATCGCGAGGACGCCGAGGATGATGTGCTTGCCGCAGTTGGGGCAGCGGCAGTACTTTGCTGCGATATAGATGATGGCGATGAACATCAAAAGCGTCGCCGCCGAGAAAAAGAACATCAGGCCCGGATTGTTTCTGGTAAAGGTCGCGAGCACCGCGGCGAGAAAGTCGCCGATCAGGAGCTTTTTTAAGAGCTCCCTGCCGCGCATGAAGCTGTTGATATAAGTATTCATGGTTCTCTCCTTGTATTATAGAGTAGTAGTTTTTAGTGACCCTCTCCAAGGTCATGTGCTACACTGCAAGGGATGCTGTGGATTGGTGGTTCATCCTACCGCACGA
>CADBJU010000008.1 GCA_902795045.1 Oscillospiraceae bacterium | reverse complement strand
GTTTTCGGGCAAAGCGCCGGCGGCGGTTCGGTCTCCATTCTGTCGGTCATGAAGGAGGCAAACCAGTATTTCCAGAAGATCATCGCCCAGAGCGGCTCGGTCTACGCGGCCATGCCGGTCGGCTGTGAAACTGCGCAGAGCAGGACGAAGGCACTGCTCGAGTACACCGGCTGCAAGACCATGGACGACATCATGGCTCTGACCGAAGAGGAACTCCATGAGGCGTATGTCAATGCGGTCAACAAGTTCATGAGCAGCCCCTACTACGGAAATGAGGTTCTCCCCGAGGCACCCATCGAGCTGTACAAGAAAGGCTACGCAAAGCACATATCCATCATGGCAGGCAGCACGGCCGATGAGTCCAGACTGTTCATGGGCGAGGGCGCGAATCTGAGTCTGGAAGAGCAGAAGATACACGCCCAGCACAGCGTGGGTGAGGCACTCCGCTACCTGAAGGAAGAAGATAAGAAATCTTATGAGGAGTTCCAGAGGGTCTGCAGGCTTCAGGAGCCGGGACTGATCGAGACGGAGTTCTTAAGTGAGGTCATATTCAGGGTTGCTCTGCTTCAGCAGCTCGATGTGCAGAGCGCGTTCAACAAAACGTTCTTCTATTACTGGTCGTACCCGGGCAGTAATGCGGAATTAGGGGCAGCACATTCCGTAGAGCTCATCTTTGAGTTCAACCTTCGCGGCGTGGGGACGGCCAGCCCATTCAATGGCACGAACGTCCCTGATGAGATTTTCACGGCCGTTCAGCAGATGTGGGCCAATTTCGCGCGCTGCGGCGATCCGTCGACAGACCAGATCGAATGGAAGGCGTACTCGGCCGGCGACCAGAACGTTCTGGTCATCGCCGGGCCTGATGACATTCATATCGAACAGGACCATCTGATCGACCAGTACAAGGCCGTGCTCCCCTTGGTTGGCTACTACCAATTCATGGACAAGTTCTTTACCCCCGAATATCTTATGGATATCATTGCCGCGCGCGAGCAGAACCTCTGATACAGGCAGGCTTTGGTAAGGCACTGTCTCATCTGAACATATCATATTGAGAACTTAATAAGAAAACGGCCAGCTCTTTTTCTTTACGTGCAGGCACGACGCGTCATCAAGCATATCCGGTTTGACCGTGAATAAGAGGAACCCAGTAGAGAAGGATCAGTGTTACAAGTCACTCCCCGGCCAGCCTCTCTGCATACACAGGGCTCCTTCGCTCCGACCCCCAAAAGTACTCCGCTCAGGAGCCCTGTGTATTTCCCGACAAGATAGCTTGGCGGCGACAGTTCATCACGTCAGACATCCTTCGCCGACTTGAATGGATCAGTCTGTGAAACCCTTCCGTTCTTTTGCCTTTTCTATCAGCGCGGAAGATTCCTCAAATGCAGATTTCAGAAAGCCTGTTTGCCACTCCCGCCCTGCCTTTTCCTTCTGCTTGATAGTCTCCCAGGCCTTCAAGTGTTCATCGTATGAAAGAAACCCCGGCTACAAAGCGGCGAAGTGTAACAACTTCACTGCGATGCAGCCGGGGTTCACTTTTTTATTCCTGTTCGATTGTGGTCGTTGCTCTATGTCGCCTCCCCATGATAGCTGATTTGCGATCTCCGTTGTCAGCTTTCGCTTTGAATTCCATTCACGCCGATCGCTCTTTCCGGATGCCGTTTCAGATACTCCAAGTGTTCCAGGAACTCAGGCGTGCGGGACCAGTATCGAATTCCCCAGTTTTCAAAGTTCCATTCTTCCGTATATTCATTACATTCGTAATCTACATACCAGATCAGGCCGTCCTGGATCACATAATTGGTTGGAAAGTAATCAATATTCAGGCCGGCTTTTTTCGCCCTCGCTGCCATCTCCCGTACCTGATCCAAGTACATATCAGTCGAACCGCCATCCCGCACCAATTCAATGATCGTCTTTCCGGCAATATATTCTTTCACTACGATTTCTGCATCTTCATCAATATCAATCAACGCCGCAACTCTGATTCCCAGTTTCCGCAGCCGCTCATAATCCCGTTTTTCTGCTTCAATTTTATTGCCGAAAGAATAGAATTTGCACGGTTCATGATGGATTATTTTGACTACTGCCTGCCTGCCTTCAATTTCCGCAAGATAGGCATAGCCGCCCTTACCACGGCCAAGAAGTTTTATGATACGGTATTTCTTTCCGCATGCAATAATTGATTCCATCCATTATTACTCCAGTCACAATAACGCCATCCGTGTCCGAACCGATCGTTCGCGGATAACGCGCATTTCTGAAATCTGGTACAAACCTCAAACTGCTGAGAAACGTATACCACTTGTACCAGACATGCACTATGTGCGTTATCCGTGAGGGAAACGTCCGGACACGGAAATTGTTACCCGCGTCTCAGCAGCCCTTTTCTCGTTGGAGTCCAAGGACCGTTGTTTTGCTGACCCGGTAGATCTGCGTTTTTGGCTGCTCCGGCTCCACGGGCTGGGTGGGCTGCTCCGTGGTCCCGCCCAAAGCAGCGGTGACCCTGCTGGCCAGATCGCCCAGCCTGCTATAGAGCCATTCGCCGGGACAGGATTTGTCTGCAAACCAGCGATGGACTGTGAGGACCATCTCATCGGCGGCGGGGTTGTAAGCAAGGGCCTTGTCCTTGTCGCCCAGCCACAGGAGCTTGGATTTTCCGTTGCGGCGGCAGATGTCTGTGCAGAGCTTGACAAGGGTTGCATAAACGGAGCTTTTCATCGTGTACGGCTCTTTGGCATCGCTGGCGCACTCGATGGTGACCGCTCTCTGATCGTTGGCATTGGAGGACGTACACCACGAACGGTTTTTCTCCTCCACATAAAGGCCGACACGACCATTGCGGTCGATGCCGTAGTTAGAGGATGCCTGCGTGGAGGACCTAGCAAACCAGTCACCAAGCCCCTCCGCAGTACAGTGGCCCACAACACAATGCGGGGAAATACGGTCGATGGTGTGAGTACGCTGGCCAGAGCGGTTGGGACTCAGGCGTGTGTAATCGACCATACCGCTGTTTGTATATGCCATCACGCCTCACCGTCCTTCTCGGAACGGTCATGGAGCTGCTCCACCACAGCCTTCTTCTCACCGCTCTCATTTGTTGACAGGAACATTATACTGCTTGAGCGTTGAAAAATCTACATTTATCTCCCGCGCACGTTGTTTTCTCAAGAAGCGCTGTATGAAATAGGGCATACATTCCCGTAACGTTGGACCCCGCCTCAAATTGAACGATACCCCTCTGTGAGAACGATTTGGCTATCATGCCATGAAAAAACGCTTCGCAAGACTGAGGGAAGAGTGGAATCTGCCGGGGGATAAGCTTATTGCAATACATGGCGGTGTTGATTCTGCCACGAAGCACATGGGTATGAACAGCAGAGTCGGTGGACTTGGCTCGATAGCCTCGGAAGCAGACGGAGCAACTGGTGAGGTATCTTTCTGGGCATTGGACGATCTGCTACCGGAAGGCTGCACATTCCTGAAAGCGGATATTGAAAGCTTTGAATACCGGATGCTCTGCGGTGCTATCAAACCCAAAAACCGTGAGGACATGGATTGGTCGCAGGATGAAATAATCAGCGCGGGGTATTCTCCTTGTGGGCGATGCAAGCCGTAATCGAACAGCAACGAGGAAAAATAACCCCCGGCACTGCTGACACGGATTATTAATTCATTTCCTGATAAGAGCGGCAGATCGGATCAGCTTAAAAAGCCTGTCGGGTCTGCCGCTTTTTTGTTGTTCTCAGCGTGCTTTTGTGGTATGATAAAAGAGGTTTATTATAAGCAGGAGGGACTGTGTCATGGCGAGAGGAGCAGCAAAACCGAAAGAGCAGAAACCGATCGAGCAGACCTTATGGGAAGCCGCTAAGAGTCGATCCATGGGGCATGACCCCGCAACGGAGCATGAACGGCACCCATCTGTGGACAGGCAGAACGAAGGAATTGAGGACGCCGCCGATTGTGGATGATCCTGTTGGACATGGGAGGTTTGCTGCCGCGGGATGAGTGGGGAACCAGATTGGCTGTCACACAGAGCACAAGACGTCAATATTTCTGCGCCCAATTCCACCCGGAGTCTGCACAAATCTGCTTGATTTGATGTGTAAAGACCTTCACACACTTCAATTGTTCTTGAAAAAGCATGTTGAAAAGTTTCCGGATTATGGCAGTAGTTGCCAATTCTGGTCAAAACTACCAAAAAGATTTGGGGAGATTCAAATGAATAAAAAAAGGATCATAGTAGGCGTAAGCGGGGCGTCCGGAGTAAGGATGAGCCTTAGTCTGCTGAAAGAACTGAATATGGCTGGCTGTGAGAGCTATCTCATAGTTACTGAAGGTGCTAAGCTGACATGGGGGCTTGAGTGCGATGAGCCAATCGAAGAACTGTATGCACTTGCAGACCATGTGTATTCAGAGCAGGACTACGCGGCCGTAATTGCAAGCGGCTCCTATGTTACGGAAGGAATGATAATCATTCCTTGCAGCATGAAAAGCCTGGCTGGAATAGTGAGCGGCTATGCGGAGAACCTTCTCCTGAGAGCGGCGGATGTATGCCTCAAGGAGAACCGTAAAGTGGTATTGGTGCCTCGGGAGATGCCGCTTGGAAGGATCCACCTTAGAAACATGTCTCAGGCGGCAGAGTATGGCTGCAGCATAGTGCCGCCGGTGCTAACTTTCTATAACGGAGCGAATACCATGGAGGACCAGATCGCGCATGTGGTTGGAAAGGTACTGCTTCAGTTTGGAATAGAAAGCAACTCGTTCAGACCATGGCAAGAAACTGAATAAAACATGTGGCATCGGACGATTATGGATGCGAAGCATCGCCCGATGCCACATGTTTTATGCTTTCATATAATGGCTTAGTATCAGCCCTCAGAAAGGGCCATAAAGAATTTCTGCGTTTCCGGGGTGTTCAGGATGCGGATCGGCTTGACCTGATCCGGCGCCATCTTTTCCCGGTACATTCTTCGGTCACGGTAAAGAAGGTGGGTCTCCGGCTCCAGAATACGCACCCTGCAGGCGGAGACACCGTCGTTCTCGCGCACCGCCCTGTAGGCCGGACAGAGCGAGAAGAGCGCCTCCTCCATGCGACTGCTCCTCTCTTCCGCAGCCGGGAGAGTCTTTGCCGCGCCGAAGGGCTCGACCAGAACGGTCAGGGCGCCGTCCTCATCGACCATGGCGCAGAAGTCGCGAAGGTCGGTGCCCGTCTGTTTTTCAAAGGCTTCGACGGCCTTCTCCAGCATCTTTTCCGTCACCACGGCATCGCCGATCAGGAGGCGGCTATCCATGCGGTACTCAAAGCTGAAGATGACAGCGTCGCCCTCGCGCCGCAGGACGCGGATCACATCGCCCAGACGGTAGCGGTAGAGCCCGGCGGCATTGGTGAGGATAAGCTCATACTCCTCACCGTCCCGCAGCGCCTCCGCCTCCACCGGCTCCTTGTCGGAGGGCCTGAGAAATTCAAAGAAGGCATTGTCGGTCAAAAGAACATATTCGTCGCTGTCATCCCGGAGGCTGCGGCCGATTACCGCCTCAGAGGCGGCGTAGAAGCCGTTGTTCATGGGGATCGCGCCGCTGTAGAAGCGGAGCTTGCGGGTGTAAATGGAAAACGCGCCCGTGCCGGCGGCGACGATGCGGCCGCAATTGGGCCAGATACGGGGAATGATATTCTCAAAGCCCTTTTCAAATTCGGCACGCAGCGCAGCGGCACGCTCGGGGCAGGCAGTCAGCTTGTCCTCCATGGCCTTGCGCATTCCTTCGGGCAGACCGGCATCAACAGAAATGGTGCCCGTCTCCATATCGTGCAGGATGCTCCCGTAATTTTTCTCCAGGTACTGTATGGTATCCAGCACCGTCCAAGTGAAGGGCGCGACGATCTGGGACACATCCGGGTCGAGCAGCGCGAACAGCAGCCGCGCATAACGGGGATCTATCGTCTCCGCCGGGAAGAAAAGCTCTTCGGGGCCGGTCACGGTGCCCTGCTTGAAAGAGCGTGAATAGGAGCATTCGGAAAGCTCATTGCGGATGACGCTCAGCGCCGCGCCGAGGATGGAGTCCAGACGGGTGTGATCGACATATTCCATCTCCTTCGGCAGGCTCTCCAGCAGGGCGAAGGTGGGCTCCCCGTCCAGAAGGATGTCGCGCATACTGGCGGCGTAGGAGATCAGGTGCTCGGCAGTATAGGGGATGCGCTTCTGCGGCCCGGTGGTGCCGGAGCTCAGGGAGTAGCCTGTCAGCGGGTCAGCGCAGAAGATATTGACCTCGCCGATGCGGGTGGTCAGCTCCACGAGGGGCGCGTAAAAATCATACGTCGTCAGCGGAACATTGCTCTTGTATGCTTCATAGGTATGGATCGCGCCGAAATTCCAGTTTCTGCCGACGTCCGTCCCGATGTTTTTCTCCAGTACGGGCCACAGATAATCAATATTTTTGCGCGCTCCTGTTGAATCACCGCCTTTGGCAAAGAAGCTGCGGACAAGAGCCGTGATTCCCTGTGTTGTCGCTTCATTATAAAACTTGGAGGGCTTCATGGGCGGGAACATATGCGCGTAGGGGATGTAGCGCTCCTTCCAGCTCTGGCGGAACTGCTCCGGGAGGCCGGGAGCCGACAGGAGCTTAGCGGCGCTGGCAAGACCCAGCCAACCGATGTTTGCCGTGTTCAGGCCGGTCTGCACTGCCATCTCAATCCAGTCCAGGCGGTCACTCAGGAAGGTGTTCAGCTTTTCCGGGGTCACCGCCAGATTGGTCTGGGCAAGGGAACCGGCGTTCAGGAAATAGCCGTAGCCGATATACTGCGGCAGAACGACAATGGTCTTATAGAACTTTGCACAGTTGAGATTAAACACCACATCCTCGCCCATGGCGGTTCTGTCACGGAAGCGGATATTATTATCGGTCAGCAGGCTGAGACGGTACATCTTATGCACCGTCAGATTGCGCGGGTCCAGATAATGCTCCATTTCCGGATCGTTCCGGTGCAGGACGATCAGGGGCTTCGTCTGATCCAGCAGGAACTTGAGACGAAGATTCTCCACGCCCTGAAGACCTGTTGTTCCCTCGATGGATTCCTCGCGGAAGGAACCTACCTCTGCGCCGTTCTCCTCCATCGCCGTATGAAGCTTCTCCAGCGCCTCCGGATAGAGAAAATCGTCAGAATCCAGGAAAAAGACGTAATCGCTCTTGATATGCTTCATGCACTCGTTTCTCGGTGTGGATGCCGTCCGGAACTCGTTATAGAGCTCGTAGACCTCCATATTGGGGTAGGGGGCCGCCATCTCCTTTACGGCGTCCAGATACTGCTTTTCGGAGTTGTGTACCGTGATGACCCACTGTATGTTTTCAAAACCGATGGTCTGCCCTTTGAGAGACTCCATGCATTTGGCAAAGAATTTCAGGTTCGTGTTGTGGAAGGGCGTGGCGACAGAAACCGGATACTTGGTGTTTGACATACTTTTCTTCCTTTCTTGTGTGAAAAATGGCCGTCCGTCAGACAATATTCAGAATATCGCTGAAGCCGGTCACCTCTAAGATCTCCATAATGGCATCATTGACGCCCGTAATCTTCATTTCGCCCTGCTTGTACATGACCTTCTGCGCGCTGAGCAGCACGCTCAGTCCCGCGGAGGAGATATATTCCAGCCTGTGAATATCAATGGTCAGCGCTCCTACGCCAGGCGATGTGTCCTTTATCTCCGCCTCCAGCAGCGGCGCGGTGGTGGTGTCCAGTCGTCCCTCAAGCGTGACGGTCAGGGCAGTGTTTTCCCTGGCTTTTGAAATTCATCAGCATATTTGTCGCCTCCTAAAGTGATGTCATCAGTTAATCTGAGATTCTGTTCGTGCCGTGGTGCCGTGGATTATATACAATTCACATGAAAATTGCAACAGTTTTATGCGCCCGGCAGTTTTACACTGACATGGGAATTCTCGGTGGCCTGAACATGAAAAAAATCGCCTCGCGGTAAACGTTGTCAATTAACTGTTTTTAACATAATGGAAGATTACTTTAATAACACGAAAGGATAAAACTTCAATAATTTTAACTACCAAACGAAACCCCTATAACCAAACTATTTGCCCCTGCTAACGTTATCTTCTTTCCGCCCTTAGAGGGGATTCAAACCCTCTCTTTTTCAATCTATAAAACATACTGCAATGGCAAGAAACTGGAGGCGTTGCGCCGCAAGGCTTTCAGGGCATAAAAAACGAAACACCGAATTGACACATTGTATCAATCGGCGTTTCTGACGTGGCCGAAATGAGCGGAAACGAACTCACCAGACGCTTTCAACTATCCCGCTTTGAAAGATCCCGCTCAATCGTCTCTTTCACGGCTCTGATTAAGAAGGCTGAGGTACTTTTGTCGCCCATCGCTTTTGCATGTGCAATAATCATCTCCTGATCTTCCGGAAGAACACGAAAGCGTACGCACGCAAAAAAACAGCTTTCTGCCAACACTCGGATTTGCGGTTTCCCGGAATCTTTCCATTCTCGCAAAGCAAAAAACACAGTTTTCTGCTTTTGTGGCTTTTGCGAAAGAACAGCGTTTTTCTATTTTGGCATTTGCGAAAACGCAGGGGGACATGTCAAACAGCGCGCGCTGACTGGCTTTCGGCGCTGTCGGTTTTCTCAATTCCACACGAATTCCACACGCCGTGGAATCATAGTAAATAAGAGCGCAACACGACAGAAACAAAAACATCGTAAAAACAAGAAAAAAGTCCCGAATCTTTACGATTCAGAACTTTTTCCCTCAATGTACCTGGTGGAGATAAGCGGGATCGAACCGCTGACCTCTTGAATGCCATTCAAGCGCTCTCCCAGCTGAGCTATACCCCCGTGAGCAAGATGGATATTACCAGAAAGAGAACAAAATGTCAAGCTCTTTTTTTCAAAATTTTTTAGATTTCAAGAAATATTTACCAGTAAGGTCCGGCGGTGTCCGGTTCTTGTCTCAGGAAACCCCAACTTTTGTGCGGCATGAATCGGAATGATGGAGGCGTTTTGCGTTTTCATTTGACGCCCGCCGCCGAATCCTGTATAGTATTGGCATCCTGCCGAAAAGGAGATGAGGGGGCCGCATGCATTTTGTGGAGGCAAAAACGCTCCTGTCGAGCCGGAACGGAATGAACCTGTACCGCGGCTGCACACACGGCTGCGTCTACTGCGACAGCCGAAGTACCTGCTATCAGTTTACCCACCCCTTTGAGGATATCGAGGTCAAGCGCAACGCGCCGGAACTGCTGGAGGATACCTTGAAAAGGCGGCGCAAGCGTGCGGTGATCTCCACCGGCTCCATGAGCGATCCCTATCAGCCCTGCGAAAAGGAGCTGATGCTCACACGCCGCTGCCTGGAGATCATCGAACGACTCGGCTTCGGGGCTTCGGTCATCACGAAGTCAGACCTTGTTCTGCGTGACATTGACCTTTTTGACAGCATCAACCGCAAGGCAAAGAGCGTCCTGCAGATGACGCTCACGGTGGCCGACGATGCTCTCAGCGAGCTTCTGGAGCCGAACGTCTGCACGACTGCCAGGCGGTATGAGGTCTTGAAGGCATTTCAGCGGCAGGGGATTCCCGCTGTCGTTTGGATGACGCCGATCCTGCCTTTTCTGACGGACACGGAGGAGAACATCCGCCGCATCCTGGATTACTGCTTTGACGCGGATGTAAAGGGCATCATCTGCTATGGCGCCGGAGTCACGCTCCGGGAAGGGGACCGGGAGTATTACTACCGCGCCCTCGACCGGCATTTCCCGGGCCTGAGCGACGAATACCGCCGCCGCTACAGAAACGCCTATGAGGTCAACAGTCCGCACGGCGCGGCCCTCATGCGCCTGTTCCATAACGAATGTGAGAAGCGCGGCGTGCTCCACGATCCGGAGAAATGCTTCCGTTATATTGCGGAGCTGCCCGATAAAAAGGAACAGCTTTCTCTGTTCGAATTATAAAAATCAGAGGTATTGGATATGGTTTCTCTGCTGCTGCCCATCATCTATCTGGCCTTTATCGGTCTCGGCCTGCCGGACGCCCTTCTCGGCTCCGCCTGGCCGGTCATGCATCAGGAGCTCGAAGTCCCGCTTTCATGGTCGGGCGGCGTGTTCATGATCATCTCCGTCGGCACCATCATCTCAAGCCTTCTCAGCGACCGTCTGACCCGCCGCCTTGGCGCGGGAAAGGTGACAGCCATCAGCGTGGCGATGACATGCGCGGCGCTCTTCGGCTTTTCCTGTAGCCGTTCCTATCTTGCTCTGTGCCTCTGGGCCGTACCCTACGGTCTCGGGGCGGGCGGTGTGGACGCGGCGCTCAATAACTACGTGGCCCTGCACTATGCCAGCCGCCATATGAGCTGGCTGCACTGCATGTGGGGGATCGGCACGACGCTGGGGCCGTACATCATGGGCGCGGCGCTCTCCGGCGGCCGCGGCTGGAGCATGGGTTACCGCGTCATCGGCTTTTTGCAGCTTGCGCTCACCGCGGCGCTGGTGCTGAGCCTGCCGCTGTGGAAATCTCCCGGCGGCAGCGGGGGAGGAGCGGAGCGCACGCGGGCACTGTCCCTGCCCGAGGTCGTGGCCCTGCCGGGGGCGAAGGCGGTCATGCTCTGCTTTTTCTGCTACTGTGCCCTCGAGCAGACCGTGGGCCTCTGGGCCAGCAGCTATCTGGTTACAGTGAGGGGCATTGACGCGGTGACTGCCGCCCACTACGGCAGCCTTTTCTATCTCGGCATTACCGTCGGACGGGCCGTGAGCGGCTTTATCACCATGCGTCTGAACGACTCACAGATGGTGCGGCTGGGACAGGGGATTCTGGTACTGGGCCTTGTGCTGGTGTTCCTGCCGCTTGCAAACAGCTTTGCTCTGGCGGGCCTCATTATCATCGGGCTCGGCTGCGCCCCGGTCTATCCGAGCCTGATCCATGCCACCCCTGCACACTTCGGGGCCGGGCGCTCCCAGGCCATCATCGGCGTGCAGATGGCCAGCGCCTATGTGGGCACATCGCTGATGCCGCCGCTGTTCGGCTGGATCGCCGCCCATACCACGCTTCGCCTGTTCCCGGTCTATCTGACCGTGCTGCTGGTCTTCATGTTCGTATCACATGAAAGACTGTGCCGAAGCGCACATTAAAGGATCGAAAACGAAAGAGACATGGGAAAACACAAAAAGGAAAGGGTGAAGCTTCTCACCCGGCAGCAGATCATCAAAAAATATCATATCACAAAAAAGCTCATACAGGACTGCTTTCCGAAGCCGGAGATCATCAAGGTACGCGGGCGGGGCGGCTCCTGGTGGACGATGGAGGGCTGGACCGAGGAGGCGGCGGCACAGGCCGTACAGCACCCGGAGATCCGGCGGCTCATCCGGGAGCGGGAGGAAAAGGAGCTTCGCGAGCGGCAGTTTCGTGAGATCACGGAGCTCTACGAGTCCTTTTCGCCCGAATCGTATATCGAGCGGGCGCGCAAGCTCAAGCGCATTTTCATCCTCCATGTCGGCCCGACAAACAGCGGCAAGACCTACGACGCCATCGAGGATCTGAAAAAGCACACGCCGGGGGCCTATCTCGGGCCGCTGCGCCTGCTGGCGCTGGAGATGTTCGACAAGCTCAACGACGCGGGCATCCCGTGCAGCATGCTGACGGGGGAGGAGTCCATCCCGGTCGAGGGGGCGAAGGTTATCTCCTCCACGATCGAGCTTTGCAACTTCAATGCCCACTACAAGACCGCCGTCATCGACGAGGCGCAGCTCATCGCAGACCGTGACCGGGGCTCGGCCTGGCTCAAAGCGATCTGCCTTGTGGACGCCGAGGCGGTGCATATCTGTATGGCGCCCGAGGCCCTGCCCTATATCGAGCGGCTCATTACCAGCTTCGGCGACCCCTACAATGTGGTGCAGCACCAGCGCCTCGCGCCGCTGCGCTATGCGGGACAATGCCGGGGCTACAGCGACTTCCGGCCCGACGACGCCATTATCTGTTTCTCAAGAAAGAATGTCCTGTCCACCGCCGCGATTCTGGAAAAGCAGGGTTTTCACGCGAGCGTCATCTACGGCGCGCTGCCGCCGGAGGCAAGGCGCAACGAGGTCAGAAAATACGTCTCGGGCGAAAACAACATCGTTGTCGCCACCGACGCCATCGGCCTCGGTATCTCGCTGCCCATCAAGCGCGTGATCTTTGCCGAGACCCAGAAGTTTGACGGCCGGGAGTTTCGGCCCCTCACTACGGCGGAGATCAACCAGATCGGCGGACGGGCGGGGCGCTACGGCCTGCACGAATACGGTGAAGTATTGGCAATCGGCGGGGATACTCTCATCGGCGAGCGGCTCGGACAGCGCGTCCGGGCCATCAAGCAGGCCTGCATCGGCTTTCCGCGCGAGGTGCTTGCCTCCGATTATCCCATGGACCTGCTGCTTCTGGCCTGGGACAAGATGCCCAGGGAATCGGAGTTCGTGCGCGAGAGCATGCAGGACGCGCGCATCCTGCTCAAGCACCTGCGAAAAAAGATCACCCCGGAAAACCGGGAGCTGGTCTATGACCTCATCACCTGCCCGGTGGACACCCGCTCGGAGGAGCTGGTCATCTACTGGGCCCGCTGCGCCGAGGCGATCTTGAAAAACCGGCGTGTGCCAGCGCCGTACTTCGGCGACGAGACGCTCCAGGACTGTGAGCTGCAGTACAAGGCCTACGACATCCGCCACCAGCTTTTGAGAAGGATCGGCCAGGAGGACGACTGCACCGCCGAGCGCAAGGCCATCTGCGACCGGATCGCGGAGCTGATGAAGGTCAGCAAGGACGAATATATCCGCCGCTGCCGCTCCTGCGGGAAGGAGCTGCCCATCGGCGCGGTATACAACTACTGTGACCGCTGCCACGCCATGCGCGTCTTCGGCGACTACGGGTATTAAAAAAAGGGACTGTCTCAAAACTCCGTGTCATTCTCCTAAAGTGCATAGAGATTCTAAGCGGCAAGCCGCTAAGAATCTCTAATGTTCGCGAAGTGAAGAATCTTTCCTCAAAGTTTGTGAAAACCTTCAAAAGAAGGATCCTTCGTCACTTCGTTTCTCAGGATGACAAAACGGTAACGTTTTGAGACAGCCCCTTTATAAACTGTTATTCAGTTTTCCTCTTCGGTCATCTCGGCCACGATCGCGGCAAGGTCCATCTCACCGAAATGGCCGACCTTTTCCGGATATTTTTTCTTATAAGCAAGAATAATATTGCGCAGCATGGTCTGCTGTACGATCTCTCCTTCACCGGTCAGAAGGCAGAACAGCTCACGGTTGTTCATTTCCCGCAGCGTTTTCACGGCGATCATCTCCTAAACAGTATAGTCTGATCCGGGACGCTAATGGCCCCGTGCTTTGACGGGAAACATTTTACCATAGGGGAGGGCAAAACTGCAATCCCATTCTGAACGATTCCACAAAAACATGCAGGAAGAAAAGACGATACACGTGAATAATTTGCAAACTCAGCGCCCGGCCTCTACCAAACGGGAGAAAGTTGTGCTATGATTACTATGTATTGCAATTCACTCGACTCCTCTCTTCGGGATGAAAAAGCCATCCCGAGGGAAAAAACAAAATCGGAGCCCAGCAAAGCGGGTCCGATTTTGAAAGGAAGAAGGAGACTGCGGATATGGAGTTTTCGCGGCACTTACGGTAACCGCGGAAACGGAATGGAGCAGGCTTCTTCTGACGTTGGCACCCACGAGAGGATTCGCATGCATCGTTCACCGCTGAGGCGGCGAACGATAAAGGTATTCGCCGGTGTGCGCACCGGCTCATGCACAGGCCCCCGGCCTGCGCGATGATTATTCGAATCCTCTCACGGGATGGAAAAAGCCATCCCGGATGGGATGGCTTTTTCCATGGCACCCACGAGAGGATTCGAACCTCCGACCCCTCGCTTAGGAGGCGAGTGCTCTATCCTGCTGAGCTACGTGGGCTTGTTTTTAAGCTGTGAAATTATACAGCAGAATGGAACTGTTGTCAACTGCCGTTTTGTATAGAAGGGATATCCATGCTCAAACTCTGCCAGATCCGAAAAGACTATGAAGCCGGCGATTCCGTCGTCCATGCGCTCAAGGGCGTGGACCTGGAGTTTCGGGAGAATGAATTTGTCGCCATCCTCGGCCATTCCGGCTGCGGCAAGACCACGCTTCTGAACATTATCGGCGGCCTTGACCACTATACCTCCGGGGACCTCATCATCAACAACAAATCCACCAAGCGCTTCACCGATGCCGACTGGGACTCCTACCGCAATCACTCCATCGGCTTTGTCTTCCAGTCCTATAATCTCATCCCGCACCAGACGGTGCTGTCGAATGTGGAGCTTGCCCTGACACTGTCGGGCGTCGGCGCGGGCGAGCGGCGGCAGCGCGCGACGGAGGCGCTGCAGAAGGTGGGCCTGGGGGACCAGATCCACAAGAAGCCCAGCCAAATGTCCGGCGGCCAGATGCAGCGCGTGGCCATCGCCCGCGCCCTGGTCAACAACCCTGACATCCTCCTGGCCGACGAGCCCACCGGCGCACTGGACACCGAAACCTCCGTACAGATCATGGATCTTCTCAAGGAGATCTCCAAGGACAAGCTCATCATCATGGTCACCCACAACCCCGAGCTTGCCATGGACTACGCAAGCCGCATCATCCGCCTCAAGGACGGCGTGATCGTGGACGACAGTGACCCATACGACTCCGGCACCGGCGACACGGCCGAGTCTGTGAAGACCGCCCGCAAGGACAAGACCTCCATGAGCTTCTTTACGGCCCTGGCCCTGTCCACCAACAATCTCATGACCAAAAAGGCGCGCACCATCCTCACAGCCTTTGCCGGCAGCATCGGCATCATCGGCATCGCCCTCATCATGTCGCTATCCAACGGCATCCAGAACTATATCGACAAGATGCAGAAGGATACGCTCTCAAGCTACCCTATCACCATCCAGGCCGAGACCGTGGACATGACGAGCATGATGGCCTCGCTCATGGGCGTGCAGGCCGAGGCGGAGGAGAACCAGCACGAGCGGGACGCGGTCTATTCCAGCACCATCCTCTATGACATGATGAACTCCATGGTCTCGGCGGAAAAGCAGACCAACAACCTTAAGGCCTTCAAGCAGTTTATCGAAAGCGGCAAGACGGATATCAACACGTACATCAGCTCCATCCAGTACTCCTACGACATGGACATGAACATCTACGCCGAGGACAGCGACGGCAACATTGTCAAGACTGATGTGACAGAGCTGATGCAGCGGGCCATGAGCGCCACCTTCGGCGGCGACTACAGCACCTATTTCTCCACCTTCGGCGCGGCCTACAACACCATGAACGCCTGGCAGGAGATGCTGCCCGGAGACAACGGCGAGACCGTCAACCCGCTTATAAAAGAGCAGAATGAACTGATCTACGGCAGATGGCCGGAGCGGTATGACGAGGTCGTGCTGGTGGTGGATAAGAACAACGAGGTCTCGGACCTTGTGCTCTACGCCCTCGGCCTCAAGTCCAGCAGCAACCTCTCGGAGGATATGGAGACCTTCATCAACCAGGAGAACCTGAACACCGAGAAGGAGAGCTGGAGCTATGAGCAGGTCTGCGACATGGTCTTCCGCTACATCTACCCGGCCGACGAGTTCCAGTACAGCGAGGAGGATGAAAAGTACATCAACGTCGCCGACGGAGACATCGGCCTGCCGACTCTGTTTGCAAACGGCCTTCCTATCCGCATCGTCGGCATTATCCGCCCGAGCGGGGAAGCTATGTCCACCATGATGAGCACCGGCTCGGTGGGCTATACCCACAAGCTGGTGGAGTACGTGGTGGGCGAGGCGGAGAAGAAGGACCTCGTCAGACGACAGCTTTCAGACCCCGAAACCGATGTGCTGACCGGCCTGCCCTTCCTCGACGAAAACGACGAGGCCATGAGCAAGTCCCGCAAGATCGAGGCGGCGAAGGACTATATCCGCGATGCCGACGAGAAAAAGCTCGGTGAACTGTATGTGGAGTTCATGAGCGTCCCGGAGGACAGCTACATCGACGAACAGCTTGACGAACAGCTCAAGGACACCACCCGCAAGGATGTCGAGGACATGGTGCTGCAGTACTATCCGGGCTACGCCTCTTTCCTCAAGGAGATGGACGATGACACGCTCTTTGAATACATGCGCGGCATGATCTCCCAGCAGGTCAAGGAGCAGTACGCCATCCAGATGCGCAACATGTACGCCTACCTCTCCGACAGCGAGCTTGCCCGTGACTTTGAGCTCCTCTCCCTGGAGGACGACGACTATCTCTGGCTCTACGACAACGCCATGCCGCCCACCTACTCCGAGAGCACCCTGCGCAAGAACCTCAAGGCGCTCGGCTATGTGGACCTCGAAAACCCCAGCATCATCAATATCTACGCATCCAGCTTCGAGAACAAGGACGCGGTTGCCAAGGCCATCACGAATTATAACGACACCGTGCCCGAGGAGGATCAGATCGAGTATACGGACATCGTAGCCATGCTCATGAGCTCCATTACGAAGATCATCAACGTCATAAGCTACGTGCTCATCGCCTTTGTGGCCATCTCCCTGGTGGTCTCCTCCATCATGATCGGCATCATCACCTATATCAGCGTACTCGAGCGCACCAAGGAGATCGGCATCCTGCGCGCCATCGGCGCTTCAAAGCGCGATGTCTCGCGCGTGTTCAATGCCGAGGCCTTCATTATCGGTCTTTTTGCGGGACTTATCGGCATCGGCATCACGCTGCTGATCAATATCCCGGTCAATATCATCATCGCCGAGCACCCATCCCTCGCAGGCCTGCGCTCCACGTTGCCGCTCGTCGGCGGAGTCGGGCTCGTGCTGGTGAGCGTGACGCTGACCTTTATCGCGGGCCTGATCCCCTCGGGCATTGCCGCCAAGAAGGACCCGGTGGAGGCCCTGCGAAACGAATAAGGCAAGGACTCCCGGCCTCTGACCGGGAGCCTTTTTTCAAAGATGCTTTCGCCGCATTTTAAAACCTTTACTTTTTCCCGTTCAGCGGATATAATATAGCGTCAAGAATTATATGGAAATTAAGGAAGTTTGTTATGCCGGATTATAAAAAAGAAATCGAAAGGCGCAGAACCTTCGCCATCATCTCCCACCCGGACGCGGGCAAAACCACGCTGACCGAAAAGCTCCTGCTCTACGGCGGGGCCATCCAGCTGGCGGGCTCGGTCAAGGGCAAGGCCACCGCGCGGCATGCCGTCTCCGACTGGATGGAGCTGGAAAAGCAGCGCGGCATCTCCATCACCTCCTCCGTCATGCAGTTTGAGTACGAGGGCTACTGCATCAACATCCTCGACACCCCGGGCCACCAGGACTTCTCAGAAGACACCTACCGCACCCTCATGGCGGCGGACTCCGCCGTCATGGTCATCGATGCCGCCAAGGGCATCGAGCCGCAGACCAGAAAGCTCTTCAAGATCTGCGCCATGCGCCATATCCCGATCTTCACCTTCATCAACAAGCTCGACCGCGAGGCCAGAAGCCCCTATGATCTGATGCAGGAGCTGGAGACAGAGTTCGGCATCGGGACCTATCCCATGAACTGGCCCATCGGCTGCGGACAGGATTTCAAGGGCGTTTACGACCGGGAGCGCCGCGAGATCCTCGCCTTCAACGAGTTTCACCGCGGACAGAGCAAAATAAGAGCCATCGAGTGTAAGCTGGACGAGACCGAGAAGCTTGACGAGCTCATCGGCCACCGTCTGCGCGAGCAGCTTGCGGACGACATTGAACTCCTCGACGGCGCGGGCTATGAGTTCGACATCGAAGAAGTCCGCAAGGGCCGCCTCAGCCCCGTGTTCTTCGGCTCGGCCCTGAATAACTTCGGCGTGGAACCCTTCCTGGAATCCTTCCTGAAAATGACCATGCCGCCTCTGCCGCGTATCTCCCAGGACGACATCGTCGATCCCATGGACGAGCGCTTCTCCGCCTTCGTCTTCAAGATCCAGGCCAACATGAACAAGGCCCACCGCGACCGCATCGCCTTCATGCGCATCTGCTCGGGCCGCTTTGAGCGGGATAAAGAGTATTTCCATGTCCAGGCGGGCAAGGCCCTCCGGCTTGCCCAGCCCCAGCAGCTCATGGCCCAGGACCGCGCCATCATCGACGAGGCCTACGCCGGTGACATCATCGGCGTCTTCGATCCCGGCATCTTCTCCATCGGCGACACGATCTGCGAGAAGAACATGAACGTCTGCTTCGAGGGCATCCCCACCTTCGCGCCCGAGCACTTTGCAGGGGTAGAGCGCGTGGATACCATGAAGCGCAAGCAGTTTGAAAAGGGCATCATGCAGATCGCCCAGGAGGGCGCCATCCAGATCTTCCACGAGCCGTATACCGGCGTGGAGGAGGTCATCGTGGGCGTCGTGGGCGTGCTGCAGTTTGAGGTGCTGGAATACCGTCTTCGCACGGAATACGGGGTGGAGATCCGCCGCCGCTCCATGCCCTATGAGCTGGTGCGCTGGGTGGAGAACGACGACATCCGCATCCCGGACTTAAACCTCACCAGCGACACCAAGTGGGTGCAGGACTTCAAGGGCAACAACCTCCTGCTCTTCACCTCCGACTGGTGTGTTAACTGGGCCCTGCAGAAAAACGAAGGCCTCAGGCTCAGAGAGTTTAACCGCGACTAAAATGATCAATTGCGAATACGATTCGCAATTGAGGACTCGCGCTTATCGCGCACGCCTTGCGTGAGACGGCGCGCTTGATCGGCGCGAGGGCTCGCATAGCAAGCTTGGATCGTCGCGCGCTTCCCGCGCGTCGCCATGCTCGCCTTAAGGTGTTTTTAAGGCGGCAAAGCTGCCTCAAAAACGATTTGAATGACATTTTTATATTATCAGGAAGGGAGCATATATATGGCGGAAGGAATCAAGATCGAGATCTTCAAGCTGAAAAATGCCGACGAGCTGACCAAAGCCCTCGCTGACCCGGAAACGCGCATCGACACCGGCAGCGCCGCCGCCATGAACGCGGCCCTTGCCATGGCGCTGTTGGAGCGGGCGGCGGGGCACACCGTGAAGGCCCTGCCCGAAAATGAGCGCGCGGACTACATTTTCCGCAACGCAGAGATCCTCAGGACCTACATGGTCCACCTCATCGACGAGGACGTGAAATCCCGCGGACCGCTGCGCAAGGCCCTCAAGGAAGGGGACGAGCGCAAGATCGAGGCCACGCGCCAGCCCGCCGTCGCCATCCCCGGCGAGGTCATCAACATGATGAACCAGGCGCTGGAGCTGGGCGCGGAGCTTGCCGGGTTCTGTCCCAAGGACGCCCTGCATTACCTCGGCGAGAGCGCGGAGCTTTCCCTCTCTGCCATCCGCGCTGCCCGCCTGTTTATCCTGGACATGTCCGACAAGTGCTCGGACGACACTTACCGCTACATCGTCCGCCGGGAAAACGAGATCACACTCAAGGCCTGCGAGGAAAGTGCGGCCAGAGTGATCGCGGCGGCGGAAGCGGCCGTATAAAGGAGGCACAGAGCATGGAAGCCAACATTGCCAAACTGAAAGAGTGGATAGACGGAAGCGACAACATTGTCTTCTTCGGCGGCGCGGGCGTCAGCACCGAGAGCGGCATCCCCGACTTTCGCAGTGTGGACGGCCTGTACAACCAAAAGTGGAAATACCCGCCCGAGACGATCCTGAGCCATACCTTTTTTGAACGCTATCCCGAGGAGTACTACCGTTTCCACCGGGAAAAGCTGGTCATCGACGGGGTGAAGCCCAACCGCTGCCACCTCCGCCTTGCCGAGCTTGAGCGGGAGGGAAAGCTTCGCGCCGTTGTCACCCAGAACATCGACGGCCTGCACCAGGCGGCGGGGAGCAAAAACGTCCTCGAGCTGCACGGCAGCATCCTCAGAGCCTACTGCTCCCGCTGCCGCAAAAGCTTTGACGCCGATCTCATGAACCACGGCACGGGCGTGCCGCGCTGCGGCTGCGGCGGGGTCATCCGCCCGGACATCGTTTTATACGAGGAGGCGCTGGACCAGGACGTGATGCGCACCGCCATACAGTACATCCGCAACGCCGATGTGCTCATCGTGGGCGGCACCTCCCTCAAGGTCTATCCCGCGGCGGGACTCATCAACTACTACCGCGGCGACAAGCTGGTGCTTATTACGCGCTCCAGCACCCCCGCCGAGGCTGACCTTGTCATCCACGGCAAAATCGGAGAGGTCTTTTCGCAGGTTTGAACCATCGCGCACATCGCCGATGTATGTAAATCGACCATCCTGCGTATAATCACTTGTGTTCCTGCATGCTTCGGAAACAAAATCCATTCTCCGAACGTCAAAAAAGAGGCCCCGTAAGGGGCCCCTCCGTTTGACTCAGCAGCAGCCGCAGTCGTTGCCGCAGCCGCAGTTATTATTGCAGCCACAGTTGTTGCAGCCACAGTTGTTGCAGCCGCAGTTGTTGCCGCAGCAGCCGCCGTTGTAACCGCCGTTGCAGCCGCCGAAGAGGATGATGATCAGGATGATGAGCCAGAGGTTATTATTGCCGTTGTTGCAAGAATTACAGAACATAGTGATTCCCTTTCTCCGCACCAAAGCAGTCGACGCACCCTCCCGCCGTGCGGTGGACGGCAGGGCTTTCTCCCTATGTTGGGCCAGACGTTTCGGGCGTCCGGCTCATGCCATCCTATGACGCCCGGCGGCTTTGTGCTACAAGGAGTATACCATGCCAGACGAACTGGATAAGATCAACGAAATATTCCGCATCCACGACGAGAAGAAGCGCCCGGAGGACCAAAGCGAGCGGAAGAAGACCCGGCAGACAAACGCCCGGCGAAACCCCATCAAGGCCATGGACGAGCTGCTGATCGACTCCTCGGGCCGCGAGACCAGAAACTACACCGGCGACGCAGAGTCCGAGCGCGACTACCGCCCCGTGCGCCAGAGCCACGAATACCACTCCGGCTGCCTCGGGGGACTGATGTACTTTACGTTCATCGTCTGCGTAAGCGTGGTTCTGGCCTGCCTTGCCTGGATGGCGACGAGCGATATGCTCGCTCTCAACAAGGACGACTTTACCGCCGTCGTCACGCTGCCGAGCAACATCTTCCAGTCGGAGACCGTGGACAAGATCGACGAAAACGGCGTCAAGGTCGGCACCAAGCGCGTCACTCACGCGGACATGGACTATGTGGCGGATGTGCTTAAGGACGCGGGACTCATCGAATACAAGTGGCTTTTCAATCTCTTCTGCAAAATTTCCACCGCCGACACCAAGGTGAGCCCCGGCGAGTACGAGCTGCGCTCCACCTTCGACTACCGCGCCCTGATCCAGAACATGCGCGCAGGTTCCTCCTCCACGGTTACGGTGATGGTGACGATCCCCGAGGGCTTCAAGATGCACCAGATCTTCATGCGCCTGGAGGAAAACGGCGTCTGCAGCTACAACGACCTCATGGAGGACGCCGCTTCCACCGAGTATAATTACGATTTCCTGGAGCAGACGGAAGGGGAGGGCGCCTACCGCCTCGAGGGCTTCCTGTTCCCGGACACCTACGAGTTCTACGTTGGCATGCAGGGCTCGAGCGCCATCAACAAGCTGCTCGACAACTTCCACCGCCGCATCACAGACGAGATGTACCAGCGTGCCGAGGAAATCGGCATGAATATGTACGACGTGCTCAAGGTCGCCTCCCTGATCGAAAAGGAGGCCGGCAACGACGACGAGCGGCCCTATATCGCCTCCGTCATCTATAACCGCCTCAACGCGGGCATCGTGCTCGGCATCGACGCCTCGGTCCTTTACCCTTACAACGATCACGAGGGCGCGCCCACCATGCAGATGCTCGAGAAGGACGACCCCTACAACACCCGTGTTCACGACGGCCTGCCGCCCACGCCCATCTGCAGCCCGGGCCTTAACTCCATCTACGCGGCCCTCTATCCCGAGAGCACCAGCTACTACTTCTACGCCTTGGACGCCGAGGCCGGCGTGCACCGATTCTTTACAAACGATACGGAGTTTAATAACTTTGTTGCTTCACAAAATTATGCGCAATGATCTTGAGCTGCTCGCCCCTGCCGGGGACTCCGAGCGGCTTGAGATGGCGCTGCGCTACGGCGCGGACGCCGTGTACCTGGCGGGCAAGGAATTCGGCCTCAGGGCCGCCGCCGGAAATTTCGATAACGAGGAACTGGTCAAGGCCATCGAGCTTGCCCACGGCATGGGGAAAAAGGTCTATGTGACCTGCAACACTCTGCCGCGAGAGGAAGAGCTCAACCGCCTGCCGGGCTATCTCGCCTTCCTGAACGAGGCGGGGCCGGACGCGCTCATCATCGCCGATCTCGGCGTGCTGGCCCTGGCCAGGCGCTTTGCGCCCAAAATTGCCCTGCATGTCAGCACCCAGCTCGGCGTGGTCAACAGCGCCACCGCCAACGTCCTGCACGCCATGGGCGCTGACACGGTGGTGCTGGCGCGAGAGCTGCCGCTGGACGAGATCCGCCGCATCCGCGCAAACACCCCGTCAGAGCTTCGTCTCGAGGCTTTTGTGCACGGGGCGATGTGTGTCTCCTTCTCGGGGCGGTGCCTCCTGTCCAATTATATGACCGGGCGCGACGGCAACCGGGGCGAGTGTGCCCAGCCCTGCCGCTGGAAGTACAGCCTCATGGAGGAAAAGCGCCCAGGCCAGTACTTTGAGATCGAGGAAGACGGCGGGACCTACATCCTCAACTCCAACGATCTGTGCATGATCGAGCATCTGCAGGATCTCATGGAGGCGGGGGTTTCCAGCTTCAAGATCGAAGGGCGCATGAAGTCCGCCTACTACGCCGCCGTCGTCACCAACGCCTACCGCCACGCGCTCGACGCCGTGGCCTGCGGCGATCCGGTGCCGGAGGTCTGGGTAAAAGAGACCGGGATGGTCAGCCACCGCCCCTACTGCACGGGCTTCTATCTCGGCGGCGAGCCGGGGCAGTGCTATGACGGAACATACGAATCAGGCGCTGACATCGTCGCCGTGGTAGAAAGCTGTGACGGGGACGGAAACGCTGTCCTGACCCAGCGAAACAAGTTCTTCACGGGCGACGAGCTGGAGCTTCTCACCCCCACGGACGAGCCCATAAGCTTTACCGTTTCGGAGATAAAAGACGCGGAAGGGGAGTCCATCCCCGACGCCCGCCACCCGATGATGGAGGTACATCTGAAGCTGCCCAAGGCGGCGCCGAAGTTTTCGATTTTGAGAAAACGAAGAAGTGAATAAGTTGTGAAAAAAAGAATTGTTGCTTTTCTGCTGCTGGCGGCGCTCTTTCACCTGCCAGGCTGCGGAGCGAAATCAGAGAATAAGATCGCGATTGATTACGGCAGTTCTTCTCTCTATACGAAGGAAGACATGGACGCGGCGATTTCCCTGATCATGAAGGAATTCAACACTTGGAAGGGCTGTGAACTGCACAGTATCCGCTATGCCTCCGATGAGCAGTGCAATGCCGAAAACCTGGCATGGGTGAACAGACTGGAGGAGGCGCGCGACGCAAAGGAGAATTTTTCACAGGTCATTTCCTTCGTCAGTGATTTCCATTCTCCCAAAAAGAATACCGAGATGACGGCGTGGAATGAGGATTTTGAATATACCGACTGGCAGTGGTGGCTTGCCCGGCCTGACGGCGGGAACTGGAAGCTTATGGATTGGGGATATTGACCGGTGCGGAAAAAACCGGTGATCGCTACTTGACAATTTTCGTATTTCTGATACAATGCAACTCGATATTGTTACTGGCTGTGACGGAACGAGTCGGCGCAGGATTCCACAGAGAGGGGCCGCATGCTGAAAGGCCCTGTATCCAAACCCGACAGCCACTCCCGAGCCTTTCCGGGATAACCGGAACGTCTGCTCACGTTAAGAGCGCTTGAGATACCGCGCATGCGGTAATCAGGGTGGTACCGCGAATTTGCCTTCGCCCCTGTATTTGGGGCGGAGGCTTTATTTTGTAAACACATTTTTGGAGGATATACAGCATGGAAAAATTCGGCGTAAACCAGCTTCGGGAAATGTTCCTGAGCTTCTTTGAGACCAAGGGCCACCTGCGGCTTCCGAGCTTTTCGCTCATCCCGCAGAACGACGCCTCTCTTCTCATCATCAACTCCGGCATGGCGCCCATGAAGCCCTACTTCAAGGGCGAGCAGGAGCCGCCCCGCCGCCGCGTCTGCACCTGTCAGAAGTGCATCCGCACCGGCGACATCGAGAACATCGGCAAGACCGCCCGCCACGGCACCTATTTTGAGATGCTGGGCAACTTCTCCTTCGGCGACTACTTCAAGAAGGAAGCCATTGCCTGGTGCTGGGAATTCCTGACCTCTCCCGACTGGGTCGGCATCGACCCCAACCGCCTCTATCCCTCCATCTACGTTGACGACGATGAGGCCTTCGAAATCTGGAACAAGGACATCGGCATTGCGCCCGAGCGCATTTTCCGCTTCGGCAAGGAGGACAACTTCTGGGAGCACGGCGCGGGTCCCTGCGGCCCCTGCTCCGAGGTCTACTATGACCGCGGCCCCGAGTACGGCTGCGGCAAGCCCGACTGCACCGTCGGCTGCGACTGCGACCGCTACATGGAGGTCTGGAACAACGTCTTCTCCCAGTTTGATAACGACGGCAACAACAACTACACCGAGCTCAAGCAGAAGAATATCGACACCGGCATGGGTCTTGAACGTCTGGCCGTTGTATGTCAGGGCGTGGACTCCCTCTTCGATGTCGATACCGTCATGAACATCACCCACAAGGTGAGCGAGCTGACGGGCGCCTTCTACGGCCAGAGCCACAAGAAGGACGTGTCCCTTCGCGTCATCACTGACCACATCCGCTCCGCCACCTTCATGATCTGCGACGGCATCCTGCCTTCGAATGAAGGCCGCGGCTATGTGCTGCGCCGTCTTCTGCGCCGCGCCGCCCGCCACGGCAAGCTCCTCGGCGTCAACGAGCCCTTCCTCTACAAAGTCATCGACACCGTCATCCACGAAAACGAGTGCCAGTACCCCGAGCTTCGCGAGAAGCAGGAGTACATCACGCGCGTGGTCAAGACCGAGGAGGAAAACTTCGCCCGCACCATTGATGCCGGCATGAAGATCTTCGGCGAGCTCCTCGAGGCTCACAAGGCAAAGGGCGAGACCATCTTCTCCGGCGCCGACGCCTTCAAGCTCTACGATACCTACGGCTTCCCCATCGACCTGACCATCGAGATGTGTGAGGACGAGGGCATGAGCGTAGATGAGGACGGCTTCAAGGCCCTCATGGAGGAGCAGCGCGTGCGCGCCCGCAAGGCCAGAGAGGCCCTGGGCGATCTCGGCTGGGCCGGCATCGAGTTCGGCAAGAGCATTCCCGACACCAAATTCGTCGGCTACGACCGGAAGGAGACCGAGGCGACCGTCCTGGCCCTCGTCTCCGAGGACGAGCTGCAGCAGGAGCTGGGCGCGGGCGCAGAGGGCATCATCGTCCTCGATCAGACCGTTCTTTACGCCGAGATGGGCGGCCAGGTCGCCGACCACGGCAGGATCGTCTGCGGCGACAGCGTCTTTGAGGTCAACAACGTACAGAAGAACAAGGGCGGCAAGTACATGCACTATGGTGTGGTCAAGTCAGGTGAATTTGCCGTCGGCGACAAGGTGAAGGCCAGCTACTGCGAAAAGCGCCGCCAGGCCATCGGCCGCGCCCACAGCGCGACCCATCTTCTGCACAAAGCCCTGCGCGAGGTTCTGGGCGATCATGTACACCAGGCTGGCTCCCTGGTCGAGCCTGACTTCCTCCGCTTTGACTTTACACACTTTTCCGCCGTTACCACCGAGCAGCTCAAGGAGGTCGAGCGCATCGTCAACGACGCCATCCTCACGGGCTACGGCATCAGCGTGAAGGAAATGCCCATCGACGAGGCACGTAAGTCCGGCGCGACCGCCCTCTTCGGCGAGAAATACGGCGATGTGGTGCGCGTTGTCAACATGGGTGACTGGAGCATTGAGCTCTGCGGCGGCACGCATCTGGACAACACCGCCAAGGCGGGCGCCTTCCACATCATTTCCGAGGGCTCCGTCGCCTCCGGTGTACGCCGCATCGAGGCCAGCACGGGCCTTGAGACGATGAAGGTCCTCAACCGTGACCTCGAGGAACTCTCCACCCTCGCCGCCATGTACAAGACCAGCCCCGCTGACCTCAAGCAGAAGCTGGAGCAGCAGGCAAACGAGCTCAAGGAGGCAAAGCGCCTCATCGAGCAGTACAAGGCGAAGGAATCCGCGGGCGGCGCTGATGAGATGCTTAAAAATGCAAAGGATGTCGGCGGCCTCAAGGTCGTGACCTGCTCCAGGGACGGCTGCGACGCAAACACCCTTCGCAAGCTGGGAGACGTGCTGCGCGACAAGTGCAGCAGCGTGGTCGCGGTCATCGCCTCCGTAAACGGCGACAAGATCACCTTCCAGTGCGTCTGCGGCAAGGACGCGGTGGCAAAGGGCGTCAAGGCGGGCGACATCATCCGCTCCATCACCGCCATTGCCGGCGGCAAGGGCGGCGGCAAGCCCGACTCCGCCATGGGCGGCGGCAATGACGTGAGCAAGCTCAACGAGGCGCTCGGCGCGGTCGAGGGGCTTGTCAGCAATAAAATCTGACAGGAGGAAAGAAAAAATGGACGACTGCCTGTTCTGCAAAATCATCGCCGGGGACATCCCCAGCACCAAGGTGTATGAGGACGAATACGTCTATGCCTTCCGGGACATCAATCCCCAGGCCCCGGTTCACGTCCTGGTGGTGCCCAAGGAGCACATCGCCTGCGCCGACGAGATCAACGAGAGCAACAGCATCTGGGTCGCCAGATGCTACGAGGCCATCGCAAAGATCGCCAAGGCCGAGGGCCTTGTAAACGGCTACCGCGTCATCAACAACTGCGGCGAGGACGGCGGCCAGACCGTCATGCACCTGCATTTCCACCTTCTCGGCGGCACCTGGCTCGGCATGAATATTATCTGAACAGACAAAAACGATAGGGCCGGTACAGCATACCGGCCCTGTTTTGTATGGGGTGAAGCCTATGCGAAAGCTGGCGACGGCAGCGCTGTCCTTTTCCGCCGCGGTTTTCCTGGCAAACTATATCCTGCCCGCGCGGCTTGTCACAGCGGCGGCGCTTATGTGCGCGCTGGTGTCTGCCGCGCTGGGGCTTGCGCGCCGAAAATGGCTCCGCCCGGCGATGATCGCGCTGCTGTTTTTCTCACTTGGCCTGCTGGAATACAGCGCCTTCACCCGTCTGACCGTTGACCGCGCGCGGGAATACGCGGGGCAGACGCGTGAAGTGCGCGGGACGGTGCTCGACTACCCGGACGATTACGGCGATTACGCGAGGCTCCGCATCCGCATAAGCTCGGATGATCTGCCGCACTTCAAGGCCATCGTCTACGACAACAAGCTGAAGCTCACCGACGCCGAGCCCGGCGACACTGTCTCCTTTACGGCAAAGCTCAGTACCGCCGACACGCTCTACGGCAAGCCCTACGATAATTACAACGTAAACGGCTTCTACCTGCGCATGAGCATCAAAAGCGGCGAGCAGCTTCAAAAGGGCGGCTTTACCCTGCGCACGCTGCCGGTACGCCTGCATCGCTTCCTCTGTAAGCGCGTGGACAGTATCTTTCCCGCGGACACCCGCGCTTTCGTCAAGGCCCTGATGTTGGGTGACAAGCAGGATTTCTACAACGACGACGCCCTCTATGTCGCCATGAGCCGCTCGGGGCTTATGCATGTTGTAGCGGTGTCGGGCCTGCATGTCTCCTTCCTCGTGGGCTTGCTCGCCTTCCTGCTGGGTAGCGGCAGGCGCAGCGCCATCGGGAGTATCGTGCTGATTTGGTGCTTTGTCCTCGTCACGGGCGGCAGCGCCTCCGCCGTGCGCGCGGCTTTCATGCAGACGCTCCTGCTGCTCGCACCGGTTTTGCGGCGGGAGAACGATCCGGTCACCTCGCTCTCAACCGTGCTTGCGCTGCTGCTCACGGCTTCTCCGCTGGCGGCGAAAAGTGTGAGCCTGCAGATGAGCTTTGCCGCCATGGCGGGCATCCTGTGCTTCGGGGAAAGGCTCTATTCGCACCTTCTCCGCACTGTCCCGGATCGGCTCAACTGCAAGGTCGTGCGCTATGTACTGGGCGTCATGGCAAGCACCATGAGCGTCATGGTCTTCACCGTGCCTCTCACGGCGCTGCACTTTTCCTATGTGCCGCTTCTGAGTATCATGAGCAACATCGCCTGCCTTTGGGCGGTGAGTCTCTGCTTCTGCCTTGCCTGGACCGCCTGCGCCCTGTCGGTGGTCCCGGCGCTGGGAACGGGGGCGGCGTGGCTGTGTGCCTGGGTCGTGCGGTATATCCTCTTTGTGGCGGGTGCTGTTGCGCGTATGCCCTATGCGGTGCTGTATCTGCGCAATCGCGGGACCTTCTTCTGGATGCTCTTCGGCTACGCGATGCTGCTGCTGGGCTTCCTGCTGCGCGGAAAACGCGTGCTGCGGGTGCTGCTGCCGCTGGGGCTGTCGGTTTCGCTGCTCGCGGGGATTATCCTGCGCACCGAGCACTATTACCGCGAAAACGACTGCGTCACGGTCCTGGACGTGGGGCAGGGTCAGTGCGTCACCGCCTTTACAGGAGACGCGACCGCCGTCATCGACTGCGGCAATACCGGCACCATCGACGAAGCCGGGGCCGTGGCAGGGGAGTACCTGTTGAGCTGCGGGCGGCGCAATGTGGATTTCCTGATCCTCACCCATCTGCACACCGATCACGCCGACGGCGCGGTACGGCTCATGGAGATGCTGCCGGTGAACACGCTGATTCTCCCGGCCGACGAGGAGGACTGCGTCCTGCACGACCAAATCCTCGCCTGCGCCGAAAGACACGGGACAAGAGTGGAGAAGCTTGACGGCAATGCGCGTGTAAGCTGCGGCAGGCTGGACGCGCAGATATACAAACTGAACGACGCGGGCGACTTGAATGAGCGCTGCCTCATAGTCGATCTCGCGGTCGGGGACAGACATCTGCTCGTAACGGCGGATTCGCCGAAGGAGCAGGAGCGAAGGCTTGCGGAGCAGGCGGCGCTGGAAGATACGGACATCCTCATCGTCGGGCACCACGGCTCGAAATACGCAAGTTCCGAAGAGCTTTTAAGCGAGGTCGGCGGGGGCGTCGCGGTCATCAGCGTGGGCTGGAACAACTACGGTCAGCCCGCGCCCGAGACGCTCGCGGCGCTCGGCAAGTACGGCTATCAGGTACGGCGCACAGACCGGGACGGCACGGTGGAAATCGTTTGGGAGAGGGAACATGGCTAAGAAATCGGCAAAGGACGAGCAATTCAATTACGCCGCCGAACTGCGCGCGCTCAAAGAGCGCGGGCCGGAGCGGCTGTATCTTCTCTGGGGGCCGGAGGACTATCTGCGCGAGCAGTATCTGACCCAGCTCAAAAAGAAATGCCTCCCCGAGGGGGAGGATGATTTCAGCTACAAGCGCCTGGACGGCCCGGCCTTGGACCCGCTCAGACTCCAGCAGGCGCTGGACGCCATGCCTTTCATGACCGAGCGCACCTTTGTCGAGCTGCGGGACGTGGACATCAACAAGCTCTCCGACGCGGAGGCCTGCGCAAAGCTCATCTCCGACATTCCCGACTACTGCACCGTGGCCTTCGTCCAGAACGCACAGTTTGATCCGGACGGGCGCCTGCGATTTGTCAAGACTCTGCGCTCAGAAGGCCGGGAACTCAAGTTCACCCAGCAGTCTCAGGGCATGCTGACGGACTGGATCGCCCGCCGCTTTGCCGCCGCGGGAAAGAAGGTCGAGCTTTCTGCTGCCCAGCGCCTCATCTTCATCAGCGGCGACCTCATGAGCAGGCTCATCCCCGAGATCGAAAAAATCGCTGCCTACGCAAAAGGCGACGCGGTCACCCAGGCGGACGTGGAGGCCGTGGCCAACCACATCCCGGAGGCGGTGGTCTTCGAGATGACGGAGCTCATTTCACAGAAAAAAATCAACTCCGCCCTCAGCGTCCTGTCGGAGCTGCTGGCGGATAAGAACAACGAGCCTATCATGATGCTGGCGGTCTTGGGACGGCAAATGCGTCAGCTCTACGCCGCGCGCCTCGCGCTGGACAAAAACCTCGGCACCAAGTATGTGATGGAGGTCTGCGCCATGAAATATGACTACATCGCCTCCAAGCTCATAAGCGCCGCCCGGGGCTTTACGCTGCCGCAGTTAAAGCGCGCGGTGGAGCTTTGCTGTGATATGGACTATCGCATGAAAAGCAGCGGGGCCGACCCGCGGGAGCTTTTGAAGGAAGCGGTGCTGCGCATCGCGGCGGGGGAGACCCATGCGGAAGGTTAAAGAGGTCATTGTGGTCGAAGGCCGCTATGACAAAAACACTCTCAGCCAGGTCGTGGACGCGGTCATTCTGGAGACCGCGGGCTTTGGCATCTTCAACGACGCGGCCAAACGCCGCCTTTTGAAAACCATGGCGGAGCAGCGCGGCCTGATCGTGCTCACGGATTCCGACGGCGCGGGCTTTCTGATCCGAAACCACATCCGCGGCTGCGTCGACCCCAAACTCGTCAAACACGCCTACATCCCCGACATCTACGGCAAGGAGCGCCGCAAGGCGAAAACCTCCAAGGAAGGGAAGCTCGGCGTGGAGGGCATGCGGCCCGAGGTGCTGCTGGACGCGCTCGAGCGCGCCGGGGCCACCTTTGACGACAGCCCTGTTGATGCGCGACCTGAACGGATTACGAAGGCCGATCTCTATGCCCGCGGCCTCAGCGGGGGAGAAGGCAGCGCGGAGAAGCGGCGGCAATTGTTAAAGCGCCTGGACCTGCCCGAGCGCATGAGCGCGGACGCCATGCTGGATGTGCTCAACGCCCTCATGGACCGGGAGTCGTTTTACCGCCTGGAGGTCTGAACGTCCTCGATCAGGACCGAGAAAAGTACACCGACGAGAAGCAGGGCCTCGCCGATCTCATACAGGCTCATGGCGGTCATGTACTCCCGGTAGCCATCCATCATGCTCCCGCCCCAGCTGAGCAGCAGCACGAACGCGCAGACGAGAACAAAGGCCGTGAGCTTGACGGATGTAATGAATATGTACCAGGCATCCGGACACATGGAGAGCATTCTTTGGACGGTTTTTCTCAGCTTCATGCGATCACCTCACCGCCATTGTAGCCGCCGTACGCACTTTTTCAAGGCACAGTTTTTGGCAATCCGGGGACGGAATTACAAAAGAGACTCTTGTCATCCCTATGCGGATGTGTTAAAATATTTCAGCAGAATCATTCATCGTATAAGGAGAGAACACAACATGTCCGGACATTCCAAATGGCATAATATACAGAAAACCAAGGGCGCGGCCGACGCCAAGCGCGCACAGGCCTTCACCAAGATCGCCCGTGAAATGATCGTTGCGGTTAAGGAGGGCGGCGGCGGTGATCCGCGCTCGAACTCCAAGCTCGCCACCGTCATTGCCAAGGCCAAGGCTGCCAACATGCCCAATGACAATATCAAGCGCACCATCGACAAGGCCCTCGGCGCGGGCAATACCGAAAACTACGAGAAGATCACCTACGAAGGCTACGGCCCCCAGGGCGTCGCGGTCATCGTCGAGACCATGACCGACAACCGCAACCGCACCGCCGGTGAGATGCGCCACTACTTCGACAAGTACGGCGGAAACATGGGCGCTGCCAACTGCGTGTCCTGGTCCTTCGACCGCAAGGGCGTCATCGTCATCGACAACGAGGACGAGGAGCTGGACGAGGATACCGTCATGATGGACGCGCTGGACGCGGGCGCCGCCGACTTTGAAAACGAAGGCGACGAGACCATGACCGTCTATACCGCCGAGGACGATGTGGCGACCGTGGCCGACGCCCTGACCGCCAAGGGCTACAAGCTGCTGAGCGCCCAGGTGGAGATGCTGCCCCAGAACGGCTACATCAAGCTCACCAATGAGGACGATATCAAGAACATGCAGAAGATGCTCGACATGTTCGAGGATAACGACGATGTGCAGAACGTCTGGCATAACTGGGAGGATGCGGAGTAAGCTCGCATCACGAAGAAGGTAAACAGCTTGAAACCTCCTGCTGCCTTTCGCGCCGGGAGGTTTTTTGCTGTGGGAGGGATCGCCGGAAATGCCGTGGTGAGCCCGGACTGTGCTCCGTTTGTCTCGCGGTGACCGCACAGGACCCAAAAAAGAAAAGGAGCAAACATATGCGTATGTCTCATCATTTTCTGCCAGGACAAGGCCGACAGATCGGAAAAACGATCCTGCCCGTGATCGTGTTCACACTGGCGCTCACTGTGCTGCTCGCTGGCTTTGCCGCAGGCAGGGCGGCGGCGGACGGACAGGACTTGCCCTATACCGACCGGTATATTGATCTGCACCTGCATCTGGACGGTGCGATCACGCTGGATGTTGCAAAGCAGCTCGCCGTGCTTCAGGGTTACCCGCTGCCCGAAGATCGCGATGAAGAGCTGGAAAAGTATCTGACAGTACCCGAGGACTGCGAAAGTCTGAATGATTTTCTGAAATGCTTCGAACTGCCGGGCTACCTGCTGCAGACGCCGGAGGGCCTGCGCGAGGCAGTGCACCTTGTTGCGGACAGTATCAGTAGCCAGGGGGTCATTTATGCGGAAATCCGCTTTGCGCCCCAGTTTCACACAAAAAGCGGCATGACCCAGGAGGAGGCTGTACAAGCTGCGCTTGAGGGACTGAAGGAAACGGAACTGAAAGCCAATCTGATCCTCTGCTGCATGCGCGGTGAGGGAAACGAGGTGCAGAATGAGGAGACGCTTGCCCTGGCAAAGAAATACATGGTTGAAGACGGCGGCGTCGTAGCGGCGGATCTGGCCGGTGCCGAGGCGCTCTATCCCACGGAGAACTATCGTGAGCTGTTTGCAAAGGCAAAGGAACTCGGCGTCCCCTTCACTATGCACGCCGGTGAAGCGTCCGGCCCTGAGAGCGTAAGGCTCGCCATCGAATACGGCGCGAGCAGGATCGGCCACGGCGTTCGCATTTTTGAAGACCCGGAGCTCGTTGCCATGGTGAGAGAGAAGGGGATTGCGCTGGAGATGTGCCCGACGAGCAACCGGCAGACGCACGCGATCGCGGATATGGCTGAGTACCCGTTTATGCAGTATCTGGAGGACGGTGTTAAAGTTACGCTCAATACAGACGACATGGGCATTGAAGGGACCACGCTGGCGAAGGAGTTCCGTTATATGGAAGAGAACTTCGGCCTCAGCCCGGAGCAGGAACGGATCGTGCTGGCTAACGCGGTCGACGCTGCTTTTACCACGGATGAGACCAAGGACCGGTTGAGAGAGCAGCTTGGGCTCCCGAAGGGCACGGTCATTGAGCTTTTGGAAGATACCCTGCCGGAGGCGTCCTGAGACACAGCATCCGTGGATGTCGGCGGTTTTTTAGAGATGTTTATAGAAACAAAAAAGAGTTGCTATTTCGTCAGGGCTGAACTATAATGAATCCAAGCGAAACGGATGCATCAAGCTCGTTAGCAAGGACGGTATCAAGAACATGCGGATAAAGCTCGACATGTTCGAGGATAACGACGACATGCAGAACGTCTGGCACAACTGGGAGGATGCGGAGTAATCCGACTCGTAATTGCCGGCAGTAGATAAGGCGGAGGGATAGATATGAAATCTACCGGTATGGTCAGAAAAGTCGATGAACTCGGGCGCATCGTTCTGCCAATTGAGATGCGCAGGACGCTCGGTATCAGTGAGAGGGACCCTGTTGAGATCTGCACAGAGGCGGACAGCATCATTCTGCGCAAGTATCAGGCGGCATGTGTTTTCTGCAATTCCGCGAAAAACGTGCTGAGCTTTGAGGGCAAGAATATCTGTGCCGACTGTCTCAAAGACATCAAGTCCAATCTGTGAAGCAAAATAGGCTGCTGCCGGAAACCGGCAGCAGCTGTTTGTTTTAAAGGATCACGCCACGGGGACCGTGAAGTGTAGGGACGCGTTGTCGATGACAAAGCTGTAGTTGAAGTTAGAGAACGCTGAGGGCAGGGTGGGATCAAGCTCGTAGTCCTCGTCCAGGAAGGCGCGGTAGGGGTCCCAGGCGGTAATGACCAGCTGGAGTCTGTGGTCCGGCGCTACAGTGTAGGCCGTGGGCAGCATGTAGAAGGTGTAGTCGTAGAACCTTCCGGCTTCCAGATCGGTGGAGTTATCATAATCACTGGAATCATAGCCGCCGCCCGGGTTGCAAAGATCGGTCCAGCCGAAGGTGACGCATTTGCTGGGTGTGCTGCTCTGGACAAATTCCAGGATATCCGATTCCTCCAGGCCGCCGCCGGGCTCAAAGCTGTCCACGGTCCTGACCGGCAGCTTTTTCGATAGCCGGTCCTTGGTCATGTAGGCCTTGAAGGGTGTGCCGTCCTCTTTGTAGTCCACCAGTACCGCCGTCACCATGAGACCGTCCTTGTCGGTCACGGGGGTGGACATCTTTACATGCACCTCAGGAACGCCGATGATGGTGGTTCCCGCGGGGATATCGAGCTGGTAGACACCGGCATAGGGCTCCTCAAGCGTGGCGTAATACAGCTCCTGACCCTTGAGACCCGCAAGCTCCGGGCTCTCGCCGTTGAGAAAGTCTGTGGCATAGGCAGCCAGCCCCTCGGTATTGACAGCGGTGGTCAGTGTCGCGGCGAGGGAGGGCATTTCCCGGGAAGCAAAGCCGCGCCAGGCGTCGTAGCTTGCATAGCTGCCGTCGAGATTCGACTGCACCGAGACGGCGGGCATGTTCTCAATCCCGTTATCCACGCCATAGAGCCAGTGGGACAGCCACTTGTTCATAAGCTCCTGCCAGAGCTCGCCGTTGACCATTTTGCCGTCGAGGGTGTTGTGCCCGTCCAGGTGCAGAACGAGCTTTGCGGGCATGCCCGCCTTCGCGAAGGCCTGCATCATGAGATCGGCCTGCTTGGCAGTGACGTTGAAGTCGTTGAGTCCCTGGACAACCAGTGCCGAGCAGTTGATCTTCTCATAATCGCCTGAGTAGTCGGACGAGGCCCAGATGGGGGCATAGTCGCCGTTGGTGGCGTCCTGGTCCTGGGCGATCTGCCACAGCCAGGAGCCGTAGTCCTCATTGGGGACGGTCCAGTCGTTGTCCAGGAAGGTACCGCCGCAGTTGTAGGCGGAGAGCATGTCGGCGAAGTTGACATCAAAGCGGATGGGTACGCCCTGAGAGTTGGTGTAGTCGTACCAGCTGGCAATGCCTGCGAAGGGGATGATGGTTTTCAGGCCCTTGACGCCGGTGGTGGCGACCTCATAGGGCAGCGTCCCACCATAGGAGCAGCCCGTCATGGCCACATTGCCGTTGGACCAGTCGGCCTTGATCTCGATGCAGTGGGTCTTGTCGGTGTAGGCGACGCGGTCGCCCGTCAGCCATTCCACCACACATTTGTGGCTGTCGCACTCCAGGTCCGTGCCGCAAAGCTCATAGCCCTCCGAGCCGTAGGTGCCGATCCCGCAGGCGAGCACCACCGCAAAACCGCGCACGAGATAATAGTCATAATCCGCGAGATTGAAATAGCCGCTGTCCCCACTGTAGGGAACGGTATAGTTCCAGTCCTTCCGGGGCTTGGCGGCAAGGGCGGCCTCCATGGCGGAGCATGTTCCGGCGGCTGTGCGCTTCTCGCCGGGCTGATAGAGGCGCTCGTAGTCAAAGCCGGTATCCACGTACATGGCATAGGCGCCATCGGCGTACTCCTCGCACATCCCGGCACTGTAAGGAGTGGGGTCATAGATCGTCGCGGCCTTGTATCTGCCCTCGGCGGCCATGCGCGGGACCTGCACCATGACCTTCACAAGGTCTGCCAGCCCGTCGTTGTCGGTGTCGTGGTCCGTCTCCACATAGACGCAGTAGCGCAGGATCTCGCTTTCGGCGTTTGAATAGTCGGCGGCGCGGGGATCGGAGTACTGCAAAATGGGCTGCATCATGCCATCCTCCACAACGAGCACGCCGTCCTCCGCCAAAGCGGGTGCGGCAGGCTGCAATAGCATCACCAACGCAAGGACCAGAACAAGCAGGGGGTTCCGAAGCTGTTTTGTGAGCATTTGGTGATCCTCCCTATACATAACATGATACAGAACAAATATAAGAAAAGAGCAGGCAGCGACATGGCGCCGCTGCTTGCTCTGTCTGCGTTTCATACAACGTCAGGACTGTTTGCTGCCGGAGCGTTTTCGATTGCTGTGGCCGCGGCTGCGGCGGCGTGACTGGGAGGCCTTGGTCTTGTAGAAGCTGACCATGTCCTCGTCCGCCTCGTAGACCAGGCGGTTTGCAAGCCAGGAGCTGTCCTCCTTGCTCTTGCGGAACTTGGCGCGCACGAGAAAGCTGCCGTGCTCGGCGCAGGAGTAGATGTTCATATAGCGCTGATCGCCCTGATTGATCCACTTGAGCGCATTCGTCTCCTGACCGCAGACGGGACAGGGGAGCGCGGAAAGTCGTTCGTCGGCGAAGGCCTCGGCCTTGGTTTTGAAGCCGTCGAACACGTCGTGGCTGATGGTGTCAGGCCCGTCGTTTTCCATGGGGGGCTTGTAGTTCGGCATGCGCATGGCGAGGATGTGGGCAGCCTCGTCATACATGCGAAGACCCTCCGCCATGTCGAGGCGGGAGGCGACGACAGCGGTATTGTACGCGTCGCCCAGGGCGTCGTGGGCGACTCTGGTCTGTTCGATCTCAAAATGCTCCATGGCGCTGGCGAGGGACTTCTGGTTCTTGTCCCCGCCCGTCTGCAGATTGTAGATGAGCTGGAGGTTGATCCAGCCCGCGATCCAGTCCCAGTCCAGATCATGGATGATGATGTTCTGCTCCATGATGCGCTGATCGTCGCAGCCCCAGGTGATAAAGGTCACATCGTCCCCGCACCAGGCGCGAAACTGCTCCATCGCGTCGGGGAAGGAGTGGCCGTGGCTCAGGCGCTCTTTGTCAAAGCCGGTGATTTTTTTGACCTTGTAGTGCATGCGGCGGAAATACACAGGCTTTACGTCAATGGTAAATTCCTCGCCGGGCTTCATGTCCTCGGTGAGCTTGACCGCGCCGATTTCAATGATCTCGCCGCCGAGATGGATCGGCAGCTTATTAAATACGGAGGATTTGGAACTCATCGCCTGATTCCATTCCAGATCCACCACCACGTAATTCATAGCAATTATCCTTTGACTGTAATAGTTTTTAAACAAGCTCAATTATTATAACATATCTTTGTCCGCTGTGCACTACTTTTTTAAAACAAATTCTTTTGCCATGCCGGGACGACTATGCTATACTGTATAAATTGAGAGGAGATGAGCGGATCTTGAAGACGATGACACTCAAAAAAGCGGCGGAGTGCTGCGGCGGGACACTGAAAAACTGCAAGGATGCAAGCCTTGGCATCAGCCGCGCCGTGATCGACAGCCGCGCCGTTGAGCCGGGCGACCTGTTCGTGGCCTACCGCGGCGAGAAGACGGACGGACACCGCTATATTGAAAGCGCGCTGGAAAAGGGCGCGGTCTGCGCCCTGGCGGAGTACCTGCCCGAAGGGGTGGAGGAGCCTGTCCTGCTGACGGACAATGTGCAGAAGGCCCTGGAGGCGATCTGCACCGCCTACCGCGAGAGCCTGCACATCCCCGTCATAGGCGTCACCGGCAGCGTGGGCAAGACCACCGCCAAGGAGATGATCGCCGCGGTACTGTCCCAGCGCTATAATACCCTCAGGACCGAGGGCAACCACAACAATCAGATCGGCGTGCCCATGACCGTCTCCCGCATCGAGACCGAGCACGAGGCCGCCGTGGTGGAAATGGGCATCTCCGGCTTCGGGGAGATGACCGGGCTTGCCGCCGTGGCAAGGCCCACGGTGGCGGTGTTCACGGTGATCGGCCGGGCGCACCTGGAATTTCTCCATGACCTCGAGGGCGTTTTTCGCGCCAAGACCGAGATGCTGGCCTTCCTGCCGCCGGACGGCACGGTCGTTGCCAACGGCGACGACGCCTGGCTCAGCAAAATCACCTGTCCCCAGCGTGTGCTGCTCTACGGTACCGGCGACAACTGCGACGTGCGCGCCGATGAGATCGAGCTTCTGCCCGAGGGCCGCACCCGCTGCCGTATCCGGTATGCAGATCGCGTGATCCATGCCGATGTCCCGGCCTTCGGAAGGCAGATGGTCTACGCAGCCCTGGAGGGCGCGGCGGTCGGCATCGTGCTGGGCCTCAGCGATCGGGAGATCGAGGCAGGCATCGCCTCCTACCGGACCGTGGGCCGCCGCAACGCCGTCATCGACACCGGTTTTGTCACGCTGGTAGACGACTGCTACAACGCAAACCCCGAGTCCATGCGCTGTGCGGTGGACTCCCTCGCCGCCTGCACCGGTCGGCGCGTCTGCCTGCTTGCCGACATGCTGGAGCTGGGGGAGGACTCCCCGAAGCTGCACCTGGAGCTCGGCCGATACGCCGCCGAAAAGGGCATTGACCTCGTGGCCGCCTGCGGGGAGTTGGGTCAGAACATCGCCGAGGGCGCAGGGGAGAGGGGACGGTGGTTTGCCTCCCGCGACGCCATGATCGAGGCTCTGCCGGGACTGCTCAAAAAGGGCGACCGCGTGCTCGTCAAGGCGTCCCTCGGCATGCACATGGAGCATGTAGCCGAGGCCGTCAAGGCGCTGAACGCTGTATGAGGGACGACGTTATGGACAGTCGGCCGATCGTGCTGCTGGATCTCGACAACACGATCCTGGACTTCAATCATGCCGAGCGCGTCGCCCTCGGCCGCGCCTTCGCGGAGCTCGGCCTTGAGATGGACGACGACATTGCCGCCCGTTATCACCAAATCAACATACGACATTGGGAGATGCTGGAGGACGGCATCCTCACCCGAGCGCAGGTGCTGGTGCAGCGCTACGAAACACTGTACCGCGAGCTCGGTGTGGAGGGTGACGCCGAGCGGACCCAGGCCCTGTATGAGAGCTTCCTTGCCGAGGGGCACTGGTTCATGCCCGGGGCCGAGAAGCTGCTGGAGGCGCTGCACGGAGAATACCGTCTCTTCATCGCCTCCAACGGCGTCCAGAGAGTCCAGGACGGACGCATTGCCAGCGCGGGTATTGCGCCGTATTTTGAAAAGATCTTCATTTCCGAGCACATGGAGGCCAACAAGCCGGACGCGCGCTTCTTTGACCAGTGCTTTCGGGAGATCCCGAATTTTGCACGGGAAAGGGCAATCATCCTCGGCGACAGCCTCAGCTCCGACATCCGGGGCGGGATCAATGCCGGGATCATGACCTGCTGGTTCAATCCGACGGGGAAGGAGAACCGGAGCAATATTCAACCGGACTATGAAATCGGCAAGCTAAACGAATTTCAAAGCCTGTTGGAACAAATATTTGCATAAAACTTACAAAAACCAACCAGCCTTTTCGTCAATTTGTTCCCTTGTTTTTCACCGGTCAGATGCTATAATTCTATCCATCAGATAGATAACAGCGTTCGTGTCTGCGGAGCGTTGAGCTGCTCGACGCTCCGTTTTGCATTTGGAGGCCAAGATGGGACAGAGCTTTCATTTCTTCCGGGAATTGAATCTTTGGTCGATGATGCTGCGTATCGTGCTGGCGATGATGATGGGCGGCGTGATCGGGCTGGAGCGCGAGCGCAAGGGCCGGGCCGCAGGCTTTCGCACCTATATGCTGGTGGCGCTCGGCGCTGCGGTGACGGTGATTTTGAGCCAGTATCTCGATCAGATGCTCAACTCCTTCATGAAGGATGCCTACGACGTAGTCAAGCGCCGGACGGACGTGGTGCGCCTTGGCACGCGCGTTATCAGCGGCGTGGGCTTTCTCGCCGCCGGAACCATCATCGTCACCGGCAAGCAGGAGGTCACGGGCCTGACTACGGCGGCGGGACTTTGGGCCTCGGCCTGCATGGGGCTTGCGGTGGGCGCGGGCTTTATCGAGTGCGTACTGGTGAGCTTTCTGCTCATCGTGCTGAGCATCAGCGTCCTGCCTGCCATCGAGACCCTGATCCTCAACCGCTCCCGCAACATGATGCTGTATGTAGAGACGGAGAACATCCTGCAGCTGTCCGCGATCATCAACTACATCAAACGCGAGGATATCCGCATCTTCTCTCTGGAGATCAACCGCGACAAGCCCAACTCCTTTGAGGGCGTGTCGGCGGTGCTGGATATGCGCCTGCCCATCCACCTCTACCACGCCGAGCTTGTGGCGGCCTTGTCCACCCTGAACGGTGTGGTGAGCATCGACGAGGTCTGAGGAGGTGTGACGATGCTGCATTGCTTTGATTTTATCCGGGAAATGAACATGCTGGCGATCACCGCGCGGCTGGTGCTGGCGGTGCTGTGCGGCGGGGTCATCGGCCTTGAGCGTGAGGTGCGCCGCCGCTCCGCCGGCTTTCGCACGCACATCCTCATCTGCATGGGCTCGGCCATCACGATCCTCACAAACCTCTATCTCTACCAGGTCATGCACCTGTACACGGACATCTCCCGTATGGGGGCCCAGGTCATCGCGGGCGTGAGCTTTGTCGGCGCGGGCACGATCATTGTCACTCGCAGCAACCGCGTAAAGGGCCTGACCACGGCGGCGGGGCTCTGGACGGCGTCGATCATCGGTCTTGCCTGCGGCGCGGGCTACGCCGAGTGCGCGATCTTCTCAACGCTGATGGTGATGCTGGCGGAGTTGGTGCTTATCCGAATTGAGTACCGCTTTGTCAAACGCAGCAGAGAAATCAATCTCTATGTGGAGTACAGCCTGCCCTCCACCGTGCAGCGCCTCGTGCGCGTGCTGCGCACGGAAAACATCCCCATGAACGACATGGAGGTCAACCGCATGTCGGAGGCAAACGGAAGCTACCGCTACAGCGCGATCCTGACCATCCTGCTCACCCGACAGGACTTAGAGCAGAAAATCATCCAGAAGTTTGAACAGACCGACGGCGTGCTCGCGGTGGAAAAACTTTAATCAAAAAGTGAAAAGTGGAAAGTGGAAAGTGAAGCCCACTGTAGAATATAGATACAAACTGAAAGCCCTCGGCAGTCTTCGCCGAAGGCTTTCAATCATTTCCTTTCTACCAGCAGCACATTGCTCGTGATCGTAGTGCTGGAGTGCGCTGCGTATTCCTCAAACTCCCGACGGTTCAGATAGTAGCAGCGGCCCCAGGAGGAGATGCGCAGCCACTCGCCGTCAAGACCCGTCACCGTGAAGTAGTGGGCCTTCGCCTGGGAAGCCGGGACATATCCGCCCGCCGGAGTCTGCGCGTAAAAGCGCACGCGTTTGTTGCGCCAGATGAGCGGAAAATTCGGCCCTACCGACATGATGACCGGGATGTCCTCGCGAAGCATCTCTTCGATCCGCTCCCAGAGCCTGTCCGGCGCCATGCACCAGCGGGCGGTGTATGGCATGCCGTGACGGTGGAAAAAGAGCTGCATGCCTGCCATGAGCATGACGCCGTTGATGCCCGCGTAGGGGATCATGGGAAACTCCCGACGGTTCAGGTCTCGCAGCAGGGTGTCGTAAACCGAAAGGGGGACCGGCTCGTCGGTGAGCAGGCCCGCAAAGTAGTCCACCGCCCCGTGACTGTGCCAGCGTGTGAGATACAGCAGCAGATCCGCCGCCGCGACGACTCCGCAGCCGCAGCGGCGGAGCATGGCGTCGCGGGAATGCTGCTGCCCGCCGCCATAGCTTTTGCCGTGAGGCAGGGCGATACTGATATAAGGATGCTGTAAAGAGAGCATGTCGATCACCGCTTATGATTATACTCGAACCGGCCCGGCACTTCAACCGAAAGAAGCGCAGCCTTTGTCATCCTCCTAAAGGGCAAAGAGATTCTAAGCGGCAAGCCGCTAAGAATCTCTAATGTTCGCGCAAGCGAAGGATCTTTCCATATTACAGGCGGGAATATGAGATTCTTCGCTTCGCTCAGAATGACAGGACAGGAAGGTTAATAATGAATAAAAAAGGGTGCCGATGCGGCACCCTTTAAGAATTGTATGATTACTTTGCCAGGACCTTCTTGAGCTTGGCGTAGCGGGGCAGGGAATCGACGCGCGGAAGTTCGGGCTCGCCCTGGATGAGGGGCAGCACGTAGTCGATGAACTCCTGCTTGAGGCCGTTGCCGTTCTCGTTGATCCATTCCAGCGGGACCTTCTTCTCGTAGTTTGCAACGGAGGACAGAGGCAGCAGCACGTACTTGCAGTGGTACTTGCCGTCGATCATCTCGCGCTCGAAGGCGACCATCTTGCCGGAAACACCGTTGACCGCATTCCTGACGGCTTCCATGCCGGCGGTGCAGGCTTCCTCAATGTCGGTGGCGGAGGCAAGGTGCGCGCCGCAGCGCTGCAGCAGGCTCAGCTCGATGCCGCGGACCTTGGCGCCGGTGTGGGCCTTGATGATCTCGGCAAGCATAGTGGCAAGGCCGCCGAGCTGGGCATGGCCGAAGCCGTCGGTCGCGGAGGTCTTGGCTTCGGACACGAAGCTGCCGTCGGCATAGTGTATGCCCTCGGACACGGCGATGAAGCACTTGCCGTTTTCTTTGTAGATGCGCACCACGTCGGCCAGAAACTTGTCCATGTCGAAGTCGAGCTCGGGCAGGTACACGAGGTCGGGGCCGGAGCCGTAGGCGGTGGCGAGGGCGGCGCTGGCGGCGAGCCAGCCTGCGTGACGGCCCATGATCTCCACGACGGTGATCATGCCGCTGTCATAGACGCGGGCGTCCTTGTTGATCTCCATGCAGGAGGTGGCGATGTACTTGGCGGCACTGGCAAAGCCGGGGCAGTGGTCGGTGCCGAAGAGGTCGTTGTCGATGGTCTTGGGAACGCCCATCACGTGGCAGGCGTAGCCGACGGACTCCATATAGCGGCTGATCTTGTTGCAGGTGTCCATGGAATCGTTGCCGCCGTTATAGAAGAAGTAGCGGACATTGTACTTCTTGAAAATCTCGAGGATGCGCTTGTAGTCGGTGTCGTCAACCTCGGGGTCGGCGATTTTGTAGCGGCAGGAGCCGAGCTCGGAAGAGGGAGTGTGCAGCAGGAGCTTGAGCTCTTCGGGGTCCTCCTCGTCCATGACGAAGAGCTTGTCGTCCAGAACGCCCTTGATGCCGTGGTTGGCACCGTAGACCTTGGTGATCTCCTCTGCGTCGAGCGCGGCGCGGATGACGCCGTAGGCGCTGGCGTTGATGACCGCGGTGGGACCGCCGGACTGACCGAAGATGCAGGAGCCGATTAACTTCTCTGACATTTTTATTCCTCCAGTTACTTAAAAAATATTTTGTTTTTGTAGAAAGTCCATATTGATTATGCGCTGGATTGAGGATATAATATTAACGAAAATTTGTAAATGTGCTTTTTGTACAAATTTTTAGAAAAACAAAGGAGATTTTGTATTATGCCTCTCGTAACAACCAAGGAAATGTTTGCGAAAGCCTACAACGGCGGTTATGCCGTCGGCGCCTTCAACGTCAACAACATGGAAATCGTCCAGGGCATCACCGAAGCTGCCGGCGAACTCAAGAGCCCCGTCATCCTCCAGGTGTCCAAGGGCGCCCGTGCCTACGCGAACCACACCTACCTCGTGAAGCTGGTCGAGGCTGCCATCATCGAGAATCCCGAGATCCCCATCGCCCTGCATCTGGACCACGGCGACACCTTCGAGCTGTGCAAGTCCTGCATCGACGGCGGCTTCACCTCCGTCATGATCGACGCCTCCTCCAAGCCCTTTGACGAGAACATCGCCCTGACCCGCCAGGTCGTCGAGTACGCTCACGATCACGGTGTCGTGGTCGAGGCCGAGCTCGGCACCCTCGCCGGCGTTGAGGATGAGGTCTCCGTCGAGCACGGCCACGAGAGCTACACCCGCCCCGAAGAGGTTGAGGAGTTCGTCTCCCGCACCGGCTGCGACTCCCTGGCTATCGCCATCGGCACCTCCCACGGCGCATACAAGTTCAAGGCTTCCCAGTGCACCCGCAATGCCGACGGCGTCCTGGTCCCGCCTCCCCTCCGCTTCGACGTGCTGCATGAGTGCATCAAGCGCCTGCCCGGCTTCCCCATCGTTCTGCACGGCTCCTCCTCCGTTCCCCAGGAGTTTGTCAAGATGGTCAACCAGTACGGCGGCAACATGCCCGACGCCATCGGCATCCCCGAGGATCAGCTGCGCGAGGCCGCAAAACTGGCAGTCTGCAAGATCAACATCGACTCCGATATCCGTCTGGCCATGACCGGCAACATCCGCAAGTACTTTGCCGAGCATCCCGATCACTTCGATCCCCGCCAGTACCTCAAGCCCGCGCGTCAGGCAGTGAAGGATATGGTCGCCCACAAGATCGTCCACGTTCTGGGCTCCGACGGCAAGGCCTGATCATCTGAGATCATCAGGGAGGTGGCAGAATGCCCCAGAAACATGTAAAACAGACGCCGCCAAAGATAGATACGGCAAAGCTTTCCGCCACACTGAACAATTCTCTGGTTATCAGACTCGTCATCGCCTGCGTGATCTTCGCCCTGTCACTGATCATCGACATGCCGGACTTCGCTCATATCCTGCTTCTGGTGCTGGCCTCGGTGCTCGCCGGATATGACATCCTCATGAATGCAGTCGAGGCGGTCGAGAGCGGCGACTATACGGCAACGCCCCTGATCGTGGGCATAACGGCGGTGCTGGCCTTCTTCGTCGGTTTCGGCGTTGAAGGCGCTGCACTCGTCCTGCTGTATCAGATCGGCATGCTGCTGCTCAAATACGCACGGGAACATACCCGGAAGGCAGCGCTGGATCTTGTCCAGGATCAGGACGCAGGGGTTATCGCACATATGCGTGAGCTCATCAACGACGACGAGAAGACTGCCATGTCCATTCAGCAGGTGATGAGCAGCAGCGCAGGGCTGATCCTGAAAATCGCGATGCTGCTGGCCGTGATCTACGCGATCGCCATGCCTGTCGTCACCAGCATGAGCTTTTCAATCTCCATCCACCGCGCGCTTGTCATGATGCTTGCGGCGACGCCCGCTTCCGTCGTGGTGTCCTTCCCGCTGGCCGCGGCCGTTGGCTTGTGCCAGAGCGCAAGGCACGGCATCGTGTTCGGCAGCGCCGCCCCTCTTGAGGCCATGGCCGATGTGTCCGCTGCGGTGTTTGATAAAAACGGCATCTTCGCCGAGGAATGCCCCCGCATCATCGCCATGCACTCCGACGTGCTGGATTACGACACCTTCCTCAACTTCGTGGCCCACGCCGTGTACTACTCCGAGCAGCCCGTCGCCAAAGCCATTTCCGCCGTCTATGACCACGACTACAAGCTGGACGTGATTAAGGACTTTCGTGAGATTCCGGGCTACGGGATGGAGCTTTCCATCGACGGCATCGACGTCACCTTTGCCACAAGACCGCTGCTGGAAGAGCGCGGCATCCAGGTCGACGATCCCCCCACGGAGACCGGCACCGCCTATTACATGGTCGTGGCCGGAAGGACGATGGGCAAGGTGGTCATCTCCTCCGATGTGAACCAGGATCTTGAGGGACTGGTGCCTGATCTGAAAAAGGTCCAAGTGTCCCGCTGCGTCCTGCTCAGCGACGACAGTAAGGAGGCCGGCCAGGAGCTTGCCGAAATGCTGAACTTCTCGGAGATGTACGCCCAGTGCGACACGGAGAAGAAGCTGCGCATCATCAGCGACATTGCCCGCAAGACCAAAGGCGCGGTGCTCTTTGTCTACGCAAACGGCATCGAGGCGCACAGCGACGCGGCCATCGACATCCGCGTCAACAGCCGCGCCAAGTATGCCGACGCGATCTCCCACCCCGACGCGGTCGGCAATCTGCCGATGGCCAAGGGCATCTCCGCACGCATGCGGGAGATCTGTGTGGAAAACGCGCTGTTCGTCTTCATCATCAAGGCGTTCCTGATTTTCCTCAGCATCATTGGGTACTGCAATCTCTGGCTTGCGGTGGTTATCGACTTTGCCGCCGCCATCGCGTCGGTGCTCAATACCATCCGCATCACGAGCGAGTCCCTGCGCAGCAGTCTGCGCTACAAGATGGGCAAATAAAATTCGAGATGGCCGCCGAAAGGCGGCCATCTTTTTTCTTTTGTTATGTTTCATTTACCGCTGCGGTACTGTCTGACAAGCGCCGCTTTGCGATAACGGCAAAAATCAGGACCGACCCGAAGTGCAGAATGATTTCGGTCGCAAGTGCGATGACGAAGGCGGGAGAGCCGGGCTTGCACGCGTTGTTGCCCATGATCGTGTAAGGAATCATCACCGGCAGCAGACCGAGCACCGAGCCCAAAAGAAAACGCCCGAAGCGGTAGTTCGCGGCCCCCATGTACACGCTGCCGACCTGAATAGGAAGTCCCACCGTGCGCAGCAGGATCGCCACCGCGAGGCTGCCGCCCTTCTGATCGTCCGCAAAGACGCGCAGCCTGGGGTATTTGCGGCACAGCGTCTCAATAACGGGCGGGCCCCAGGCCTTGCCGAGAAAATAAGTCGGCGTCACGGTGATCATGATGCCCACGGTATTGAGAAGCAGCGCCGCCGGCAGGGGGAACATGATTCCGGAGGCGGCGTAGAGGACGCCGGAGTGCATGAGAAAATCCACGCTCTTGAGCGCGAACAGCCCCAGCATCACAAGACAGGACAGCAAGGGATTATCCGGCTTGTAGTTTGCAAGCTCCTTTGCCGTAAAGCCGCCGTGGTGCCGGGAGAAAAGAAGGATCACCGTTCCCCACGCGCACAGCAGAAACAGCCCCCACAGGAGCTTTTGCTTTTTTCCGAACTGATAAGGTTTCATACAGCCTCCGTTGCGCGCCCAAATGATATTGGGCGATACAAAATCACTATACTACAAAAGTTCCAATATTGAAAGCGTTTTATGCAAAAAAAGATGACCTGCACCAAACGGTACAGATCATCTTTTTTACGCTTTGCTTATTTCCAGCCGAAGGTGGCAAGGCCGTAGATGTACAGGGCCCCGACGCAGATGGGGACAAAGTACTTGAAGATGGGCTGCATCCAGGGCTGGACCTTGAGGCCCTTGCCCTCGTTCGCTTCGGCGATGAACTTGTCCCAG
>CADBJU010000007.1:4143-51376 GCA_902795045.1 Oscillospiraceae bacterium | reverse complement strand
CTGCGAATGGTGGTGTCGGCAATCATCTTGCCGTTCTCGTCCAGAATGACTGCCTTGGTGTAGGTGGAACCTACGTCACAACCGCCGAAGTATTTCATTATGTAGCCTCCGTAAATCATGATAGGCTCCCTCTCTGAGGGAGCTGTCACCAGTGCTCACACTGGTGACTGAGGGAGTCGCTGTGTCCAGCGCAACGTGCGTGTGGGGGACTCCCTCCACCGCTGAAGCGGTCCCCCTCCCTCATTTCGCTGCAAGCAGCTGAGGGAGGCAAGGGCTTTCAGGAATTAAAGTCGTACTTGGGGAACTTGTCGATCTCGTAGGGCGCCTTGAGGGTGTCCTTGCGCTCCATGTTGTCGTAGTGCTTCTTGAGGAAGGGCTCCACCACGTTGAAGAGGAGCTTGCCGTCCAGGTCGAAGAAGAACACGGCGAACAGAGCCGCATTCACCACAAAGAGGATGCCTAACAGCTTCACGAAAAACTTGCAGATCTTATTCATATCTTACTCTCCTTACCAGGTCATGGAGTCGTCAAAGTCAAGCAGAGACGGGTCCAGAGGCTCTTCGTGCATGACGGTGCTCATGTAGTCGTTGATGAGGCGGCGGATCTCGGCGCGGGAGACAGTGCGGCTGTCGGGCAGGGCGTGGGGGATCCAGAACGCCTTGATGTCTCTCTTGCGGAACTCGTCCTCAAACAGGCCGTGCAGGCCCTGCACGCCCTTGCACTGGAGCTGGTCGTACATGGCGACCATGTCGCAGTTGAAGCGCTTCATGTAGTCCCACAGCTCAAACATGTGGTGCATGCCGCCGACGGCCATGCGGCGCATCGGAGCCCACATGTGGTACTGGGCCATATCCTCGAGGGTGTGCTCGTAGGAGTCGGTGCGGATCTCCATGTCGAACATCAGGGAGTCCATGTTGATGATGACGTTCAGGCCCCAGCAGTTGTAGGCCCAGGTGCACCAGTTGGAGTAGTAAAGCGGCGCGCAGGACCAGGCGATCACGCGGTGGCGGGTCTGGGGGAAGGAGTTGATCTTCTTGGACACGCACTTCTCGAGGATCTTGCGGACCTTCTTGTCGGTGACATGCCAGATCTCCCAGTCGCCGTACTGAGTCTGGTAGATGCGGTACAGGGCCTGGGCGACGCCGTTGACGGGATAGTAGTCGGACTTGGCCGCGACTTCCCACTTCTCCCACTCGAAGCGCTGCAGCTCGTTCTGGAGCTCCAGCTTCTTCGTGAGCTTCTCCCAGCTGAAGGGGATGCCGTACTGCTGCTCGACGAACTTCCACAGCTCCTCGATCTCGCGCATGACGTACTTCTTGACCAGGGGGTCATCGAAGAGCATGGGCATGGGCAGGGAGAAGAGAGGCTTGTCGAAGAACCAGTCCTGCAGGGTGGAGGTGGAGACGGACGCGTCACAGGCCTCGTTGCAGGTGATGACAGCGGGGGCGTAGTCGGGCACGTCGTCCAGGACGAAGATGCCGGACTCGGCCTGGCACATGGGGCACGGGTCGCCGGGCAGGCCGATGGACTGCACCGCGTCGATGTAGTTGAGAACAGTGTGGGAGTTGACGTGGCAGGTGACGAAGTAGGGGATCATTTCCAGCGGGACATTGGTGATCTCGCCGTCCCAGGGATAGAACACGCCGCCCCAGACAGTCTCGTTGTGGGCGATGGTGTGCTTGTACAGGTCGTTCTGCTTGCCGCCGTGCAGACGGGTATCGGCGGCGAACATGCGCTGGAACTGGCGGATGGTGGTGGAAACCATGGCGCGGTAGTGCCAGGCGGAGGCCTTCATGGCCTCGCCGCGCATACCCTCAAGGCCGCGGTCAAACCAGTGGAGAACCGGCAGGTAGGTCTGGCCGACCCAGCGGTAGCGCCACAGGCCCTTGGCGAAGGTGATGGGCCCGTGCATGACCATGATGTCCTTGACCATGAAGATGTAGTTATACAGCCAGATGTTGTAGAAGTAGTACATGGTGTCCGCGACACCGCGCCACTCTCTGTGCTTGTAGAGGTGGGTCTTGTCCTCGTGCAGATCTCCGAGGCGGCGGCCGCCCTCTTCGGCGGTATGGGGCTTGCCGTACCAGAAATCCTTCAGTGCTTTGCTGATGCTCATTTTAGCCATTTTACTTGCCCTCCTGGATCTTCTTGATCTCGACGCTCTCTACGAAGGCCTGGAAACGGGTGCGCAGCTGGCCGGAGGCCGTGTTGATGTACTCCTTCTCGATGGAGCAGACGGGCAGGCCGAAGTCGCGCTTGAGGATGACGGTGTCGATGACGCGCTCATAGCTCCAGTACTCGCAGAACTTGTTGGAGGCGATGATGACGCCGTCGGCGTGGTACTCTTTGGCAAGCTCCGCGATCCTCTTCTTTCTGGCGCGCATCTCGTCCTGGGGCATGAAGCGCGGGCAGTTGGAGGAGTGCAGATAGTGCTTGGCAATGGCGTAGACGGGATCGACGCCCTCGGGCAGATCGATGATCTGGCGGGACTCGACCGCGCCGTAGCAGTAGCGGTCGACCACGACGCGGGCGCCGCAGCTCTCGACAAGCTTCGTGAAGTCGGGATCGTCGTTCTCGGAGCCGGCCAGGACCACCTTGCAGCGGAATTCCTTCTTCATGTCGGGCTCGCGGGTCTTCATCTCCTCGGCGGTCTCGCGCAGGTACGGGAGGATCAGGTACTTGGGACATACCAGGGAGCAGAGCTGAATGACATGGAACTCATAGCCGGTGATGGTGGGGTTATCGAGCTTGCGGTAGTCGCCGATCTCGTTGATGAGGCGGCTTACCTCATTCTGCTGCTCGACGGCCTTGCGGATGGCCTCATCGGAAATGTCGATGCCGAAGTGGTCGTGCAGGGGCTGGAGGACATGGGCGCGAAGCTGGGTGGCGTAGTGCTCGTAGGAAATCTCGTTATTCTTGAACGGGACATCGGAGAATTCGCAGAAGAAGTCGTCGTTGTCGATGATGCGCATATCGTCGACGGAGTCGAGGTGCTTCTGCTGCAGATGCTCCTGGAAGCGGCAGGTGGCGGTGCAGGTCTCGGTGGCCATCTGCGCGTCGAGGAAGTTGAAGCCGCCCTCCAGGGCGCGCTCCATGAGGCTTCTTGCGTAATGGCAGACACGGGCGGACATGTAGTAGGTCGCGATGTCGGGGGATGTGCAGCGGGGCGCTCTCAGTCTGACGGAGAAGCAGCCGGGCAGGTCGAGAAGCACTTCAGGCATGAAATAACAGGTGTAGCCGATCGCGCGCAGACCGTCCTTCTTGGCCTGCTGTACCAGCTCGTTATTGGCTTCCTGAAGTAGATTCTCAAAGTAGATCAGATGCTTGAGATCTTTCACAAGATAACCCTCCAAATTAGATTTCCGTTGAATACCAAGCGGGCGCAGTACGCCCATCCTTATGCGTTTATTTTAACAAAGCGTGAACGCCTTGTCAATTCTCATTTCGTCGAATTTGTGACAAATTCGTTTTTTTCCGAAAACTTTTCTGTACATTTTGACTGCTTTTGTCTAAACACTCAGAACATTTAGTACGCCTTCTATTTTTTCTCTGAAAGCGCGGGCGCTGCCCTGGATCATCTGGGGCGTTCCCCCGCCCCGTCCGTCGATGGCGGCGTTGATCTGTTTCGCCCCGGCGCGGAGGTCAACGCGGAGGCTTCCGATGATATAGCGCCAGCCGTCTCTGTCGCTGCCGGTGAACACGGCGGCAAAGCCCCCGGCCTTGGGCATAAGGAGGTTCACCAGCTCCCGCTGGGCGATCTCGCCCAGAACATCGCTGAACAGGACGATGTTGCCGTCCCGCTCCCCTTCCGCGTCCGCCATATATTGAATGAGGGCCAGCGACAGCGCGTCGCAGCGCTCCTTCATGCTCTGCTGCTCATTGAGTACGCGCTGCACCGCCGCAGTCACCTCGCCCCGTTTGGCGCTCAGGGCGCGGGAGATTTCCGTGACGCTCTCCTGCCTCGCGCGGTAATCCTCGAGCGCGTCCATGCCGCAGATCACGCTCACCCGCTGGCCGCCCCGGTGGCGCTGGCTGTCGAGGATCTTGACGACGCCCACCTCACCGGTGCGCTCCACGTGCGGCGCGCAGCAGGCGCAGCGGTCCACGCCGGGAATCTCCACGATGCGCACGTTTTCGGTAAGCTCCAGCTTGCTGCGGTATTCGAGGGTGGAAAGCTCAGTCTCGTCGGGAAACCAGATGCGCAGGGGAAGATTTTGGCGCACGACCTCGTTGGCCCTTGTCTCCAGCTCCATGAGCTGCTCCCAGGAAAGCTCGCCCGAGAAGTCGATGATCATGCACTCGGCGCCCATATGAAAGCCCACGTTGTCATAGCCGTAAGCATTGTGGACAAGGCCGGAGAGGATGTGCTCGCCCGAGTGGTTCTGCATGCGGCGCAGGCGCTGCTCTTTGTTAATCTCGCCGTGTACGGTCTCGCCTGTGTTGAGCGGCCCGTCGGTATAGTGGCGAATCTCCTCTCCCCGCTCGTGCACGTCCGACACGCGAACGCCGCCGAGGGTACCGGTGTCGGCAAGCTGTCCCCCGCCCTCGGGAAAAAACGCCGTGCGGTCGAGCACGACGCTGTAACCCTTCTTCTCCGCGCGGCAGTCGAGGACTTTGGCGTCAAAGGCGAAGAGATGGCTGTTTTGGTAGTATAGTTTCTCGGTCATGATTTGTCTCTCCCTTTTTTACTTCATCAATCTTCGGAAGCTGTAGATCTCTCCCGGGCAGTGCTGCGACCGGTCGGTGAGCGCCCAGTCGATGACGCCCATGCCGAGAACATCGTAGCTGATCTGCTCGTGGTCGTCATGCAGGCAGCCCGCGAGCATCACCCAGCAGCCCTCGTTTACCATGCGGGCAACGGGCTCGTAGCTTGTGTCCACCCAAGTGGGCTGGAAGAGATAGAGCCGCGTCTGCATCTCCGCCAGTTTTTTGCACTGGGCAGTCGTCGGCACAAGCTCCGGCTCGTTCCATTCGTTGCCGGCGTCCAGCGAGAGGACGCATTCGATGTCGATACAGGAATCGCGTTTTGCGATGATGGGTGATTGCAGCGCGGGATAGGCCCCGAGGCTCGAGCCCGCCGCCAGCACCTTCGCCGGGAAGACGCCGCAGTCCGCCGCGGCCTCATCCAGGATGCGAAGCCCTTTTTTGCAGCAGCCCTCCATGTCCGGCAGATCGTTTCGCCGCAGGAAGACCGCCAGGGTGTTCGGCGCGGGGTTTGCGAGATAATAGTACAGAAACTCGGTATAAAGCTCGGTATCTCTCCCGCCGGGAAAGTACAGGAAAAAGCGCGTGTCGGCGTTGGGCTTTTCGGGAAAGACGATGTACGCCTCGTTCGTCTGATAGGTCTCGAGATAGAAGGGATTGCCGAAGCGGCGGGAGAGATCGTTGAGCTTCACACGCTCCTTGTCCGCCTGCTGCATCAGGGCCTTGTCCGCCCGTTTGAGAAGCTTTTGGCTGTCCTTGTAGTCGTTGCAGACCCACCAGAGGGTGGTGGCCTGTTTGAGGTCCCCCTCCTGCGCAAGCTCCAGCGCCCGGTCATAGAGCGCCGGGATCAGCGCCTCCTGCGCTTCCTTCACGCCGGGATAGTTTCCGAGTGTTATGTAAACTTCCCGTGCCTTCTCCGGCTGTCCGTTTGCAGCCAGATCCCCGGCGCGGAGGAAGGCACAGTCCTTCAAAAGTGCGGCGCTTTCCTTATAGGGGTCAAGCTCCAGAAGGATGGTCTCGGCGGCGCTGTAGTCACCCGAGTCCAGCAATTTCTTTGCCTCCTCATAGCGGGCATCGTTCAGGCGCTCGGTGCATGTTTCGGCGTGGGCTTCGTCCCCGAGACGGAGATACAGCTCGCGTGCCTCGGCATAGGCCCCGGCTTCAAAAAGGCGCGCGGCCTCGTCGCGGCGCGCCTGCCCCTGATAGATACGCACGCCCAGCACCGCGCCGAACATGATGAAGATCGTAAATGCAGTAAGAAGCAAGCCCTTTGTTTTCAATGCAGTCTCCTTTTGTTCAGTCCGCTTCTCTCTGTCTGTTGCTGAAAAGCCGCCCGGCGGGCGGCTTTTGTGTGTAAACAAACCAAATTGCTGCTTGACGAACAATACCCCTTCCACCGCTGAAGCGGTCCCCCTCCCCCGGACGCCGCAAGCGGCTGGGGGAGGCAAGGGAGTTTACTCCGTAAAGTGGATGTGGTTGTTGATGTGGTCCGCGCAGAAGCAGTGGTAGCCCGCGCAGCGCGAGCAGTAGCGGAACTCCAGGTTCGGGTAGTCCGCGTCGGTTCTGCCGCAGACAGCGCACTTGTGGGTGTAGAGCTTCCGGCTCTCCTCGCGGCGGATGCGGGCCGACTCGCGCTTAAAGTTGATGGTGCTCCTGCTCTGGCGGCGGGGCAGCAGGTTTTTGAGCTCTCCCCCGCAGAAAATCAGGAAGTTCAGCACCGCCACCACCGGCAGCAGATTCTCCGGGAAGGGCGTGGTAATAACCGACAGCAGGAAAAATCCCGCGTCCACCAGGGCAAGATACTTCATCTTGACGGGGATGATGAACATGAACAGTACCTGCATGTCCGGAAACAGCGCCGCAAAGGAGAAGAACATGGACAGGAAGATGTAGGTGGAGCTCAGGCTCACAGACCGGCCCGTGATGAAGTAGATCAGGAAGCCGTAGAGGATCGTGAGGATGACGCCGGTGAAGAAATAGATGGTGAACTGGCCGGTGCCCCACTGCTGCTCAAGCGTCGAGCCGATCCAGTAATAGAAGTAGAAGGCGATAAAGGCCAGCACACCGGTCGAGGGCGGGATGAACACGAAGCTGATAAGCCGCCAGATCTGCCCGCGCAGGATGAGCGCCGGGTTAAAAAGCATGTAGTTCATGAGCACCGGGTTGATGGCCCCCATCACCCAGAAGACAGCGTTTGCGATGACGATATAGCGCATCAGGTTCGGGATGCCGAAGTTCGGGTGCTTGCGGCAGAATTCCTCAATTTTGCTTCTCGGATCTTTCATGGGACTTCTCCTGTCTTGTTATGATCTTCTCACACTATACCCTTTTAGAAGAAAGATGTCTATAAAATTTTGTAAATTTGTAGTTTCCCTACCGGGTAAAATGCTGTATACTGCTCTCATGCGCGCCGCATCGGCGCGGACGAAGGAGTGAACACTATGAAAACCCTTTTTAAAAACGGGACCATTTATGATGGCACCGGCAATAAGCCCTATACCGGGGACGTGCTGATCGAGGACGACCGCATCGCCGCGGTGGGCGACACGATCACGGAGGCCGCGGACAGGGTCATCGACCTCACGGGCTGCCAGATCTGCCCGGGGCTTATCGACGCGCATTCCCACAACGACTTTTTCTATGACCGCGAGGACGCGGAGAAGTTCTACCGCCCCTTTATCGAGCAGGGCATCACCACCCAGATCACCGGCAACTGCAGCTTCTCCCCCTTCGGCGTCGATCCCGACACGCCCTACCGGGACAAGATCGGCGGCGGACTCTTCGACGCGGCTTCCCCGTGCAGCTTCGCTGAGTTCAAAAAGCGGGCCGAGGGTCGGCTTTATGTAAACCTTGTGCCGCTGATCGGCCAGGGCTCCGTGCGCGCAGGGCTCGCGGGCTACGATCCCGCGCCTCTCACTCCCGCTCAGATCGAGCAGGAGCTCAAGCATGTGCGCGAGGCCATGGAGGGCGGCGCCTTCGGCGGGTCCTTCGGCTTCATGTACGAGCCCGACCGTTACGCAACTAAGGACGAGATCTTGGCCTTTGCAAGAGAGATCGCCAAATACGACGGCATTGTCACCATCCACCCCCGCGCCTGCTCCATCGTGAGCGCGGACTATCCCCTGCTGACCAAAAAGTCTCACCTGGAGATGGGCCTGGACGAGGCCGTGGAGATCATGGAGCGGTCCGGCTGCCGCCTGGAGTACAGCCACCTCATCTTCACCGGTCAGAGAAGCTGGAAGCTGCTGGACAAGATGCTCGCCACCTTCCGCCGCAAGAAGGCCGAGGGCTGGCCCATCGCCTTTGATAACTACGCCTTCCACTACGGCGCGTCCGTCATCACGGTGGTCTTCCCCGAGTGGTACGCGCAGCTTTCAAAGGAGGAGGCCCAAAAGCCCATCAACCGCAAAAAGCTTGAGCTCACCATCCTCATGTACCGCAAGGTACTGGGCATCGACTGGGAGGACATGGTGGTGGCCTACATCTCCGACGACCACCCTGAGTACGAGGGCAAGACCATCCCGCAGCTTGCGAAGGAGGAGGGAATGTCCGAGCTTGACATGTACCTGAAGCTGGTAGACCTTTCCAACCGCGCGGGCAGCATCTACCTCGGCAAGTATTACAACGACGAGATCGTGCGCAGGCTCATGGGCGACGAGCTGTCCGTCTTCATGACCGACGCCTGGGTCGAGGAAAAGGGCCTTCAGAATATCGCCGCCTTCCAGACCTTCCCGCAGTTCTTCCTGCTGGGCAAACGCTGGGGCATCCCCATGGAGATGATCGTGCGCAAGATGACCGGCGCCACCGCCGACCGCTATCAGATCCCAGAGCGCGGCTATTTAAAGCCCGGTTACAAGGCGGACATCACCGTCCTGTGCACCGACCGGCTCAGGGTCGACGAATCCAAGCCCGACTTCACGCCCGAAGGCATCGAGCATGTCTACATCAACGGCTGCCCCGTGCTGGAAAATGGGCGCTATGTCGGCGGTAAGGCCGGAAAGATCGTACTCAAGCGCTGACCGAACATTGCATAGGCGCGTTGCAAAATGTGTGGAGCCGTCATTCCGAACCAGTGACCGATGTCACTGGTGTGGGAATCCGTCCTTTTTACCTGAAGGGAACGGATTGCCACGACCGGTTTGCGAACTGTTCTCGCAATGACAGCGCATTTTGCAACGCGCCCTTTTCTGTCCGCCCCAACAAAATTTTGTAAATTTGCAAAGAGGGGCTTTCAAAAAGAGAAATCCTATGTTAATATGTAAACCAAGAAATTATGGGAGCGAGTAAAAAAGTGGAGAAAGAAAAGGAAAACGGCCGCGAGGCCATAGAAAACGACATCATTGAAGGCCGCAACGCGGTCATTGAGGCGCTGCGCGCAGGCCGGGCCATCGACAAGATCTTCATCGCCAAGGGCGACGTGGACAAGACCCTGGGCCACATCGCGTCGAAAGCGCGTGAGCAGGGCGTGGTGGTGGTCGAGGCCGACCGCCGCAAGCTCGATTTCATGAGCCGCACCAAGGCTCACCAGGGCGTCATCGCGCTGGTGGCTTTGCAGGAATACTGCGAGATAAAAGACATCCTCGCCGTCGCGCAGGAGCGGAATGAGGTCCCCTTCGTCATCGTCTGCGACGAGATCAGCGACCCGCACAATCTGGGCGCGATCATTCGTTCCGCCGAGTGCGTGGGCGCGCACGGCGTCGTGATCCCCAAGCGCCGCAGCGCGGGGCTGACCGCCATTGTGGGCAAGGCCTCCGCGGGCGCCGCCGAATACATGGCCATCGCCCGGGTCGCCAACATCTCCGCTGCCATCAAGGAGCTCAAGGAGGCGGGACTCTGGGTATACGGCACGGCAGCCGACGGGGCCTCCGGCCTCTGGACCACCGACCTCACCGGGCCCATCGCGCTGGTGATCGGCTCGGAGGGCGACGGCATGAGCCGCCTCGTGCGTGAAAGCTGCGATTTTGTCCTGAGCCTGCCGATGAAGGGCAAGCTCAATTCGCTGAACGCCTCGGCGGCGGCGGCCGTCACCATGTATGAGGTTTTACGTCAGAGAAACATCGTCGTTTCATAATAATGCCCTGATGGCATTATTATGAAACGAGGGGAATGCAGTCTGCTGCGCGCACTCGCTTGCGGGGGACGCTCGCACACTTGCAGACTGAGAAGTGTTTTTTCCGAGGTACACGCCCCCGGAAAAAACGGATTTGAATTGTTTTTCGCCTTGCGAGGCGAAAAATCAGAGGGAGATCCCTCTGAACTCCCCGATAGGATTATCGCAGCCCTTGTCGGCGATTCCTTTGTAGTAGAGTCCAGAAGAAAAAACGGTGTTTGAACATGGATGATTTTGAAAAGCTTGACGGTCTTCATTTGAATACGGATGTTTCCGTTGACGACGATCTGCCCGATCTGCCGTCGCGGCGTGATGCGGATACCGTCCCCGACGAGGACGAGCAGGACGCCTACCTCCACCCGGAGGATGCGGATCTGGACGAGTACCTGTCCTACGACGAGTATGAGCAGCAGGACGAGGCAGAGCCTCAGCCTGCCCGCAGGCACAATATGGAGGTCTTCCCGGAAAAGAAAAAGGGCGGGCTGTTCGGTTTCCTGAAAAAGCGCGGCGCAGAGGAGAAAGTGCCCGAGGCCGCACCCGTGAATACGGACGGGCAGTTCCCCGACAGCGACCCCGCCGTCGACTACCCGGACGATGCGGGCTATTCCTACGAAGGCGGCGGGACCGCCTACGACGCGAGCGCCGACCGGGGCCGGCTCTACGCCACCCACAGCGGGGCGCGCGGCAAGGCCGAACAGGAGGCGCGGGAACTGATTGCCTCCATCCAGGCCGAATCCGGCGCGGCCAAACGCGACCGCAGGACTGCCGACGAACACCGCGTGGACCTCAACGATCTGCTGGATATCACGACCGAGGAGGGCGAGAAGATACACCCCCTCCCCCAGGCACCCAAAGCGCCGGACGAAAACGAGTACCGCTTCAATCTGGACGAGGCCATGGACATCGACGCCGATGTCAAGCAGTACACCGGCAAGCACTCCGCCCCGGCCTATACGCCGGATTTGCAGCCGCCGGAGATCGACAGCCGCTTCAATCTCAGCGGCCAGAACACGAAGAAGACCATGTCCTACGGAGAGACCGAGGTGGACATGAGCGCGGACGAGGACTATGTCCCCGCCCAGCAGACCGGGTACAGTCCCTCCCAGTGGACGCCGGACTATGACGATCCCCTGGCAGAGCGTCAGGATACCGAGGAGCCGCCCCGCAAGCAGCACCGCGGCCTCTTTGGCAGACGGCGGCGCGCAGCGGTGCCCGAACCCGAGCCAGAGCCTGAGACGGCGGCGCAGATTGATCCGGAGCCTGCGGTCGAGGAGGTCACCGACACCGCAGCCGGTCCCGCCATCTACGCCGTGGATGCCGCCTATCGGGACGACCCGGACTATGTCGTCGCGCCGCACAGCATCGACAATACCGACAGCGACGACGACGATGACGATTTTGACGATTACGACGATGAATCAAGCCGCAAATACCACGAGTCCGACCTCTACGTCCCGCCCAGCTTCCGGGAATACCTGCTGTCCATCCTCGCCTCCGTATGGCTGAAAGTGCGCGGAACCGTGCGCGGGCGCACCGCCGAGACCATGCAGGATTTTGAGGAGGATCTGGGCGAGGAGCTGAGCGCCGCGGCGGCCTCGAAATACTACGGCTCCTTCCTGCGCTCGATGCGCTACCGCCTGCGCGTGAGCGGCGTTGTGCTGGCGGTGCTGGTGTACATATCGCTGGAGATGCCGGTGCCGGGGATGATGAAGTCCCTGCCCGTGGCCGCGGCCTTCTGCTTCGGCCTGCAGGCGCTTATCATGCTGCTGGCCCTGGACGTGGTGACGAACGCCGCCATGAACGGCCTGCGCCTGCACTTCGGGGCGGACAGCCTCGCGGTGGTGTCGTGCCTCTTTACGGGCATTGACGCGCTCATTGTGGCGCTTTCCAAGAACGCGGCGCAGCACATGCCGCTGTGCGCCATTTCCTCTGCTTCCATTGTCGGCCTGATGCTCGCGTCCCTTCTCTCCGCCCGCGGCCTGCGCAAGGCCACGCGCGTGCCCGCCATCGGCAAGCACTTCTTCGCCGTCACAGGCGAGAACACGCTGGAGAAGGACCAGATCACTTTATTAAAATCCCTGCGCTCCGTGCGCGGCTTTGTGCACCGCACCGAGGAGGCGGGGCCGGATGAGACGCTGTACACCAAGCTCTCCCCCATCCTGTTCGTGCTGGCGCTGCTGTTTTCCGTCATCGTGATGGTGGCGAAGAAGGCCTACCCCGAGTTTATCTACATCCTCTCCGCGCAGCTCTCGCTGACGGTGCCCTTCGGGACGATGCTGTCCTTCGCGCTGCCCTTCTTCCTGGGCTCGTCGCGCATCTTCAAGTTCGGCGCGGCGATCGCGGGCTGGTCCGGCCTGTGCGACATCGGGGCCAGCAAGAATCTCATCGTCACCGACCGCGACCTCTTCCCCGAGAGCGCCGTGAGCATCGAGAGCGTCCGCATCTTCGCCGACGAGGACGCGCAGAAGGTCATCTCCTACGCGGGCTCGATGATGGAGGCTTCCGGCTGCTGCTCGGCCGGGTGCTTCGGTGAGCTCATGCGCGAGACCGACTCCCCCTCCCGGAATATCGACGGCTTCGAGGTCATGCCGGGCGGCGGCATGAAGGGCATCATCGACGGGCATGTGGTCCTGTGCGGCAGCACCGATCTCATGCGCCTGATGAACGTGCGCATCCCCTTCCGCCTCACCGACAAGACCACGGTCCTGCTCGCCATCGACGGCATCCTCTACGGCATCTTCTCCCTCAAGTACGAGGGCCAGCCCCAGATCCGCCGGGCGCTTTCGGATCTCATGCGCACGGCCCACCCGCCGGTCTTCGCGGTACGCGACTTCAACGTCAACCCCGAGATGCTCCACAACACCTTCGATCTCGCCACCGACGGCTACGACTTCCCGCCCTACGTGGAGCGCTTCCGCCTGTCCGAGCCATCGGAGGACCAGAAGGACGAGCGCATCACCGCCATTCTCTGCAACGAGGGCCTGGCCCCGCTGACGAGCGTGGTGGACATTGGGAGGAGCATGTATCTTGCGACGAACATCAACCTCTGGCTCAACGTGATCGCCTCGATTCTGGGCGTGGTCCTGGTGTTTGTGCGCTTTCTCACAACGGGCGCCAATCCGCTTGCACACCTGTTTCTCTACATGCTGTTCTGGACGCTGCCGGTGCTGCTGGTGAGCTTCTTTGTGAGTGTGAAACGCTGATTATCATTGATTGAAAACCTCCCGGCAAAAGCCGGGAGGTTTTTGTTATGTCAACTATTGACATATTCCGTCGTATTCGGTAAAATAAGCTTACCTGTTCTACAGGGAAGGCGTTGCCCAGTTGAAAAAAGGCGGTTCCGCTACATCTCCGCAAAGGAGGTGTTGTAAATGCCGATTACATTGACCTTTCATGTGTTTGGTTTAACCATCACGGTCACGGTAAAAAGCAGAAACCGCCACTCGGCCAAGTGACGGTTTCTTAGTGCAAAACTAAGCATTCAATCTTGAGCGGAGCCGCTTTTGGCAACGCCTTTTATATTTCTATTCTAACCGTCAGCGGGGCTTTTGTCAAGCCCCGCTATTTTTTACCACGGTAATTGAACGCGTTAAGAAATTGTGTACGCTTCCCGCTGTGCCGATCAGTCGGGGGTATAGTTGCGCTTGTCCTTGAACGTTTCTTTGAGCTCTTCGATCTCGGCTTTGAGATCGGCGTTGAACTTGGCCTTGTCCGCCTCTTCCTTTGCCTTCAGCTCTTTCTTCTTGGCCTCGCGCAGCTCGACACGGGCCAGGCGCTGCATCTCCTTCTCGGCCTGGGCAGCCTGCTCCACCTCTTTGGCGACCACGGCGGCGTCAAAGCGGGCGATGACGACCTTGAAGGCGTTGAGCTTGCCGTCAAGCACGTCCTCGTTCTCCTCGTCCACCGTCGCAATGAGCGCGACCTCACCGTCGACCAGCTTCTCCGCCACCTTCTCGATGACGGTGGCACTGTCAAGCGCGTCGCCCGCGTCCAGCAGCGAGCCTGCCAGCGCGCCGTAGGAGCCCATCAGCAGTACGCCCAGCGGGCCGCCCAGAATACCGATCAGGCCGCCCAGCAGGCCGCCCTTGATGGTGTCGTCGCCCGAGATGATGCCGGAGTCAAAGCCGTCGCAGATCTTCAGTGTGCCGTTTTCGCGTTTCACAAGTGACATTTGGAGGATCTTGGTCTTGTCGATGACCGGGGTGTGGGACAGCATGGTCATGGCCTGATAGCCTTCGCTCTCCACTTCAAAGATTGCCGCTACAATGTTTAACATGTCGCTTTCTTCCTTTCATTTTTTAATATAGAAAAGCCGGGTATATCGTGTGCCTGTTTTCTAACCTGTTGTTATCATAATAAATACTCAGGGCCGGTTTTGTCAATCCTTTTTAATGATTGTTTTTCAGTATCGCAAAAAATGCCGCTTCTGCATACTCCATGCCGGGGAATTGCCCCGGCATTTTTCTTTAAAATTTGCTCTTGCCAAGCAAAGCGCCATAGTATATAATAAATTGATTGCAAATTGATCGACAAAGATCACAGATTCATTCTTTGCATATACTTCAACAGAGAGGAAACGACACATGGAAACGAAAAACATTCGCAACATCTGCCTGATCGGCCACGGCAACAACGGCAAAACCAGCCTTGCTGAGAGCATGCTCTACTGCACCGGCGCCATCGACCGCATGGGCAAGGTCGCCGACGGCACCACCGTCTGCGACTACGACGCAGAGGAAACCGCCCGCCAGATCACCATCGCCACCTCCATTGCCCCGGTGAACTTCGCAGGCAATAAAATCAACGTCCTCGACTGCCCCGGCTATTTCGACTTCGTGGGCGACGTGCTGTGCGCCCTGCGCGCTGTGGAGTGCGGCGTCATCGTCACCTCCGCCAAGGATACGGCGGAGTTCCTGCCCGTCGGCGGCCAGAGAAGCTGGAACTACCTGAAGAATGCAAAGCTGCCCGTCATGTTCTGCATCTCCAAGTGCAATGAGGAGCACGGCGATTACTTCAAGGCCCTCGAGACCCTCAAGGGCAAGTACGGCTCCATCATCTGCCCCGTCACCATCCCCACCTCCGACGGCAAGGGCGTCATCGACCTGGTGCACAATGTTGCCTACATCACCAAGGGCAGCAAGGCTGAGAAGACCGCTGTCCCCGCCGCCGACGCAGGCCATGTGGAAGACCTCCGCGCCGAGCTCATGGAGGCCGCCGCAGGCGCCACCGAGGAGCTCATGGAGAAGTTCTTCGAGACCATGGAGCTTGAAGAGGCCGACATCATCGAGGGCCTCAAGGTCGGCGTGAAGGAGCGCGCTGTCGTTCCCGTGTTCGCCACCGACGCCATGACCAACGTCGGCACCATCGCCATGCTCCAGGGCATCGCCGACTACTGCCCCGCCCCCGAGGCAAAGAACGACGGCGTTCTCGGCTTCGTGTTCAAAACCGTGTCCGACAAGTTCGGCAAGTACAGCTTTGTGAAGGTCCTTTCCGGCAAGATCACCGCCGGCATGTCCCTGCGCAACGTCCGCGCCTCCTCCACCGATAAGCTCGGCCGCCTGTATACCATGTGCGGCAAGAAGAGCACCGAGGTCACCGAGGCCTGCTGCGGCGACATCGTGGCCATCGGCAAGATGGACTGGAAGACCGGCGACACCGTCACCGACTCCAAGGACGATATCGAGCTGCCCCCCATCGACATTCCCGAGCCCTGCTACTCCATGTGCATCGCGCCCAAGACCAAGGGCCAGGACGACAAGGTCGCAGGCGGCCTGACCAAGCTCGGCGAGGAAGACATCTCCTTCACCCTCGTCAACAACGCCGAGACCCACCAGATGGTCATTTCCGGCGCCGGCGACATCCAGATCGGCGTCCTCTGCTCCAAGCTCAAGAATCTCTACAATGTCGACACCGAGCTCAAACCCGCCCGCGTCGCCTACCGCGAGAAGATCAAGGGCAAGGTCGAGGCCCACGGCCGTCACAAGAAGCAGTCCGGCGGTTCCGGCCAGTTCGGCGACGTGTGGATCCGCTTCGAGCCCCAGGACGAGCAGGACGACATGATCTTCGCCGAGGAAGTCTTCGGCGGCTCCGTCCCCAAGAACTTCTTCCCCTCCGTCGAAAAGGGCCTGCGCAACGCCGTGCAGAAGGGCGTTCTCGCCGGTTACCCGCTGGTCGGCCTCAAGGCCACCCTGTACGACGGCTCCTACCACCCCGTCGACTCCAACGATATGGCCTTCCAGACCGCCGCGCGCCTGGCCTACCAGGACGGCATCCCCAGGGCCAAGCCCACCATCCTCGAGCCCATCGGCCAGCTCTTCGTCACCGTCCCCGATGAGTTCCAGGGCGCCATCATCGGCGACATCAACTCCAAGCGCCGCGGCACCATGATGGGCTCCATGCCCGCTGAGGACGGCATGACCACCATCGAGGCCGAGGTCCCCCTGGCCGAGATGAGCTCCTACACCATCGACCTGCGCTCCATGACCCAGGGCGCCGGCTCCTTCACCTGCAAGTTCGTGCGTTACGAGGAAGCCCCCGGCAACGTGCAGCAGAAGGTCATCGAGGAAGCCAAGGCTCTGGCCGAGCAGGAGTAATCCGAATCCGATCTATAAAATATGGGCGGCCTGAGGGTCGCCCATATTTTCAAAGGAAGTCGTGCCATGAAAGACAAACTATCCAATCTCAAGAACATGATGTGGGCGGCGGCGATCCTGCTGTGTCTGGTGGCGATGCTGGTGGGACTGATCTTCGCCATGTCGCGCAAGAACAGCGAGACCCGCGCTGACGGCACCATCACCCTCGGCCAGATCGAACGCACCAAAAAGGCAAAAGACAGCGATATCGCCGGGATGGAGACCGCCGTGAAGACCCTTACGCCCCTGCCCGAGAGCACGAAGGGCAATCTGGAGAGCGTGTTCAACATGACTTTCCTGTGCGACAAGACCATCATGGGCATCAAGACCTACGCCACCAACTACGGCGACGGCATCATCCCCCAGATCTGGACGGACGACGGCTCCGGGCTGCCCGCGAAGAACGCCGCCGAGAACCCCATCGTCTTTGTGGACGGATCGCAGATCACCCCCGCGAATGCCGCCATGGTCACGCGGCCCAAAACGGTGGTCATCTATCTGGGCGGCGACGGCCTTGCCGAGACGAGCGAACAGGAGTTCATCGACGGCTACACGGGCCTCATCCAGAGCCTGCGCAGCGCAAGCCCCTCCACCAACGTGGTGGTCTGCTCCATCGCCTCCATCAGCTCCAACTATCAGGGCGGCGACGGCCTGACCCCGGCGCTCATCTCCCGCGCCAACAACTGGATCCGCCAGGTCTGCACCGACACCGGCGCCTACTACGCCGACCTCGCCTCCTTCCTCAACGACGAAAACGGCTACCTGTCCGACGCCTACCTCACCCCGGACGGCCGCAGCATCGCGGCTGCGGGCATCGCACTCATTGTGGACTATTTCCGCTTCCATTATATTTGAGGAATGTGCAAGAAGGGGCTGTGAAAAAAGTCAATTGGCATTGTAGGGGCCGACGCCCTCGGCGGCCCGGCAGTAGATTCTGAAAAAATGCACTTATCCCCGGCAAAGACGCACAGTTGTACGTTTTTGCCGGGGATTTCTTTATGATTTCAAGTTGTTCCGCACGGGCCGCCGAGGGCGTCGGCCCCTACGCTGAACCCGGAGGTTAAGCGCTTTAACAAACCATTTTGAGACAGCTCGCTTTTTCTGTCGGAATATCACCCGATCGGCTCGATGGTCTCGATCTCGTAGGGGGTGGACTGGTAGACGAAGTAGTTGAGCCAGTTCATGTAGAGGAGATTGGCGTGGCTGCGCCAGGTGACGAGCGGGGCGCGCGTGGGATCGTCGTCGGGGAAATAGTTCTCCGGCACATGGGGGTCGATGCCCTGGTTCACGTCGCGGAGGTACTCGTTTTTCAGGGTGTCGGCGTCATACTCGGAGTGGCCCGTGATGAAAATCTGCCGCCCGCCCTCGGTCGCGGCGGCGTAGAGCCCCGCCTTTTCGGAGGTGGCGAGGATCTTGAGCTTGGAGCAGGCGCGCACATCCTTCAGCTTCACGGTCGTGTTGCGGGAGTGGGGCACATAGAAAACCTCGTCAAAGCCGCGCATGAGCATGGAGCTGCGCCGCGCATGACTGGGATTTTAGCAATTTAGCGCGCTATTGTCAAGATGTGGAACCTCTCCCCACATATCGACCCGGTAGATTTGTGCAAATCCTTCATCTCTTTGAAGTTCTTTTTCGCTTTGCATGGTTAAATTCATGAAACTGCGCCGTGCCGCTTGACAAGCGGGCAGCGCGAGACTATAATGCAGGCAATCATTGGAAAGGAGCTTGTCACGATGCGTACCGCCACTGTCTGCAACAGCATGATGATGGAAATGTACATGTGCGGCATGTGCAAGATGATGCGCGCGCAAAAAAGTGACTCGCCATGTGTGCTTTCCGTTTGATCGCTTCGGTCATTCCATCAGGCCCGGAAAACCATGGGAGTTTTCCGGGTTTGTTTTTTTGCCCCATCTTTTATAACCCGATTTGTATTTTTGAAAGGAAATCGGCGCATGATTGAATTGAAAAATCTGTGCAAGACCTATACCTCCGCCGCCGGTGATGTGGAGGCCCTGCGCGACATCAGCCTCACCATCGAGGACGGCGAGATTTTTGGCATTATCGGTCTGTCCGGCGCGGGCAAGAGCACGCTGGTCAGGTGCATAAACTTACTTGAGCGCCCCAGCTCCGGCAGCGTCATCATCGACGGGCAGGACATCACCACTCTCCCCCGCCCCGCGCTTCTGAAAATGCGGCGCAGCATCTCAATGATCTTCCAGGGCTTCAACCTGCTCGAGCAGCGCAGCGTCCTGCGGAACGTCACCTTCCCGCTGGAGATCGCGGGCGTCAAGGGCCAGGAGGCAAAGGAAAAGGCACTGAAGCTCTTGAAGGTGGTGGGCCTGGAGGAAAAGGCGGAGGTGTACCCCTCGCAGCTCTCCGGCGGACAGAAGCAGCGCGTCGCCATCGCCCGCGCCCTGGCCTCCGATCCGCGCTACCTCCTGTGCGATGAGGCAACCTCGGCCCTCGACCCGAACACCACCCGCTCCATCCTGGAGCTGCTGAGAAGCATCAACAAGACCATGAACGTCACCATCATCGTCATCACCCATGAGATGAAGGTCATCGACCAGATCTGCGACCGGGTGGCCGTCATCGACCACAGCCGAATCGCCGAGGAGGGCCGCGTCAGCGAGGTGTTCACAAATCCGCAGTCCCAGATCGCGCGGGAGCTCATCCTTCCTCAGGACCGCAAAGCCATCGAGACCAGCGGCGGCAAGAAGATCCGCATCATCTTCGACGGCATGCAGTCCAAGGAGCCGGTCATCTCCAACATGACGCTCGACTGCCAGGTGCCGGTCAACATCATGTTCGCCGACACCAAGGACTTTGACGGCATCGTCTACGGCCACATGATCATCGAGCTGCCCACCGATCCGCACCAGGCCGAGAAGGTCCTCACCTGGCTCAAGAACAGCTCGGTCAACTGGAAGGAGGAGAACTGATGCTTTCCGAAACCTTTTACAAGCTCTGGAACGCGGGCATCCTCCAGCGCGGCATCTGGGAGACCATCTACATGACCGTGATCTCCACCGCCATCTCCTATGTGATCGGCCTGCCGCTGGGCGTGGTGCTCAACATCACCGACCGCGAGGGCATCTGTCCCATCCCCTGGCTAAACCGCCTGCTCGGCATCATCGTGAACTTCTTCCGCTCCATCCCGTTCATCATCCTGATGGTCGCCATGCTGCCGGTGGCAAACTTCATCGTCGGCACCTCGCTCGGCAACAAGGCGATGATCGTGATGCTTGTGATCGCGGCCTCCCCGTATATCGCCCGTATGGTGGAGACCTCCCTCAAGGAGGTCAGCTTCGGTGTCATTGAGGCGGCCCAGTCCATGGGCGCCAACAACTTCCAGATCGTGACGAAGGTATTGCTGCCGGAGGCAAAGCCCTCCCTCATCATGGGGGCGGTCATTTCGATGGTTACGATCCTCGGCTACTCGGCCATGTCTGCCACCATCGGCGGCACGGGCCTCGGCCAGATCGCCATCAGCTACGGCCACCAGCGCTTCAATCCCGACATCAAGTGGATCTGTGTTTTTCTGACTGTAATAATCGTCCAGATTATTCAGGAGGTGGGGACTGCCATTGCGCACCGCACCGATAAACGTATCTCAAAGTAAACCCCATTTTTTAGTAAAGGAGAACATCACCATGAAAAGAAATCTTGCTCTGATCCTTGTCGCCGCACTCCTCGCGCTGTCTCTGAGCGCCTGCGGCTCCTCCGCTCCCGCCGCCACCGCGACGCCCGCCCCCACTGAGGCTCCCGCCGCGACCGAGGCCCCCGCTGCCACCGAGGCTCCCGCTGCTGCCGAGCCCGTCACCCTCAAGGTCGGCGCCAGCTCCACTCCCCACGGCGAACTGCTTGAGATCGTCAAGCCCAAGCTCGCCGAGCAGGGCATCAACCTCGACATCGTGATCTACGACGATTACGTGCTGCCCAACACCGCCCTGCAGGACGGCACCCTGGACGCCAACTACTTCCAGCATGCCCCCTATATGAACAGCTTCAACGCCTCCAACGGCACTGACCTCGTTTCCGCCGGTCTCGTCCACTACGAGCCCATGGGCATCTACAGCAAGACCCTCGACAAGCTCGAGAACCTGGCTGACGGCGCCACCATTCTGGTCCCCGACGACGAGTCCAACCAGACCCGCGCCCTGCTCCTTCTGCAGCAGGAGGGCCTGATCGTCCTGCCCGAGGGTGCCTCCGTTGACACCGCCCCCTCCGTCCTCGACATCGTGGACGCCAAGGGCTACAACATCCAGGCCGCGCAGGCCGACGCTGTCCCCTCCCTGCTGGTCAACAGCGCTGAGGGCACCATCGCCGTCATCAACTACAACTACGCCCTGAACGCCGGCTTCAAGACCACCGACGCTCTGGCCATCGAGGACGCCTCCGGCAACGCCGCCCAGACCTACGCAAACCTCGTGGCTGTCCGCCGCGGCGATGAGACCCGTCCCGAGATCGTGGCCCTGGTCGCCGCCCTCCAGGACGGCGCTGTCGACACCTTCAACGCCAACACCGGCGCCGGCATCGTCTCCATCAAGTGATTCAAATGCGAGCGATGCTCGCATTTGAGAAACTCGCGCTTGCGTCAGAAGAAGCTCGCGCCACTCTGTTTTCGTCAAGCGTGACGATAACGCCGTTCGGCTCAGGGTGTTTTTGAGGAACCAAAGCTCCCTCGAAAACGGATTTGAATTATCCTCACAAAAAAGAATGATGCCTGTTAACGGCCGAACGTTCAAAGATGCAAAAATTACCATTACGAAGACCTCCTTTGTACACACAATCGTTACAAAGGGGGTCTTCCCTTTTGTCTTCTTTTGGGGTATAATAACGCATGATTATTTCAGGCAACGTCCTGATTGTAAAGGAAGGCGAATCTTTTGGAAGAAAACAAGCGCCGCAGATCGAGACGTAAAAGCAACAGCACCGTCAAGCTGATCCTGATCGTGCTGTGTGTCATTCTGCTCTGTGTGTTTATCTACAGCGGCTATAAAATCATCTCCACCATCATCGGCTACAAGCAGGCCGAGAAGGCCTATAACGAGGTTGCGAACAACTTTGCCACCGTCGTGGCCTCTCCCACTCCCGCCCCGGCTGCGCCCGTGGAAAGCGCCCAGCCCCAGGGCGACGGCATCGACCCCGAGGTCAGCCCCCTGAACATCGACTTTGCGGGCCTGCGCGCCGAGAATTCGGACCTCGTGGCCTGGATCTACCAGCCCGGCACCGTCATCAACTACCCCATCGCGTACACGGACGATAACTTCTATTATCTCGACCACATGTACAACGGCGGCCAGAACGCCAACGGCACCATCTTCATCGACTGCCGCAACGCCTCCGACTTCTCGGATCAGAACACCTGCATCTACGGCCACAACATGAACGACGGCTCCATGTTCGCAAGCCTGCGCAACTATCGCGACGCCAACTACTACCCCGAGCACAAAGTCCTCTACCTGAGCAACCAGAATTTCAACTACCGCCTGGATATCCTCGCGGGCTTCATCACCGAGCCGACCTCCTTCGCCTACGCGCCGAACTTCGACTCGCCCGAACAGTTCATGCAGCACATCGAGCTTATCCGCGACCTGTCCACCTTCAAGGCCGATGATATCGAGGTCAAGGAGACCGACCACATCGTCACCCTGTCCACCTGCACCTACGAACGCGACGACGGCCGCTACGTCATCGTCGCCAAGCTGACCAGGATCCACTGATAGGAACGAGGGCGCGTTGCAAAATACGTGTCATCCTGAGCGCAAGCGAAGGATCTTTTTCTGAAAGTTTACAAAAACCTTCAAAAGAAAGATCCTTCGTCACTTCGTTCCTCAGGATGACAAAACGCTAAGCATTTTGCAACGCGTCCTTCTCATTCTGTAAAATTATTCAACAAAAAACCACCGCTCTTTCGAGCGGTGGTTTTACATGTCATCAATAGTAACGCTTGTTCTTGTTCTTGCGAGCGGCCTCGGATTTCTTACGGCGCTTGACGCTGGGACTCTGGTAGTACTCCTTCTTTCTGAGGTCGGCCAGAACGCCGGACTTCGCGCAGCTGCGCTTGAATCTCTTCAGAGCGTTGTCCAGAGACTCGTTTTCCTTGACGTAGATTTCAGACATGTATTTCCCTCCCTCCAAATACGCCTTACGGCGCTTTAAGGGCCAATGAATTGGCTTTTAGCTTTGTTATTATAACGGCTTTGGGGCAAATTGTCAATGATTACTTTGCCGGCTTGAGGATCAAATTGATAATCTTATTTTTCACAACGATGGTCTTGACGATCTGCATGCCCTGGAGCTGGCGCTGGATCTTCTCGTCGGCGCAGGCGGCGTCGATGATGTGCTGCTCGTCGGCGTCGGCGGGGACAATGATCGTGGAGCGGAGCTTGCCGTTTACCTGCACGGCCATCTCGCGCTCGGCGTCGACGGTCTTGGCTTCGTCGTACTTGGGCCAGTCCATCTGCATGGCCATCCTGCCGTACTTGGCGGCAAAGCCGAGCTGCTCCCACATCTCCTCGGCGATATGCGGGGCAAAGGGAGAGAGCATTTCGATCAGGTACTGGAGGTCGCCCTTCGTGCAGCCGTTTGCGTAGAACTCGTTGACCATGGTCATGAGCTGGGCAATGGCGGTGTTCATCTTGAGGGTGTCGATATCCTCGCCCACCTTCTTGATGGTCTTGTGGATGATGGGCTCGTTCTTCTTGGTGACGGCCTCGTCGTCCTTTGCCTGCTCCATCAGGTTCCAGCAGCGGTCCAGGAAGCGCTTGGAGCCCTTGACGGCCTCGTCGGACCAGGTGGCGGTCTTCTCAAAGTCGCCGATGAACATGATATACACGCGCATGGTGTCCGCGCCGTAGGCCTTGACCACATCGTCGGGGTTGACGACGTTGCCGAGGGACTTGGACATCTTGACGCTGGTGCGCAGGGCCTCGTTGCCGTAGCGCTCGATGAGGGCCTGCTTCTCCTCCTCGGTCTCGACGTTGCCGACATAGTGCGGGTTCTTGCCCAAAATCATGCCGTGGGAGGTGCGCTTGGCATACGGCTCCTTGGTGTGCACGACGCCGATGTCGTACAGGAACTTGTGCCAGAAGCGGCTGTAGAGAAGGTGGAGCGTGGTGTGCTCCATGCCGCCGTTATACCAGTCGACCGGACCCCAGTATTCCTCGGCCTCTTTGGAGAAGGGAGCCTCGTCGTTGTGGGGATCCATGTAGCGCAGGAAGTACCAGCAGGAGCCGGCCCAGTTGGGCATGGTGTCCGTCTCGCGCTTGGCAGGCCCGCCGCAGCAGGGGCAGGTGGTGTTGACCCAGTCGGTCATCTTGCTTAAGGGGGATTCGCCGTCGTCAGTGGGCTCGTAGCTCTCGACCTGCGGCAGAACGAGGGGCAGCTCGCTTTCGGGAATCGGCACCCAGCCGCACTTTTCGCAGTTGACGAGGGGGATGGGCTCGCCCCAGTAGCGCTGGCGGGAGAAGACCCAGTCGCGGAGTTTGAAGTTGACCTTCTCCTTGCCCCAGCCCTGCTCCTCGGCGTACTTCTTCATGGCGGGGATGGCCTCTTTGACGGTCATGCCGTTGAGGAAGCCGGAGTTTACCATGATGGCGTCCTCGTCCTTGGAGACGAAGGCCTCCTTGGTGATGTCGCCGCCCTTGACGACCTCCACGATCGGCAGGCCGAACTTGGTGGCAAACTCCCAGTCGCGCTGGTCATGGCCCGGCACGCCCATGACGATTCCGGTGCCGTAGCCCATGAGCACGTAGTCGGAGGTGAACATCGGCACCACGGCGCCGGTGGCGGGATTGATGACCTCGATGCCCTCGAGGCGCACGCCGGTCTTGTCCTTGTTTAATTCGCCGCGCTCAAAGTCAGACTTGCGGGAGGCGGCCTCCTTGTAGGCGGCGACATCGGCCCAGTTTTTGATGCGGTCCTGCCACTTGTCGAGCAGCGGATGCTCGGGAGAGATGACGACGTAGCTGACGCCGAAGAGGGTGTCGGCGCGGGTGGTGTAGACGGTGATGTCGTCGGGGGTGTTGGTCTTGAAGGTGACCTCGCAGCCGGTGGAGCGGCCGATCCAGTTCTTCTGCTGGACCTTGACGCGCTCGATGAAGTCCAGATCGTCCAGATCGTCGATCAGGCGGTCGGCGTACTTGGTGATGCGCAGCATCCACTGGCTCTTCTCCTTGCGCACGACCGGGGAGCCACAGCGCTCGCACACGCCCTCCACGACCTCCTCATTGGCAAGGCCGCACTTGCAGCTGGTGCACCAGTTGATGGGCATGGTGGTCTTGTAGGCAAGGCCGTTTTTGAACATCTGCAGGAAGATCCACTGGGTCCACTTGTAGTATTTGGGGTCGGTGGTGTCGACCACGCGGTCCCAGTCGAAGCCGTAGCCGAGCATCTTGAGCTGACGGGTGAAGTTCTCGATGTTCTGCTTGGTGACGATGGCGGGGTGGATGTGGTTCTTGATGGCGTAGTTCTCCGTCGGCAGGCCGAAGGCGTCAAAGCCGATGGGATAGAGGACGTTGTAGCCCTCCATGCGCTTTTTCCTGGTGACGATGTCGATGGCGGTGAAGGGGCGCGGATGACCCACGTGCAGGCCGGCGGCGGAAGGGTACGGAAACTCGATCAGCCCGTAGAACTTGGGCTTGTCGCTCCCGGTGACGGCGGCGTAGGGCTTGGTCTCTTCCCAGCGGTCCTGCCATTTCTTTTCAATGGCTGCGAAATCATATCTCATAACGGATGTTCTCTCCCTAATGTGAAATCTGCTTGTGTATCGCATCAGCTTTTCCTGCTGTCATTGCGAACCAGTGACCGATGTCACTGGTGTGGCAATCCGTGCTCCCCGCGGTCAAGTTTAGATTTCTGAGTTGTTCAGTGCCTCCGGCGGGCGGATTGCCACGTCACCAGTGTGCGCACTGGTTCCTCGCAATGACGGGAATCATGCGGTAATCTGATACTATTCAGTATTCTTACTCGGCGCTTAAGGTTGCGGGGTCTACGACGGCGGCGTCGCTCCACAGGCGCTCCAGGTCATAGAACTTTCTGGCCTCGTCGGTGAAGACGTGGACGATGACGCAGCCGAAGTCCATCAGCACCCAGATATCGGAGCGCAGGCCCTCGCGGCGCGTGGGGGGCTCGCCTGCCTCGCTCAGCTGCTTGTCGACCTCGTCGACCAGGGCCTTGATGTGGGTGGAGGAGGTACCGTTGCAGATGACAAAGTAGTCGGCAAGCACGGTATGCTCGGTCGTGCGGAGGACTTTGACGTCCTTGGCTTTCTTGTCCTCAAGGGCTTTCGCGGCGATCGCGGCGATCTGTTCTGCGGTAAGCATAGTTTTTCCTCCTTTTAGTATTGATTCACGTTCATTTAATTAACTTGTACTGGTTTCCGGTTTGTCATTGCGAACCAGTGACCGATGTCACTGGTGTGGCAATCCGTACTCCCTGCGGCCAAATTTAGATTTCTGAGTTGTTCAGTACCTCCGGCGGGCGGATTGCCACGTCACCGGTGTGCGCACTGGTTCCTCGCAATGACAGAGCAGGACTTATTTCGTCAGATTTTTATACCAGTTGTACGCGTCCATGGTGTCGTGGAAGATCGGCTTGCCGCGCTCGGTGAGGTCCTCGATGCTCATCTCGAGCCCCAGGGCCATGGCCTTGTCCAGGTCCTCAAACGACAGCTCCCGCAGCTCCTCCACGCCCTCAAAGTCGCGCGTGGGCTCGGTGTAATCAGCAAGGTAGATGATCTTCTCCAGCGTGCTCATGTCGGGCTTGCCGGTGGTGTGCCAGCGGATGGCGCTGTAAATCTCATCGGAGATGCCGAAGCGCTCCCTCGCCAGTGCTGCGCCCGTGCGGGCATGCAGCAGGGCCGGGTTTTCCCGCTCGGCGTTTTCCAGAATGATACCATATTTCTCGCACAGTTTCAACTGTTTCTCTTTGTTCTGCGCCTTGGTGATGTCGTGCAGGATGCCCGCGACGGCGGCGGTGTCCGGGTCCGCGCCCCAGCGCATGGCGAGCATGACCGCCTGACTCTCCACGCCCGTGACATGGGCGATGCGGTTTTCCTTGAGGTAGGGCATCACCATCTGCCGCAGCCAGGAAAGCTCCGGCTTTGCGTCATAGTAGCCGTTTCGGATGATGCACTCGTACACGCCCTGGCACAGGTCGTCCGACCCGAGGCCCCGGCGCAGGCGCTCGCGGATCTCCGTGGAGCTCATGGGCAGGGGCAGGTGCGGGATGAGGATCACCTTCGCGCCGTTTTCCGTCTCCAGCTCCGCCTTGAAGCTTTCGATCTCGCGGCGGTCAAAATCTTCCCGGCTCAGTACCGCGAGGGTGCACGTTTCCAGCATGTGCTGCCAGCGGTACCAGCTGCGAAAGCTCAAAAACATGTCGGTGCCCATCACGATGCAGATCTCCGCCCCCGGGTACTGCTCCAACAGGGCGTCCACCGTGTCGGCGGTGTAGCTCTTGCCCTCGCGCCTCAGTTCCATGTCGGAGACCTCCACCCCCGGGATGTCTCCGAAGGCGAGGCGGCAGAATTCCAGCCGCTGCTCCGGGCTGGGGCTGTTCGCCTCCAGCTCCTTGTGGGGCGGGGTATTGGTGGGGATGATGAGGAACTTGTCGGGCTTCAGCGCCTTATAAGCTGCCCGGGCGGCCTCGGCGTGTCCGATATGAGGCGGGTTGAAGCTGCCGCCGTAGATGGCGATTCTCATTTTTTTCTGTCCTTTACAAGCTCGATCTTCGGCTCCTTCTCGTTGCGCTTGTAGAGCACGAACTTGGTGCCGATCACCTGCACCGGTTCGGCCTTGCAGGCCTCGGCAAGAGCGTCGCAGGCCTCGCGGGCACTCAGCATGGAGTTTTCCAGCACCTTGCCCTTTACAAGCTCCCGCGCCTTGAGGGCCGCGGACACGGAGGCCACGACGCTCGCGGTGATGCCGCCCTTGCCGATCTGGATAATGGTATCCTCGGCCATGGCAAGGCCGCGAAGCTGGGCGCGCTGTTTACTGGTTATAGGCATAATGAATCTCCTTTTCCTTATAGGCTCCCTCTCTGAGGGAGCTGTCACCAGTGCGCACACTGGTGACTGAGGGAGTCTGCCGGTTTACGTACAAACCCCTTCCACCGCTGAAGCGGTCCCCCTCCCCCTTTTCGCCGCATGCGCGGCTGGGGGAGGCAAGAATACTATTTAAACAGTGCCTCGATGTAGTCCTTGGGGTTAAAGGGGATGAGATCGTCGATCCCCTCGCCGACGCCGACGAACTTCACGGGGAGCTTTAAGCGGTTTGCGATGGCGAAGACCACGCCCCCCTTGGCGGTGCCGTCAAGCTTTGTCAGCACAATGCCGGTGAGACCCGCGGTCTCCAAAAACTGCTCCGCCTGGATAAGGCCGTTCTGACCGGTGGTGGCGTCGAGGACCATGAGGGTCTCCACGTCCGCGCCGGGAAGCTCCCGGTCGATGATGCGGCGCATCTTGCTCAGCTCGCTCATGAGGTTTGCCTTGTTGTGCAGGCGCCCGGCGGTGTCGATGATGATGACGTCCATGTCCCTCGCCTTGCCGGCGCAGATACCGTCATACACGACGGCGGCGGGGTCGCTTCCCTCCTCATGGCGTACGATGTCCACGCCCGCGCGGTTGGCCCAGATCTCAAGCTGGTCGGCGGCGGCGGCGCGGAAGGTGTCGCCCGCGCACAGCAGGACCTTCTTGCCCTGGGACTTGAGCAGGGCGGCAAGCTTGCCGATGGTGGTGGTCTTGCCGACGCCGTTGACGCCCACCATGAGGATCACGCTGGGTTTTGTCCCGATCTTCAGCTCGGACTCGCCCGCGTCCAGCTCCTTCTTGAGCTCGTCGATCAGCACCTCGCGGGCCTTGTCGCCGCGCTTGATGTTCTTGTCAAAGCAGAGGTAGTGCATGGAGGTGACGACCCGGTCCACCGTGTCCACGCCCATGTCCGCCATGATGAGGAGCTCTTCCAGCTCGTCGAAGAAATCGTCGTCATCCGGACGGTAGTCCTGGAAGATCTGCTCCAGATCCTCCATTTTGACTCTGGTCTTGGTCAAACCGGAAAAAATCTTATCAAAAAAGCCCATGTTCAATCTCCTTCCTATTTGGCCCCCTTGCCTAAAGGGGGCTGTCATCGCCGTTCATGGCGATGACTGGGGGATATTCAGTCCTCCGGCCGAGTACAGTCAACCGTATCCCCCCGGCCTTCGGCCACCCCCCTTTAGGCAAGGGGGGCATGATATTCTTAAACTTCCGCCGTCTTCTGCGCGGTCTCCAGGTCAAGCTCGATAACGGTCGAGACGCCCTTTTCCTGCATGGTCACACCGTAGAGCATGTCGGCCTCCTCCATGGTGCCGCGGCGGTGAGTGATGACCAGGAACTGGGTCTTGTCCGCCATCTTGCGCATGTAGCTTGCGTAGCGGTTGACGTTTGCGTCGTCAAGGGCAGCCTCGATCTCGTCCATGACGCAAAACGGCGTCGGACGCACCTTCAAAATCGCAAAGTACAGCGCAATGGCGACGAAGGCCATCTCGCCGCCGGACAGGAGGCTGATGTTCGACAGCGCCTTGCCGGGCGGCTGCACCTTGATCTCGATGCCGCAGTTCAAGACATCGTTCTCGTCCTCCAGGCGAAGCTCGGCCTTGCCGCCGCCGAAGAGGTCCAGGAAGGTCTCATGGAAGCATTCATTGATCTGCTTGAAGCGCTCCAGGAAAACCTCCTCCATCTGGCTGGTGATCTCCTTGATGATATCCAGCAGCTCAGCCTTTGCCTTGTCGATGTCGCTGCGCTGCTCGGTGAGGAATTCATAGCGAGTGTTGACGCGCTCAAATTCGTCGATAGCGCCGAGGTTCGGCGTGCCGAGGGCGTTGATTTTGCCGCGCAGCTCCGACACCGCTTTGCTTGCCTTCGGGATGCTCTCCACCTCCTGGCGCAGGGCCTGCGCGGCGGTATGGCTCAGCTCGTAGTTTTCCCAGAGCTTGTCCATGAGCTGCTTTTCCTCCATGTCGGCGGCGAGCTTTTTCTGCTCGATCCTCGCGCTGCGGCGCTCCAAGTCCAGGATCTCGCTGTTGCGGGTCTGGGCCTCCTTGTCGGCTCTCGTGCGCTTGCCCTCGAGTTCGAGCTTGGACTTGCTGATGTCCGCGATCTCACTCCGGATGGAGTCTGCCTTCGCGCGGAGCTTTTGCAGCTCCTCCTCCCGCTCCCTGATGCGTTCGTCAAAATCCGCGATGCGGCTGCGGAAGGCGTCCACCGTCTTCTGCCGTTCCAGGCTGTCGCCGCTGAGACTTTCCAGCAGCAGCTTCATCTGGGCGGTATTGGTCTGCGTGGCGCGCTTCTCGGCCTCGAGGGAGGACATCTTGCTCCTCAGTTCGCTCTGCTCCTCCACGCACATGTCCAGCTGGTAGCGCACGGAGGCGAGATCTGTGCGCGCCCGCTCCAGCTCCTGGGCGGAGCGCTTTTCGTCCTCGCGCATTCTCTCGCGCTGCTTTCTGAGCTTTTCGAGCTCGTTTGCTCTCGACAGGATGCCGCTGCCGCGCACGCTGCTGCCGCCGGTCATGGCGCCGCCGGGGCTGATGAGCTGGCCGTCGAGCGTGACGATACGCAGTCGGTTCTGGTTGTTCTTCGACATGCGGATGGCGTCGCTGAGCCGTTCGGCGATCACCGTGCGTCCCAGCAGCTCTGCAATGATGCCGCTGTATTTCTCGTCGCACTGCACAAGCTCGGACGCGATGCCCACAAAGCCGGGGTCCCGGTCGGGGGCGTTTTTCATGACGGTACCGCGCACGGTGTCCAGGGCCAGGAAGGTGGCCCTGCCGCCGTCCGAGCGCTTGAGGTATTCGATGGCGGCGCGGCCGTCGGCCATGGTATCGGTGACGATGTTCTGGGCCGAGGCGCCGAGGGCGGTTTCGAGGGCCAGGGCAAACTCGTCGTCCGTGCGGATGAGGTTTGCCACCGGCGCGTGAATGCCCTTGAGGTTTCCGCGTGCGGATTCGCGCATGACGCCCTTGACCGCCTTGGAAAAGCCCTCGAAATCGCGCTGCATATCGTCGAGCATTTTGATGCGCGAGTCCATGGTGCGCGCGTCGACCGACAGGCGGTTGACCTTTTCATTCAGGGTCTCCACGTTCATCTCGCGGTTTTTGACCTTCATGCGCGCGCCCTCCAGAGCGTTCTGGTTGCGGCTGTTCTCCTCGCGCAGCTCGTTGAGGCTTGTGTCAAGCTCTTTGAGCTTTCCTTCCGCCTCGTCGATGTTTTTTCTGACCTCGCGCACGCGGTTTTCCTGCTCGGCAATGTCGGCGAGCATGCGCTCCAGGTTCTCCTGGGTGCTCTTCTGATCTGCCCGCAAAACGGCGGCGAGGGATTCGCATTTGGCGCTCTCCCCTTCCGCTGCCGAAAGGCGCTCGCGGGCCTGCTCGGTCTCAACGTCCTTGCGGTGCATGCGCTCACCGATGCCCTCGGACGAGGCATAGAGCGCTTCGAGGTCTGCCCGGGCCTTTTCCAGCTCCCGGTTCACCTGCTCAAACTCGAGCTGCACGGCCTCATTTTGCTGGTGGAGCTTGTCGAGCTGGGCCATCCAGAGGGAGATCTCCTGCACGCGCAGCTCGTCACGGAGCTTGAGATACTGCTTGGCGACCTCGGCCTGCTTTCTCAGCGGCCCGACCTGCAGCTCCAGCTCTTCGATTTTATCATTGATGCGCACGAGGTTTTCCTCGGTGCGCTCGAGCTTGCGCTCGGCCTCCTCCTTGCGGTAGCGGTAGCGGGAGATGCCCGCCGCCTCCTCAAACACGTCGCGCCGGTCGGTGCTGCGGGAGGAGACGATCTCGGCGATGCGGCCCTGGCCGATGATGGAGTAGCCGTCACGCCCGAGGCCCGTGTCCATCAGGAGGGAGTTAATGTCCTTGAGGCGCACGGCCTCCTTGTTGATGTAATACTCGCTCTCGCCGCTGCGGTAATAGCGGCGGGTCAGCATGATCTCCGAGCTGTCGGAATCGAAGATGTGGGCGGAGTTGTCGATCACGAGCGACACCTGCGCGTAGCCCATCGCCCCGCGCTTTTCGGTGCCGCCGAAGATCACGTCCTCCATCTTGCTGCCGCGCAGGGCCTTGGAGCGCTGCTCGCCCATGACCCAGAGCAGGGCGTCGGAGATATTGGATTTGCCGGAGCCGTTCGGCCCCACGATGGCGGTGATGTCTTTTTCAAAGCTCAGGCGCGTCTTGTCCGCAAAGGACTTGAAGCCCTGAATCTCGAGTGCCTTTAAGTACAAATCAATGACCTCAATACTTCTATAAAATAAAAACCAATATATTATATACCCATCCCGCTCACTTTTCAATGGAAAGCTCGATGAAATTTTGGGGATTTGAAAACCATATATAACGCTTGAATAATTCCGCGTTTGGGTTATAATGATAGCAGGAATATCTTCGGGAGGCATCTGAAATGTTGGAGATTGACTGTTTTCGACAGTTGAATACCGCCGAAAACTATGTTGTTACCATGCACAGCCGTCGCCGCATGGATGAGCGCGGGATACGCCTGCGGGATGTTATGAACGTTATTGCACACGGAGAAATCATTGAGCAATACCCGGAGGACTTTCCATTTCCGAGTTGTCTGGTTTTTGGATTGACAGCATCCGAACGCCGTCTGCATGTTGTTGTCAGTCTCAACGAGGGACATATATATCTGATTACAGCATATTATCCCAGTGAAAGTGAATGGGAATCGGATATGAAAACAAGGAGGGTTCCTGAATGAAATGCTTGAAATGCGGCAGCACCGCTTATGAAAGCCGCAATTCCGAGGCAATCGAGCTGGAAAACGGCTGCCTGCTGGTGATTCGCAACATTCCCTGCTATAAATGCACGCAATGTGATGAGATCCTATATACCGGTGATGTTGTCGAACAGCTTGAGCAGATCATCGCATCCGCCAAAAAGCTGGCTCAACAGCTGATGGTTGTGGATTACACAAGCGCCGCATAAACCACGCGCCCCTGCTGTGCGTATAATCACAGCAGGGGCGGTTTTTATTCATATAAATGCAGCGTGATTTCCATGTCCGCTTCGGGTTTCTCTTTGATTTTCACGTCCGCGAGGGAAAACTCATCGGTGAGCCTGCGGAGGTTTTCCCGGTGCTGGCCCGCCATCTGGGAGGTCTTGCCGCGCCCGACCTCGAGCGTCACGCGGCTGCCGGGCTCGATTCCGTTCAGCAGTGCCCGCGCCTTTTCCAGCAGGATGCGGCTTTTGACCAGCTCCCCCAGCGCGGGGTGATAGGCACCGCCGACCGCCGCGCCGCCGGAGAGCTCCTCCGTGGGGTTGAGGCCCAGGCGGATAATGGGGATGCCCGCTTCCTCAAACAGCGGTACAATTTTCGCGCAGACGCGCACCGCGTCCTCGACCGTGTGCTCCCGGTATTTCCCCGCCTGCCACAGGTCAAAAAGCGCCGTGTCGCGCACGATGACCGTGGGATAGACGCGCACCCCGTCCGGGCGCAGGGCAACGAGGCGGCGGGCGGTCTCGATGTCACTTTCATCCGTCGCGCCTGGCAGGCCCGTCATCATCTGGAGAATAAGGCGGAAGCCCGCAGCCTTGATAAGCCGTGACGCCCGCTCCACATCCTGCGCCGTATGGCCGCGCTCGGCGCGGCGCAAAACCTCATCGTCCATGGACTGGGCGCCCAGCTCTACGGTCTCGACGCCGTAAGCTTTGAGGCGTTCAAGCACCGTGTCGTCGATGGCGTCCGGCCGGGTAGAGAGCCGCACGGCGTCGATCTCCCCCCTGTCCAGCGCCTCCTTTGCCGTGCCTAACAATGCCTCCTGGTCAGGAACCGGGATAGCGGTGAAGCTGCCCCCATAAAACGCCAGTTGCCGCTTTCCTCCTTTGGGGAGGAAGGCGGCTGCTTGCTGTATGGCATTTTTCACGTCCCCGGCTGAGGCTGGCTTATTCGCCCCGGAGATGCGGCGCTGGTTGCAGAACACGCAGGCATGGGGGCAGCCCCAGTGCGGGACGAAGACCGGGACGATGTATGCTCTCGCGCTCATTCCCGATATGCTTCCAGCGCCTTGCGGGCGGCCATCTGCTCGGCTTCCTTCTTGGTTTTGCCGCTGCCCTCGCCGCAGGTCTCGCCGTTGATGAGGACCTCGAAGAGAAAGGTCTTGTCGTGGTCGGGGCCGGACTCGCCCTTGAGGCGATAGGTGATGACCTGATTGCTCCTGCGCTGTACCAGCTCCTGGAGCTGGGTCTTGTAGTCGGCGCTGCGGTGGCTGTCGCCGAACTCCACGTCATGGAGGATGCGCTCGAGGATGAAGCTTCTCGCCTGATCCATGCCGGAATCCAGGTACATGGCCGCAATGATGGCCTCCACCATGTCCGCGAGGATGGAGGGACGCTCGCGCCCGCCGGTGTGCTCCTCGCCGCGGCCCAGGCGCATGTATCGGCCAAGGCCCAGCTCGAGCGCGGTTTTATGTAAACTTACCTCGCACACCAGCTCGGCCCTGAGGCGCGTCATGCGCCCCTCGGGCAGGCACGGCTTGTGGGTATACAGAAACTCCGCCGTCACAAGGCCGAGGATGGAGTCGCCCAAAAATTCCAGGCGCTCATAGCTCTGGGCCTCGCCGTGCTTTTCGTTGGCATAGGAGCTGTGTGTCAGCGCGGTGGTGAGCAGGTCCCGGTCGTGAAAATGATATCCGATTTTTTCTTCCAGCTTATCCATCAGTTATCCGCTTTCAGCTTCATATATTCGATGTTGTCCTCGATGTCCTGGGCCACGTTCGCGTTGACATAGGCGACGGCCTGGCGCACGGCGGCAAAGAGGCTTGCCGCGTTGGAGGAGCCGTGGGCCTTGATGACGGGCTTGGAGATGCCCACAAAGGCGGTGCCGCCGACCTCGTTGACATCCATGGACTTCTTCATGGCGGTGAGGTCCTTTTTCAAAGCGGCGGCGGCCAGCTTGTTCAGGGTCTTCTTGTAGAACACGCCCTTGAGGGATTTCATTAAAAACTTGATGGTCCCCTCGGTCGCCTTGAGCAGGACGTTGCCGGTGAAGCCGTCGGTCACGACGACATCCGCCGCGCCCTCAAAGACGCCGGTGCCCTCGACGTTGCCGACGAAGTTGATGCGCCCTTCGTCCCTCGCCTGTTTTAATAAGGCGAAGGCCTGGTGCTGGAGCTCGCCGCCCTTGGTGTCCTCGGTGCCGACGTTGAGAAGGCCGACGCGGGGGTTGGAGCAACCCATCATTTTCTTGGCGTAGAAGCTGCCCATGTAGGCAAACTGTAAAAGGTACTCGGGCGTGCAATCGACGTTTGCGCCGCAGTCGATAAGCATGATGCCGTGCTCGCCCGCGGGCAGGACCGGGGCCATGGCGGCCCGGCGGATGCCGCGGATGCGCTTGACGATGAGGGTCGCCCCGGTGAGCAGTGCCCCGGTAGACCCGGCGGAGACCACCGCGTCACCCTTGCCGTCGCGCAGGAGGTTCAGGGCAACGGTCATGGAGGAATCCTTTTTGCGCCTTGTGGCGGTGCTGGGGTCGTCCTCCATGGTCACGACCTCGCGGGCGTCCACGATCTCGACCCGGTAGCGATCCTCACTCCCCAGGCATTCCTCGATCTCTTCCTTTTTGCCCACCAGCACGATGTCCACGCCGAGCTCGTTCTTCGCGCGCATGGCGCCCTTTACGATTTCGCCGGGCGCGTTGTCGCCGCCCATGGCGTCAATGATGATCCTCAATGCGGAAAACCTCCTTCTCTTTGAGCTTTTCTATGATCTCCAACGAACGCTTCGAGATTTCCGCGTTCTTGTTTCTCTTTCCCTTGACCCGGTGATCCAGAGGCGTAATGATGCCGAAGTTTATGTTCATGGGCTGGAAGTCGCCCACGCTGCCGCCGGAGACGTAGAGCCCCAGGGCGCCGATGGCGGTCTCCTGCGGGAAGTCCACGGCGGGAAGCCCCAGGATGCGCGCGGCGGTCTCGATGCCCACCAGCATGCCGGAGGCGGCGGACTCCACATAGCCCTCCACACCGGTCATCTGCCCGGCAAAGCTGATACGCGGGTCGGATTTCAGGCGGTAATAGCGGTCCAGAAGCTGAGGGCTGTTTAAGTAGGTGTTGCGGTGCATGACGCCGTAGCGTACAAACTCCGCGTTTTTGAGCGCCGGGATCATGGAGAACACGCGCTTCTGCTCGCCCCAGGTCAGGTGCGTCTGGAAGCCGACCAGGTTGTAGATGGTGCCGTCGGCATTGTCGCGCCGGAGCTGGACAACGGCGTAGTTGTTCTTCCCCGTGCGCGGATCGACCAGACCCACGGGCTTCAAGGGCCCGTAGCGCAGGGTGTCCACCCCGCGGCGCGCCATGACCTCCACCGGCATGCAGCCCTCGAAGACGCCGCCGTCGTCAAAGCCGTGCACCTCCGCCTCCTTGGCGGAGGCCAGCTCCCTCACAAAGGCCAGGTACTCATCCTTGTCCATGGGGCAGTTTACATAATCCGCTGTCCCCTTGTTGTAGCGGGAGGCGAAAAAGGCGCTTTCCATGTCCACGCTCTCGAGTGTCACGATGGGGGCCACAGCGTCGTAAAAATGCAGGTCGCTGTCCGGGCAGAGGGCGGCGATCTTCTCGGCGATGGCGTCGCTGGATAGCGGGCCCGTTGCGATAACTGTCTCCCCGTCCGGGATGTCGGTCGCCTCGGCAGAGACGATCTCTATATTTGGATGATTGCTCAGTTTTTCGGTGATGTATTTGCTGAATCCCACACGGTCGACGGCCAGCGCGCCGCCCGCCGCCACACGGTTTGAGTCCGCGCTTCCCATGATGAGCGAGCCCATGGCGCGCATCTCGGCCTTGAGAAGACCGACGGCGTTGGAAAGCTCGTCGCTTCTGAGAGAGTTGGAGCACACGAGCTCCCCGAAATATGGGGAGCTGTGGGCCGGGGTCATCTTCCCCGGCTTCATCTCGATCAGCTTTACGCGCACGCCGCGCTTTGCCAGCTGCCAGGCGCACTCGCTTCCCGCGAGACCCGCGCCCAGTACCGTTACCTGTTCCATGGCTTATTCCTCCGCAGCCGTCTTCTTTGCGGCGGTCTTGCGGGTGGTGGTCTTTTTGGTCGTGGTCTTGGCAGTGGTCTTCTTCGCCGTTGTCTTTTTGGCGGCGGCTTTCTTCTCTTCGGCGGCTGCCTTCTTCTCGGCCTTCTTTGCCTCCGCCTTTTCCTCGGGCGTCTTTTTCTTATAGGTCCGCTTGTCCTCGGGGACGAAGTTCGGGCATTCCTCGTTGATGCAGAAGGACTTTAACGGTCCCCTGCCGCTGTGCTTGAACATGGTCTTGCCGCAGATGGGGCAGAAGTCCTTGGTGGGCACGTCCCAGGTGATGAAGCCGCAGTCGGTGCCGCGCTCGCAGGCGTAGAAGACATAGCCCTTCTTGCTGGTGCGCTTGAGGATTCGCCCGCCGCATTTGGGGCACTTGCCGGGCATTTCGATGACAATGGGCTTGGTGAAGGTGCACTCCGGGAAGCCGGGGCAGGCCAGGAAGTAGCCGAATTTTCCCTTCTTGACCACCATCTGCCGTCCGCAGACATCGCAGGTTTCGTCGCTCAGAATATCCGGCACCTTGAGGCGCACGCCCTCCAGGGCCTCCTCGGCCTCGTGCAGCTCCTTGCTGAAACCGCCGTAGAAGTTTTCCAGGACACTGCGCCACTCGGCCTTCCCGCTCTCGATCTCGTCCAGCTCCGCCTCCATCTGATTGGTGAACTTGAGATCCACGATGTCGGCAAAGCGCTCCTTCATAAGCCCCGTCACCACCTGGCCGAGCGGCGTCGGCTTGAGGTACTTGCCCTCCTTGATGACGTAGTCGCGCGCGGTGATGGAGGAGATCGTGGGAGCGTAGGTCGACGGGCGGCCGATGCCCTTTTCCTCCATGGCGCGGATGAGCGTCGCCTCGGTGTAGCGGGCGGGCGGCTGGGTAAACTGCTGCTCGCTCATCATCTTTTCAAGGTTCAGCTCCTGGCCTTCGGAAAGGCTCGGCAGCGGGTTTGCAAGCTCGCTGGACTCCTCGTCCTTCGATTCCTCATAGACGGCGGTGTAGCCCTTGAATTTCAGCTCCGAGTAGTTTGCGCGGAAGGTGCAGCCCGCGGAGACGATGTCCACGGACACATTATCGTACACCGCATTTGCCATCTGGCAGGCGGTGAAGCGGCCCCAGATCAGGCGGTAGAGCCGGTACTGCTCCTGGGTCAGGTCCTTGCGCACAAGCTCGGGGGTGAGGGTCACGTCCGTGGGGCGTATGGCCTCATGGGCGTCCTGGGCGCCGGCCTTGGTCTTGAAGTGCCGGGGCTTGCCGGGGTAGTATTCCGGGCCGTAGTGGCCGGTGATATAGTCCTGCGCGGCGGCGAGGGCTTCTTCGCTTAAACGCAGGGAATCGGTACGCATGTAGGTGATGAGGCCGACGGAGCCCTGGCCCGCGATCTCGACACCTTCATAAAGCTGCTGTGCAATCGACATGGTGCGCCGCGGCGTCATGCTGAGCCTTCTCGATGCCTCCTGCTGGAGGGTGGAGGTGATGAAGGGGGGCGCGGGGGATTTCTGTTTCTCACCGCGCTTGACGTTATTGACAATAAAGGGAGCCTTCTCCACGGCGGCGAGGACCTCGTCCACCTCTTCCTTCGAGTGGAGCTCCTGCTTTTTATCGCCCTTGCCGTGGAAGCGGGCGGTGAAGGAGGAATTCTCCACGCCGCAGTTGAGCCTTGCGTCCAGAAGCCAGTACTCCTGCGGCACGAAGGCCTCGATCTCCTCCTCGCGGTCCACCACCATGCGCGTGGCGACCGACTGGACGCGGCCCGCGCTCAGGCCCTTTTTGACCTTCTTCCAGAGAAGCGGCGAGAGCTCGTAGCCCACGATGCGGTCGAGGATGCGGCGCGCCTGCTGGGCGTCCACCAGGTCCTGGTCGATGCTGCGCGGGTGCTGGATGCTCTCGGTGACGACCTTCTTTGTGATCTCGTTGAAGGTGACGCGCTTGGCCTTCTTGTCGTCCAGCTCCAGCAGCTCCTTCAAGTGCCAGGAGATGGCCTCGCCCTCGCGGTCAGGGTCGGTTGCGAGAAAGACGGTCTTGGCGTCCTTGGCTTCCTTCTTTAGCTCATTGATAAGCTCCCGCTTGTCCCGCACGGGGATATACTGCGGCTCGAAGCCGTTTTCTATGTCGACGCCCATCTTGCTCTTGGGCAGGTCCCGCAGATGTCCCATAGACGCGGTCACCTTGTAGCCGCTGCCCAGATATTTCTCGATCGTCTTTGCCTTGGCGGGCGACTCAACAATGACGAGATCCTTCGCTTTTGCCATGTTGTTTCCTCACTTTTGCGTAATGTTCAGGCTGACGCGCCTGCCGGCCACCCGGCGGACATAGCCCTTGATCTCCAGGATCGTGAGCTGGGACAGCACCTTTGCCGCACCCATGCCGGTGGCCTCAATGATATCGTCGATATGCGTCTCGCCCCGGCTGATGGCCGTGACGATCTGCAGCTGATCCTCACTTAATGCTTTAAGTTGGTCATGCAAGTCAATATATCCCGCGTCCGTTTGCTTGTCAATCTCTTTTTTTGTCGAAGCGTCGAGTGCTTCGTCGGATCCGGCTTTGGACGCAGGCGCTTTTTTCGCGCTTTTTACCCGCGCGGGGATGGGCTCCGGATCGGGGGCCCGGCACTTCTCGCCGTTGGGTCTGCGCAGTCTGTCGGGATAGACGGCGGCGAAATCCTCCAGCACGTCCCAGCCGCAGGCGGCGGGGCGCGCGCCCTGTTTCAATAATGCCATGATCCCGGCGGCATTTTCCGCGTCGGCGTTGCCGGGCACGGCGAAGATCTCTCTTCCCTGCTCCAGGGCCTCGGCCGCGAAGAGCAGCGCGCCGCTCTTGGCCGGGGCCTCCACCACGCACACCGCGTGGGAAAGACCGGAGGCAACGCGGTTTCGCTCGCGGAAAAAGCGGTTCTGCGGCTTTGCACCGGGCGGGTATTCCGACACCAGCACGCCCAGGGCGCTCACATCGTCCCGCAGCTCCCCACCCTTGCCGTGGGCAGTGCCGAGGACGCCGATGCAGGTGCCGCCCGCGAGCAGGCAGCCCCTTGCCGCCGCGCGGTCGACGCCTTCGGTGAGGCCCGAGACGACGATGCCGCCGCATTTTGCGATCTCAAAGGCAATGTCCCGCCCCATTTTGAGGCCGTAGGGCGTGGCGGAGCGGGTGCCGATGACCGCAACGGAGGGAATGGCGTCCACGTCCGGGAGCCTGCCCTTGATGTACAGCACCACGGGCGGGTCGTATATATTGCGAAGGCGGCGGGGGTAGGCCGCGTCCGCGAGGGTAAGGATCGTGATGTCCTCCCGGCGGCAGGCTTCAAGGATGCGGTCTGCTTCGGATAAGTCACGGCGCTCGAAGAGCTCTGCCTCATGCTCGGACACGCCCTGGATGGTCTTGTATTCTCCGCGCGGGGCAAGGAACGCGTTTTCCGCGCCGCCGTAATGCTCGGCAAGGGCATAGCGCGCCCGCGGATTCGCCGCGCTCACGCTCGACAGCCATACCCAGTATCGGATGGATGACATATAACCCCGCCTTTCAAACTCTTTCTTTCATGGCTCCCTCCCTGAGGGAGCTGTCGCGCAGCGACTGAGGGAGTTTGACTCCTTCCACCGCTTCGCGGTCCCCCTCCCTCATTCGCCGCAAGCGGCTGAGGGAGGCAAATCACCGCGCCATTTCCCATAACACAATCGACGCGGCGACAGCGGCGTTTAACGACTCGCTGCCCGGGGACATGGGGATGATGAGCTCTCCGTCGCATTGGCTTAAAAGCTCTGCGCTCAGTCCCCTGCCCTCGCTGCCCACGGCGATGACGGCGTTTTGGAGCCTGAGCGTGCGGATGTCCGCGGCCCGCTCCGACAGCGCCGCGCCGTAAAGCTTTAATGCATTGCGCCGCGCAAGTGCCCGCGCGCCTTCCACGTCACAGTGCAGGATCTTTTCCCGGAAGACGGCCCCCATGGTGGCGCGGGCGGTCTTGGGGCTGTACACATCCGCGCAGGCCCCGCAGAGGATCACGGTATCGACCCCCATGGCGGCGGCGGTTCGAATGACCGTGCCGACGTTGCCGGGGTCCTGGACGTTTTCAAGCAGGATCGCGCGTGTAAAAACCGGCTCCGGCTCTTCGGGGATCGCAAGCGTAAAGAGCGGGCCGGGGCTGTTTTTCATCGGGGACGCGTAGTCAAAGAGATCCTCCGGGGCGCTGTACTGCCGCACGCCATCGGGCAGCACGATCCCGCCGGGCTCGCCCTTCCAGAGTACCGCGCGGACCTTCGCGCCCTTGTCCAGCGCCTCTTCGAGCAGCTTGTGCCCGTCGCAGAGGTACTCCCTCTCCGCGCGCCGGAAGGCCCCGTCGGCTGCGAGGGCGCGCAGACGCAGGATCAGGGGGTTCTTTCGTGACGTGATGTGTTCCGCGGCCATGCCTCGCTTCCCTCCCCTTCGATACTATTTAAATAACAACGACAGAATAATAATACAAGTCCCTCCGTTTCGCAAGCCCCGGAGGGAAAAAACCGGGCGCATTGCAAAATGCTTTCACCCTGTCATTCCGAACCAGTGACCGATGTCACTGGTGTGGGAATCCGTCCTCTTTCCTGGAGAAACGGATTGCCACGACCAGTTTGCGAACTGGTCTCGCGATGACAGCGCATTTTGCAATGCGCCCAATATGCTTATTTCACGCCCCACACAAGCCAGGTGAAGCTCGCACCGACGAGCACCGCCGTCAGCGTGAAGGGCACGCCGATGCGCAGGAAGTCGCCGGTGGTAACCTCCTCGCCGTTCTTGCGCAGGATGCCGATGGCCGTGATGTTGGCCGAGGCCCCGATGGGCGTCAGGTTGCCGCCGAGGGTCGCGCCGATCAGAAGGCCGAAGTAGTAGACCGTTGGGTCCACACCCATAAGGCCCGCGATGCCGCGCACCACAGGCAGCATGGTCGCCACATAGGGGATGTTGTCAATGAAGGCCGACAGCACCACCGACACGCCCACGATCAGCACGTACAGGCGCAGAGGGCTGTTGCCCGCGACCTTGTGGAACAGGCCCGCAGCCGCGTCGATGACGCCGGCGGAGCGTATGCCCTCGATCACGATGAACAGGCCGAACAGCAGCAGGAGCGTGTCCGTGTCCATCTCCTTCATGGCGCGGGCAAAGGGACTGATTTTGCGTTCGCGTATGCTCTGGCGCAGAAGGCCGATCAGGGCAAAGAGCACGCAGGAAAGCCCGCTTCTGAGGCTGTGGAGCACCTTGAGCGTGGGATCGGCGGGCTCGGGCACGAAGGACATGCAGATGAGCATCAGCACCGTCCCGACCATGAGCCAGGTGGGCACCATGTCGTCGACCTCGGTCTCGACCTTGCACTCGACCTTGTCGGTGTACTTGCGAAACAGGAACATCAGCACCAGCAGCGACGCCAGCGCCCCGAGCTCCGTGCTGAAGAAGATGCTGGGCTTGCCCTTGAACCAAAAGAACTCCATGAAGTTGATATTCGCAAAGCCGCCCAGCAGGATGCTGGTGGTGTCGCCCACAAGGGTGGCCGCGCCCTGGAGGTTGGAGGAGACGGAGATCGCGATCAGCACCGGCACGGGCGAAATCTTGAGCTTGCGGGAGATGGCAAGGCCGACAGGCGCGACCATCAAAAGCGTCGCCACGTTGTCAACGAACGCGCTCACAACGCCCGCAAAGAGGCTCAGCACCGTGACGGCCCACATGACGTTCGGCACCTTGACCATCATCATCTCCGCAAGGCGCGCGGGCATGCGGCTTTCGATAAAGAGCGTGACCGTGCACATGGTTGCCGAGATCATCAGCAGTACGTTGTAGTCCACCGCCTTCAAAGCCGACAGCGGCGTCATCTCAAAGTGCCCCAGCGCGCCGAGGATCAGCATCACGCAGGCCGAGCCGAGGGCAATGTACGGGCGGTACTTCTGAAAGCTCAGCATCAGAATGTAAGTAATGATAAAAACGATCAGGGCCGGTATCATAGCACTACCTCCAGACAACAAAAAAAGACCTTTACCGCGCGGACCTTTCCGGTGGTAAAAGTCTCGCCGTTTAACGGGCAGACCGGGGGCCGGGGCCCCGGGAATGGCGATCTGCCCGACGCCAAAAGCGCCGGCTACTCCCTGTTACTTTGGTATCGTAACACAGGGGCACGGGATTGTCAAAGGGATTTTCCCTTTTTAGCGTTTTTTTCACACAGACAGTGGAAAAGTACGACGGGAGATGGTAGAATAGAAACACCGAAAACCGACTTACAAATTCTAAGGGGTGACACATATGGAAGCTCTCAAGCCTGAGCTGAGCGAAATCATGGCGGCCTCCCGCCGCTTAAAGCCCATCCTGCACCATACGGAGCTGGACCTTTCCTCCACCTTCTCCCGCATGACCGGCGGCAATATCTATCTCAAATGTGAAAACCGGCAGAAGACCGGCTCGTTCAAGATCCGCGGCGCGACCAATAAGCTCTCCGCCATGGTCGAGCGCGGGGAGCGCTGTCCCGTGGTTGCCTCCTCCGCCGGGAACCACGCCCAGGGCGTGGCCTGCGCGGCCACGGCCTTCGGCATCCCGGCCACCATCGTCATGCCCAAAAACGCCCCCATCGCCAAGATCCAGGCCACCGAAAACTACGGGGCCAGGGTCGTGCTGGCGGGCGAGGTGTACGACGACGCCTACGCCAAAGCCTGCGAAATCTGCAAGGAGGAGGGCGCGGCCTTCCTGCACCCCTACAACGATCTTGAGGTCATTGCCGGGCAGGGAACGCTGGGCCTTGAGATCCTCGGCGATCTGCCGACGGTGGACATGATCATCACCCCCGCGGGCGGCGGCGGGCTGCTGGCGGGCGTGATCGCCGCGGTCAAACAGGTAAACCCCCGTGTAAAAGTCTACGGCGTGCAGGCCGAGGGTGCCAACGCCATCGCCCAGAGCTTTCGGGAAAAGCGCCTTGTCACCACCGCCACCGCCGCCACCATTGCCGACGGCATTGCGGTCAAGGCCCCGGGCGACATCACCGTCGGCATCATCAACGACTGGTGTGACGGCGTGGTCACGGTGTCCGACACCCAGATCGCCGACGCGATCCTGCTTCTCATGGAGCGCTGCAAGATGATTGTGGAGCCCGCGGGCGCAACGCCGGTCGCGGCGGTCTTGAACGGCAAGATCGATGTCAAGGGCAAAAACGTGGTGTGCCTTCTCTCCGGCGGCAACATTGATGTCAGCTTTGTGCAGAGCATCATCGAGCAGGGCATGGCGGCCCGCCACCGCCGCATCCGCTTCACGGCAAGGCTTCTGGACAAGCCCGGCAGCCTCGTGCAGGTACTCAACATCCTCGCCGGGAGCGGGGCCAACATCCTCACCATCGAGCATGACAAGCTCGCCGCGGGCCTCAACCCCAACGAGACCAAGGTGCACATCGCCTGCGAGGTCGGCGGCCGGGCTCACGGCCAGGCCGTGCTGGACGAGCTGAAAAACCACGGCTATGAGGTAGAGCTGAACTGAACGTGCCTGCCTTGACAAGCGTATATCGGCAATGTTAGAATAGGAAACGAGGTGAGACGACATGCTGGACGCGAATGATATCCAGATCATTTCCAAGATCGTGAGTGATGCTCTGGCCGAGGAGCGCAAACACACCGAAGCCATGTTTGCCGAGGAACGCAAGCACACCGAAGCCATGTTTGCCGAGGAACGCAAGCACACCGGGGCTATGTTTGCCGAGGAACGCAAACACACCGAGGCTATGTTTGCCGAGGAGCGCAAACACACCGAGGCTATGTTTGCCGAGGAGCGCAAACACACCGAGGCTATGTTTGCGCAACAGAAGGAAGAGCTCCGGACTGAAATGCTCGCCATTTCCGCACAGCAGAAGAAGGAAATGCACGAGGACATGCTCGCCATTTCCGCGCAGCAGAAGAAGGAAATGCACGAGGACATGCTCGCCATTTCCGCGCAGCAGAAGAAGGAAATGCACGAGGACATGATGACCATTATCGAGTCTGAGGTAACCCCCCAGTTTCGCACTTTGGCGGAAGCCCACGAGGTGCTGCTGGAGCGCATGACGCCGCCCGAAGAGATCGAGGACGCGAAGACCGATATTTTCATTCTGAAAGAAGCCGTAAAAAATCTGGGCACCAGGGTCAAAGCCCTGCAAAAGGCGCAGTAAACGCCTCCCCGATTCCATAAGATACAGCAAGGAGCTGTGAAAAACAGTTGCCATTGTAGGGGCCGACGCCCCCGGCGGCCCGCGCGGTACAGCCGTATAATAAAGCAGACAGCCCCCGGCGAAAACGTACAGCGTTACGGATTCGCCGGGGGCAATGCATATTTTCGGATTCTCTCTGCCGGGCCGCCGGGGGCGTCGGCCCCTACGGAGCAGGTTTTACGCTGTCCGCGTTGATCCTGTTTTTGCTGCTATTTACGAAAAAGCAGCCTCCGTCCCGCATGCAGGGACGGAGGCTGTTTTTGTTGACGCTGTTTCCGGGAATATCGCCGCCCTCATCCCTTCCCGGAGAGGAGGGGCGACAGTTTTCAGATTAGGATAATTATTCCCACTTAAAAGCGGCACCAGTGTCCAGATTGTAGGAAATGGTGCATTTGCCGCCAGCTTTAGGAGTGCCATTCCATGCGGTAGAAGCAATGCCGCCAATTTCGATGGTGGAAACATCAGTCTGCCAGTCATCCTTAGCTTGTTTAAGAGGCGTCAACTCTTTGGACCAAGTCTTAGTTCCTGCGGTATAGATAATGGTAGTGTCTTCCGGAGAAGTATCGTTCGTCAAAGCTGCGGACATAACTTCAGCATAAGCAGCTCTGACGTTAGACAGATCAACAGCTTCTCTTGACTTCTCAAGCTGCGTCGTGAACACGGGGATCGCGATGGCTACCAGAACGGCGATGATGGCGACAACGATCAGCAGTTCTGCGAGAGTAAAACCACGATTGTTTTTCTTCAAATTCTTTTCCTCCTTGTATATGTTGTGTGTGAGAGTTCCCTCTCCTCCGTTTCGGAAAACGGTGCGAGTAATGTATTTCATGGCTACCGGGAATAGCCGTTGAAACCGAAAATGATAAAGTCTGTCATTCTGAGCGCAAGCGAAGAATCTTTCCCCCACGCTAACGGGCCGGCCTATCCGTCACAGCGCCTGCGGGTGCCGCTGAGGCGGGGTATATGCCTATCTCGGCGAGCCTTTCTGCGCGCTCGGCCGGGACCCTGCCCGCGGAAAGCTGCTGCCGCTGGGTGCGAATCCAGCCGCTCATGGAGCGCCCGTCGGGGGCTTTCAGATCGCGCGGCCAGACGGGAAGCTTTCGGTGCGCGTCCTTATATGCCGCCACCCAGCGGTACATCTGTTCCCAGCCGTCGGCGCGGGTGGTCAGCGGGTCCCAGACCATGCCGATGCCGCTCAGGCGTTTGATCTGGTCTTCGGTAAGGCGCAGGCCCTTCTTGCGGCCCATGTAGATGTCGCGCTGGCGATAGATCCAATAGCCGAGCTTGCGGCCGTCGGGCGTCAGATCGTCCAGGCGCACCATGAGATCGCCGTGCGCACGGTAGTAGGCTTCGGCGTCGGCAAACCATTCGTCCCAGGTGCGCGGGCGCGTACGCAGGCTCCAGTTGACGCCGCGCGCCTCCAGCTCGTCTATCGCCCAGGGCGCAAGCTCCCCCGCGGCATAGCGCAGGCGCTGTTTGACAAGCCAGTCGCCCAGGCCGCTGCCGTTTACGGTATAGCTGTGCGGTACGTCGATGTCGCCGTGCTCCGCGGCGTAGCGGTCCAGCATTTCGAGCCAAGTGTCCCAATCGCGCCGGGTTTCCAGCTTCCACACCATGCCGATGCGCTCGAGGCATTCGACCTGCCACTCGTCGAGATGGCCGGAGATGGTGGGGACGCGGTTATACTTGGCGCGCTGGCGCTCGATCCACCGGCCGAGCTTCTCCCCCGTCGGGCAGACATAGTCCCGGGGGATCAGCAGATCGCCGTGCCTGCCGAAATAACCGGCCGCCAGGAGATACCAGTCCTCCCAGTCCATCACGGCGCGCTTTCTTCCCCTGGGCGGCATAGAAACACTCCTTCTCCCGGTGGGCTGGAAAAAGGCGCATCCCTGTCAAAAAGGCGGTCACGCGCTGTTTTCCCGGTACTGCGGACACGCAATGCGATCAGGAGCTGATCTTGAAGAACAACAAAGGCTTTACCCTGGCCGTCTCGTATGTCTTCGCCGCGATCATTCCGCCCGCAGCAACAGTGCCGACCGTACGGTGACGGCAGCGATACGCCTTTTTCTAACCCACCGGACCGGACCGCACTAAGTGACGGAATATCCACCAATGTGTACGTTTCCGGATTTTTTACTATCTATATTTGTATAGTCATTATAACACAGCCTCTTATGGAAATCAACAGCAAATCTGGTCTTTTTTACAAAATGTAACTTTCTCGCCGCGCTTCCGAACAGCGTTCGGAAACGTACACGTTTCCGGATTTTTGCGTTATGGCGGGTATTGTGTTCAGGCAAGCGCTTCGCTGTTGTGGTGTCGGAGCTGCCGACTAAACCCGATACCCATATTCTATTTTGTGCGTATCGGCTTAACTCAGCTAAACCCGTCATTGCGAGACCAGTTCTCAAACTGGTCGTGGCAATCCGCCCGCCGGAGGCACTAAAACACTCAGAAATCTTAACTGGCCGCTGGGAGGATTGCGGGCCGCCGCTGCCTGTGGCAGAGGAAGGCGGCACGGAATCTCCGCAGCCGCGCCATTGGCGGGCCG
>CADBJU010000007.1:0-4105 GCA_902795045.1 Oscillospiraceae bacterium | reverse complement strand
AGAAACGCGTGACGCGATCCACGCTTGTCGTGACATCGGTCACACGAGGTAAGGAATGTCGCACGCTTCCCGCGCGTCAGAATGTTCGCAATGACAGGCTATAAGCTGGTACTTGCTGATTAAAGCCGATACCCATAAACCCTAATAAAAGAAACAGCCCCCGGCGAAAACGTATGATGTTACGTATTCGCCGGGGGTGAATGCAAAATATTTACTTTTTACTGCCGGGCCGCCGGGCTTGGTGCCCTTTGGGTAGGCGTCGGCCCCTGCAAAGCGTCGGCTGCAATGATCAAAAATTACAGGAAAAAGATCACGACGACCACGAGGAAGATCACCCCCGGGATACCGAAGGCACCCGCGATGATGCAGGTCAGGATATTGACCGGGATGGAAAAATCGAAAAAGCCGCCCACAAAATTGGCCAGAAACAGCAGCGCAAAGCCGCACACGGCGTTGATGAGCAATTTAAATATCTTCTTGATGGGCGCAGCGAGGATTTTGATGAGCACATAGGCGGCCACAACCACAGCCGCGATGAGCAGGACGGTATAAAGCATTTCCATTTTATCACCTGACAAATCTTACCTGAGTATTGTACCCACGTCCGCACATACTAAGCACGGACAGATTTCCGGCGGGCGCGAGAGAGACAGCCCGACAAGATCTCCTGTATAGGAATACAACGAAAACGGAAAAATGTCAAGCGGCAAAGGCCTTGCCCGAACGGGGAGACGCCTGCGGCCGCGGGGACGGGCCGGTGAAAACCGGCCCGTCTTTTTGTCATTTTACACGAATCTTAAAAAAGAGGGAGCACGCACTTGAACTTCTGCAAATAACATGATATAGTGGAGGCATCTTAAAAATCGAAGAACGAAAGGGGCGGGAATATGGATTTCATCACATACGGCATCGGACGGGGAGGGCGCTTATGGCGATAAAGCAGAAGGAACGGCCGGGCGTGATGCTCTATTTCGACGATGTGAGACCGGTGATCAGCCGCCTGGATGTAACGCAGTGCGGGGTGCTGCTGCGCTCGGTCATGGATTACGCGCAGTACGGCGTCGTCCCGGAGCTCGATCCCATGACGGGTCTGGCCTTCGACATGCTGGTGCCGAAGATCGACCGGGACGCCGAACGCTACGAGGAGAGCCGGGAGCAGCGCCAGTACGCGGGCTATGTGCGGGAAAAGAAGCGCAGCGGCGAGCCGGCCCTGAGCATTGCGGAATGGCGTCTTGCACGGCTGAGAGCGGGTGAACCCGACAACGGCCCGATACGGCCCGACAACGGCTTGATACCGCCCGATAACGGCTCGATACCGCCCGATAACGGCCCGATACCATCTACATCTGCATCCGCAACGACAACCGCATCCGCATCCCCATCTGCACCCGCATCTCCATCCGCATCTTCATCAACATCTTTATTTCCATCCGCAGATACATCGGGAGAGGGATGCAAGGGGGAGGGGGAAGCCCGGCGCGTGTTTGCGGAGTGGCTCCGGGCACTGGATGCAAAGGACAAGCTGCTGGCATTGAAGCTTGACGGACAGCTCTACTCCCTCGGCTATCAAACGGACAAAACGACAAGGCAGCTGACAAAGCGCCCGCACCCGCGATGAGAAACCGGACGGACATACGCAAAATGTAACCGAATTGTGGTGTGCATGATGAAAAAAATATGCTATACTACGCAAGTTAAAATTGCTTGAAATATGCCCCGGACGGGGCAGAAAGGTTTCGATTCTATGGCCAATACCCCCAACTACGGCAACGACAGCATCTCCCAGCTCAAGGGCGCGGACAGAGTCCGGAAAAGACCGGGCGTCATCTTCGGCTCCGACGGGCTTGACGGCTGCGAGCATGCGGTATTCGAGATCCTCTCCAACTCCATCGACGAGGCCCGCGAGGGCTACGGCAAGCTCATCACGCTGACCTACTACAAGGACGGCTCCATCGAGGTGGCCGACAACGGGCGCGGCTGCCCGCTGGACTGGAACCCCAACGAGAAGCGCTATAACTGGGAGCTGGTGTTCTGTGAGCTCTATGCCGGCGGCAAGTACAATAACCTCGACGGCGGGGACTATGAGTTCTCCCTCGGCTTAAACGGTCTCGGCTCCTGCGCGACCCAGTACGCCTCCGCGTACATGGACGTGACGGTCCTGCGCGACGGGAACAAATATACCCTGCACTTCAAAAAGGGCAAGCCCGTCGGCAAGAAGGGCCAGGAGCTCAAGATCGAGCCCGCCGATACCAAGAAGACCGGCACCACCATTCGCTGGCTTCCCGACCTCGAGGTCTTCACCGACATCAACATCCCCGAGGAGTACTTCGACGATGTGCTGCACCGCCAGGCGGTGGTCAACGCGGGCGTCACGTTCCGGCTGCGCATCGAGCGGGACAAGGGCTTTGACACGCGCGATTACGTATACGAAAACGGTATCATGGATTACGTGGCGGAGCTTGCGGGCGAAAACCCCCTGACGGCCCCCACCTTCATCCAGGCTGAGCGCAAGGGCCGCGACCGCGAGGACAAGCCCGAGTACAAGGTCAAGCTCTCCGCCGCCTTCTGCTTTTCCAAGACGGTCAGCGCCCTGGAGTACTACCACAACTCCTCGTGGCTCGAAAACGGCGGCGCGCCGGACAAGGCGACAAAGCTTGCCTTCACCTCCGCCATCGACAACTATATCAAGCAGCTCGGCAAGTACCAGAAGAACGAGAGCGCCATCAAGTTCCAGGACGTGCAGGACTGCCTGATCCTGGTGACCAACTGCTTCTCCACCCAGACCTCGTACGAAAACCAGACCAAGAAGGCCATCAACAACCGCTTCATCCAGACCGCGATGACCGAGTTTTTCAAAAGCCAGCTCGAGGTCTATTTCATCGAGAACAAACCCGAGGCCGACCGCATCGCCGAACAGGTTTTGATCAACAAGCGCAGCCGCGAGACCGCCGAGCGCGCCCGCCAGGGCATGAAGAAAAAGCTCTCCGGCAGCATCAATATCACCAATCCCGTGCAGAAATTCGTCGACTGCCGCAGCAAGGATGTTGACCGCAGAGAGATATACATTGTGGAGGGCGACTCGGCCCTCGGCGCGTGCAAGCTCTCGCGCGACGCGGAGTTTCAGGGCATCATGCCCGTGCGCGGCAAGATCTTAAACTGCCTCAAGGCTGACTACGTGCGCATTTTCAAAAGCGACGTCATCACCGATCTCATGAAGGTGCTCGGCTGCGGGGTGGAGGTCAAGGACAAGCACACCAAGGACGTGTCGAGCTTTGATCTGAATAACCTGCGCTGGAACAAGGTCATCATCTGCACTGACGCCGACGTCGACGGCTTCCAGATCCGCACGCTGATCCTCACCATGCTCTACCGGCTTGTGCCGACCCTCATCCGTGAGGGCTATGTGTACATTGCCGAGTCGCCGCTTTATGAGATCGAGTCCAAGGGCAAGACATACTTTGCCTACTCCGACCGGGAAAAGGCGGAGATCATCGACTCCCTCAAGGGCGCGAAGGCCACCATCAACCGCTCCAAGGGTCTCGGCGAGAACGACCCGGACATGATGTGGATGACCACCATGAACCCGGAGACAAGGCGTCTCATCAAGGTCATGCCCGAGGATGCCGAGCGCATGACGGAGGTTTTCGATCTCCTGCTGGGCGACAATCTCGAGGGCAGGAAGAACCACATCTCCGAGTTCGGCGCGCAGTTTTTGGACCTTGCGGATATTTCATAACACGCATATCGGCTTTTGACGCCTAACCCCCGTCATTGCGAGCCCGCCTGAGGTGTAAGTTCGCGTTAGCCAAATCAAAGATTTGGACGCTCACTTAAGTGACCGATGTCACTGGCGTGGCAATCCGTACTCCCAACGGCCAGATTACGGTCTGCAATGGATTACGGCCTCCGGCGGGCGGATTGCCACGTCACCAGTGTGAGCACTGGTTCCTCGCAATGACAGACCGGAAGCCCGTTTGCGTTGCGTTAGGCCGATGCCCGTATTTCCTGAAAGACTAACTATTAAAAGTCAAGCCCCAAAGTGGGATTGGATGTGAATTGGTGAATAGCGAAAAAAGGGTATAACAAACCGAGCGTCCAGAAGGGC
>CADBJU010000006.1 GCA_902795045.1 Oscillospiraceae bacterium | reverse complement strand
GAGCAGGCAGCCCACGTTGTCGCCGGCCTCGGCGTACTCGAGGGTCTTGTGGAACATCTCGGTGCCGGTAACGGTGGTCTCGGTGGACTCGTCCTTCAGACCAACGATCTCGACCTTGTCGCCGACCTTGACGCGGCCACGCTCAACACGACCGGTAACAACAGTGCCGCGGCCGGAGATGGTGAAGACGTCCTCGATGGGCATAAGGAAGGGCTGGTCGGCCTTGCGGTCGGGGGTGGGGATCCAGGTGTCAACAGCGTCCATGAGCTCCTTGATGCAGGCATACTCGGGGGCATTGGGATCGGTGGACTCGGAAACCAGAGCGTTCAGAGCGCTGCCGCGGATGATGGGGGTGTCGTCGCCAGGGAAGCCGTAGAAGTCGAGCAGCTCGCGGACTTCCATCTCGACCAGCTCAAGCAGCTCCTCGTCGTCGACCTGATCGCACTTGTTCAGGAAGACCAGAACGGAAGGAACGTTAACCTGACGGGCAAGCAGCAGGTGCTCGCGGGTCTGGGCCATGGGGCCGTCGGAGGCGGCGATAACGAGGATTGCGCCGTCCATCTGAGCAGCGCCGGTGATCATGTTCTTGATATAGTCAGCGTGGCCCGGGCAGTCAACGTGAGCGTAGTGACGCTTCTCGGTCTCATACTCGACGTGAGCGGTGTTGATGGTGATGCCGCGCTCTCTCTCTTCGGGAGCCTTGTCGATGGAAGAGTAGTCGGTGTACTCAGCCTTGCCCTGCAGGGCGAGGTACTTGGTGATGGCAGCGGTAAGGGTGGTCTTGCCGTGGTCGATGTGGCCGATGGTGCCGATGTTCACGTGGGGCTTGCTTCTGTTGTACATCTGTTTTGCCATTGTGATATCCTCCTAAAATAGAATATAAATGTTACTTTTACTTACCGTATCCGAAGCCCGTGTGGGAATGCACAAGGGACTCCTGCAAATTCTTGGGCAGCTCGACGAAGTGGCTGGGCTCCATGCTGTAGGTAGCTCTGCCCTGGGTCTTGCTGCGAAGGTCGGTGGCATAGCCGAACATCGTGGAGAGCGGAACGTTGCATTCGATGATGGCAGCGCCGTTTCGGATGTCGGAGCCGAGAATCTGACCGCGCCGTGCGTTGATGTCGCCCATCACGTCGCCCATGTATTCCTCAGGGGCGGTGACAACGACCTTCATGATCGGCTCAAGCAGGGTGGGATTGGCTTTCTCGCAGGCCTCCTTGAAGGCCATGGAACCGCAGATCTTGAAGGCAAGCTCCGAGGAGTCGACCTCGTGGAACGAGCCGTCAAGCAGCGTTGCCTTGACGTCCACCACCTGGTAGCCGGCGAGGACACCGGAGAGCATGGCGCCCTGGATGCCCTGATCGACGCAGGGGATAAATTCCTTGGGGATCGCGCCGCCGGTGACTTTGTTGATGAACTCGTAGCCCTTGCCGGACTCGTTGGGTTCGATCATCAGTTTGACGTGCGCGAACTGTCCCTTGCCGCCCGTCTGGCGAGCATAGCGGGTATCGACCGTGACAGCCTTCTTCACGGTCTCCTTGTAGGAAACCTGAGGCTTGCCGACATTGGCCTCCACCTTGAACTCGCGCAGGAGCCTGTCCACGATGATCTCCAGATGCAGCTCGCCCATGCCGGCAATAATGGTCTGGCCCGTCTCCTCATCCGTGTAGGTCTTGAAGGTCGGGTCCTCCTCCGCCAGCTTCTGCAGGGCAATGGCCATCTTTTCCTGGCCCGCCTTCGTCTTGGGCTCGATGGCCACGCGGATGACGGGATCGGGAAATTCCATGGACTCAAGGATAATGGGGTTCTTTTCATCACAGAGGGTGTCGCCGGTGGTCGTATTCTTGAGACCCACGGCTGCGGCGATGTCGCCGGTGTAGATCTGCTGGAGATCTTCTCTGTGGTTTGCGTGCATCAGCAGGATGCGGCCCATACGTTCACGAATGCCCTTGGTGGTATTCATGACGGTCTTGCCGGTCTCCAGCGTGCCGGAATAGACACGGAAGAAGCTCAGCTTGCCGACGTAGGGGTCGGACATGATCTTGAACGCCAGGGCCGCGAAGGGGCCGTTGTCGTCAGCGTGACGGCACTCGGTCTCGTCGGTCTTGGGGTTGACGCCTTCGATGGCCGGAACGTCCAGCGGAGACGGCATGTAGTCCACGATCGCGTCCAGCAGCTTCTGTACGCCTTTGTTCTTGTAGGAAGTGCCGCAGGTCACGGGGACCATCTCCACCGCGCATGTGGCCTTCCGGATGGCGGCGCGGATCTTGTCCGCGGGCACCTCTTTGCCGTCGAGATACAGTTCCATGATCTCGTCGTCAAAGTCGGAGACTGCCTCCAGCAGCTTCTCACGATATTCCTCGGCAAGCTCGACCATATCGTCCGGAATGGGCTCGGTCCGCATATCCTTGCCAAGGTCGTCGTAATAGACTCTGGAATTCATATCCACAAGGTCGATAATACCTTCGAAGCTGTCCTCCTTGCCGATGGGCAGCTGGATGGGTACCGCGTTGCACTTGAGGCGGTCATGGACCATGCCGAGAACCCTGTAGAAGTCCGCGCCGGTGATGTCCATCTTGTTGACGTAGATCATGCGCGGCACGTGGTAGTGGTCGGCCTGTCTCCAAACGGTCTCGGACTGGGGCTCAACGCCGCCCTTGGCGCACAGGACCGTCACGCAGCCGTCAAGCACTCTGAGGGAGCGCTCGACCTCGGCGGTAAAGTCCACGTGGCCCGGGGTGTCGATGATGTTGATGCGGGTGCCCCGCCAGTGGCAGGTGGTGGCGGCGGAGGTGATGGTGATGCCGCGCTCCTGCTCCTGTTCCATCCAGTCCATGGTCGCGGTGCCTTCATGGGTCTCACCTAACTTATAGTTTACGCCGGTGTAGAAAAGAATACGCTCGGTAGTCGTGGTCTTTCCCGCATCGATGTGAGCCATGATGCCGATATTTCTCGTTTTTTCAAGTGAATATTGTCTGGGCATGAAAAACTCCTGAACAGATGATTACCATCTGAAATGCGCGAAGGCCTTGTTGGCTTCGGCATTCTTGTGCATATCCTCGCGCTTCTTGACAGAGTTGCCGAGGTTGTTGCAGGCATCCATGATCTCGCCTGCGAGGCGCTCCTTCATGGTCTTCTCGCTGCGCTTGCGGCTGTAGTCGACAAGCCACCGCAGAGCCAGGGTCTGACGACGGGCGGGGCGAACTTCGATAGGAACCTGATAGGTTGCGCCGCCGACACGGCGGGCCTTGACCTCGAGGGCGGGCATGATGTTGTTCATGGCCTCTGCGAAGGCGTCAAGGGGCTCCTTGCCGGTCTTCTCTTTGATGATGTCAAAAGCGTCGTAAACGACCTTCTGCGCAACACCCTTCTTGCCGTCGAGCATAACACCGTTGATGAGCTTGGTCACCAGCACGCTGTTATACATAGGATCAGGCAAAATTTCTCTCTTGGGAACATTACCTCTTCTGGGCACGTTGCTTCCCTCCTTCATTAAAAAATGGAATCACAGGTACTCGAATACACACGGGTATCCGTTGCGCCCCGAGGTTTATCATGGCAACAGAAAACAATGCTGTATTGATAAACGACAGGGCAAATTGCCGCTGAAGTTATTACTTCTTCTTTGCAGCCTTGGGTCTCTTCGCACCGTACTTGGAACGGCCCTGCATACGGCCATTGACGCCCTGAGCGTCGAGGGTGCCGCGGATGATGTGGTAACGCACACCAGGCAGGTCCTTGACACGGCCGCCGCGGATCATGACCACGGAGTGCTCCTGCAGGTTGTGGCCGATACCGGGGATGTAGGCGGTGACCTCATAGCCGTTGGTCAGGCGGACACGGGCGATTTTACGCAGAGCGGAGTTCGGCTTCTTGGGGGTGGAGGTACGGACTGCGGTGCAGACGCCTCTCTTCTGAGGAGCGCTCAGGTCGGTCTCCTTGTTCTTGAGGGTGTTCAGGCCCTTCTGCATTGCAGGGGAGGCGGACTTGTAGGTGACCTTCTCTCTGCCCTTTCTCACCAGCTGGTTAAAAGTAGGCATTGTTTTCTCCTTTCTTTCGTTGTCGCGGGGATCTGTGCGCGTGCGGCGGACTTTTATCCGGTATCGACGGATTTTTGAGCCCGTTTTGTGCGCATTTTTCTTTCACCCACGCATTTTTGTATATTAGCATATTTCACAAATACAGTCAAGAATTTTTGTTGATTCAAGAGAAAAAATTTTTGAAGCATCGCATTACAGCCGGAAAAAGAATGTCATCCTGAGCGAAAGCGAAGGAACTTCCCGACTATCTCCCGGAAAGATTCTTCGGCCTCCGGCCTCAGAATGACATGCTTCATAACTGACACGTCACGTTATTCGATTGCTTCTACTCCTCGTCCTCATCCTCGTCCTCCTTCTGGCGGACTGGCTGGAGGGTGACAGGGTCGATGTAGTCAAGGTTTGCGTAGGCTGATTCCTCCACGGGGAGGTCATTGCGGCGGAGCTTGCGCTCGATGCTCTTGTTGATGATGGTATAGATCACGACGAACACCGGCACGCCCAGGAGCATGCCCCAGAAGCCGAAGAGTCCGGCGCCCAGGATGATGGAGAACATGACCCAGAAGCCGTTGATGCCGACGGAGCTGCCCAGGATCTTCGGGCCGATGATGTTGCCGTCAAGCTGCTGGAGCAGGATGACAAAGATCACGAAGATCAGGCACTTGGAGGGGTCGACCATGAGGATGATGATGGCGCTCGGGATCGCGCCGATGAGCGGCCCGAAGAAGGGGATGATGTTCGTTACGCCCACCATCACGCTCACGAGCAGGGCGTAGGGCATTTTCAGGATGACGCAGACGATGTAGCAGATCAGGCCGATGATGGCCGAATCCAGGAGCTTGCCCATGAGAAAGCCGTTGAAGGTCTTATCCGTAAAGCGCAGGCCGTCGAGGAATTTTTTTGCGGTGTCCACGTTCATGATGCTGTAGATCAGGCGCTTGGCGCTGGCGGTAAAGCCTTCGATATTGCTGAGGATGTAGATGGAGACGATGATGCCGATGACGAGATTGTATACCCCCGTCACCACATAGCGCACGCCCATGCCCACATTTGTCAGGAGACTGCCGAGCTTGGGGAGGATGGTGTTCTGGAGCCAGGTGATGATATTCGTGTTCACATCACCCAGCAGGTTGGCCACATAGTTGCTGATTTCCGGATAGGCCGCGAGCTTTTTGGTGGCCCAGGTGGTCAAAGAGTCGATATAGGTCGGGGAGTTGACGACGATGGTCTCAATGCTGCTGTACAGCTGCGGGATGATGAGGAAGAACAGGCCCGTGATGAGGGCCAGCATGAAAATCTCGGCAAAGATCACCGACAGCACCCGCGCGCAGCTCTGCCCCTTTTCCGGCCTTTTGGCGGAGAACCTTGAGCAGATCGGACCGAAAACCTTCCTTTGCAGAAAGCGCACCAGAGGGCTGAGCAGGTACACGATCACAAGGCCCCAGATAAAGGGCCCGAGTATGCGTATCAGCGCCGCAATTCCCTGCTTGAGCGTATCCAGATAGTTCAGCGCCATGAAAAACAGGATGGCGCAGGCGATCACACAGAAGGCGGTGATGCCCCAGTAGAGATATTTTTTATCCCAGCGAAAGATCCGCCGCATTTGCTCCTCCTTTCCGGGCCGGGCCCGTATCAGGCTTGCGATCCTATTTTAGCCGCTGCGCAGCCCGGCGTCAAGCGTCCGCATCAGTTTTTACAAAAGCTTAACTGATTGATATTCATTTGCAATATTATTATGTAAACTAATTATGGGGCTTTGTCGGTTCCCTCTCCGATCGATTTTGTTGAAAAGTCTGTGGAAAGTGTTAAAAACCGCTGCTTCGTCCACAATTTGTTCATTATTCGTTTATGAATAAAAGGGCGAAACTTGTCGATTTATACATAATCAGGTAAACCGCCGCATAGCTTTGAACCGGCATTCATAGGCTCGTGACAGAAGGAATGATTCGGAGGGAGCCATGAAGCAAATTTTCTGTTTTGTCCTGACCCTGTCCCTGCTGTGCGCCTGTCTGCCCCTGTCCGCGTGCGCGGAGGCACCGGCGCTCACCATTGCCGCGCCCTCGGCCATATTGATGGAGAAGGAAACCGGCACGGTGCTCTTCGAGAAAAAGGCCGATGAGCCGGGCTTTCCCGCGAGCGTCACGAAGATCATGACCCTGCTGCTCATTATGGAGGCCATGGAAAACGGCGCCTTCACGCCCGACGACATTGTGACCGCGAGCGAGCGCGCCGCCTCCTTCGGCGGCAGCTGCGTCTATCTCGAGGCGGGCGAGCGCATGAGCGTGCGCGACATGCTCAAGTGCATCGCGGTGGTTTCGGCCAACGACTGCGCGGTGGCCATGGCGGAGTTTCTGTGCGGCAGTGAGGAGGCCTTCGTCAAAAAGATGAACGATCGGGCAAAGGAGCTGGGTCTTGCCCACACCCATTTTTCAAACTGCACGGGGCTCTTTGACGACGGGCAGCACTACACCACCGCCCGGGATGTTGCCGTTATGTCGCGGGAGCTCATCCGCCACGACGCCATCAAGGAGTATACCACCATCTGGATGGACTCCATCCGCGACGGCAGCTTCGATCTTGCCAACACCAACAAGCTGGTCTACTGGTACCCCGGCTGCACGGGGCTCAAGACCGGCTATACCTCCACGGCGCGCTACTGTCTGTCGGCCACGGCGGAGCGAAACGGCGTGGAGTACATCGCAGTGGTCATGCACGGGGAGACCGCGGACAGCCGCAACCGGGACGCCGAGACGCTCCTGAGCTACGGCTTTGCCAATTACCGGCTGATCCCCTTGTCAGACTCCGCTCCCCTGCCGACGCTGCCCGTGGAGCTGGGGAAAAAGAAAAGTGTGCCGCTTAAACTGGACGGCCCGGGCTATCAGGTGGCGGAGAAGGGCGGCGAGGCGTCCTATGCCCTCACGCTCCCCTCCACAGTGGCAGCCCCGGTCAGGGAGGGGCAGGCGCTCGGGAGTCTGCGCGTGACGGTGGGAGAAAATCTCCTGGCCGAGGTGCCGATCTGTGCGGCGGAGGACGTGCCGCGCATCGGCTTCGGCGGGATCTTCGCAAAGCTTGCGCTGAGCCTCTTCGGGATATAAAGTAAACAGCCTGTCATCCTGAGCGTCAGCGAAGGATCTTTCTTCGGTACATGCCGGAACAAAAGATCCTTCGCTTTGCTCAGAATGACAGGTTTTTAAATGTGGTCATGAACCCGCGTTTCCGTTTATCCGTTGACGAGGTCGCGGACCCATTTGCGTTTTTTAAGGAAGTAATAGCCGAGGACGCACTTAATGAGCTCCATGCACTGCACGGTAAAATACATGGGCACGATGGGCATGGCGGTATAGCGCGAGAGCACAAAGGCCAGCGGCACCACTATCGTCCACTGGTAGAGGCTGTCAAAGACAAAGGTAATGATCGTCTGACCGCCTGCGCGCAGGGTAAAATAGCAGGAATTGGTAAAGGCAAAAAAGGGCATGAAGAGAGCCTGTATGAAAATGAGCTTGGCAGCCAGGGCACGGACAGTGTCGGAGGTATTGTAAATGCGCGGCACCAGCGGGGCAATGAAGGCCATCACAAGGCCGACCGCGGCGCACAGCGCCACCGAGAAGGCGATGAGCTTTCTGTCCTCGTCCACAGCCCGCTCCAGCTCGCCCGCCCCGAGGATCTGACCAACAATGATGGAGGTGGCGTTGCCCATGGAGAGGAAGGCGCAGAAGAAGAGATTGGAGACCGTAGAGGAGATGTTTGTCGCGGACACCACCTCAAGCCCGCGCATGGAGTAGCACTGGTTCAGAACCGCCATGCCGCTCGACCATAGAAGCTCGTTTATCAGCAGCGGCAGTCCCATCACGGCGATCTGCCTGACAAGCGCTCCGGGGATGCGGAAGGTGGTATAGGCTGTCTCCAGGAAGGGATTGCGCTCCCGGTGCCGGTGCGTCCAGATCACGATGATGGCGCACTCGATATAGCGGGCTATGACCGTGGCGACGGCTGCGCCCTCGACCCCGAGGACAGGCGCACCGAGCTTGCCGAAAATCAGGATATAGTTTAAGACCAGGTTCACCAGCACCGCCGTGATGCCGGCCTTCATGGGCAGCACCGTCTCCCCTGTCTCGCGCAGCGTGCTGGCATAGGCCATCTGGAGGGCGAAGGGCGGGATCTGGAAGAGCATGATGTGGAGGTAGTCCTTGGCGTGCATGAGCGTCGCCGCCATGTCCAGGTTCTCGCCGCCCTCGTGGATGAACTGGCGGATGAGGGCCTCGCCGCCGAAGGAGAAGATCATGAGAAAGCTCACCGCGGCGCCGAAGGCGATGTAGAGCTTGGCGCGGAAGGTGTCGGCCACGCCCTTTTGGTCGCCGCTGCCATAGAACTGCGCGGTGAGGATGCCCGCGCCCGCAAGTCCTCCGAAGATGCAGAGATTGAAGACAAAAAGCAGCTGATTGACGATCGCGACACCGGACATGGGCTCAGTGCCCACCTGGCCGACCATGATGTTATCCAGCAGGCTCACAAAGTTTGTGATGACGTTCTGGATAAGGATAGGGATCAGGATAGCAAAGAGCTTTCCGTAAAAAGCCCTGTTGCCGATATATTTTTTCAAGGGTGACACCGCCTGACAATTCAAAATCTGCGACAGTATAAACCACAAATGCGCAAATTGCAAGGACTCTTGACAAGAAGCGGGATTAATACTACAGTTTTATACACATCAAAGGAGCGGACTGCTATGACGAAAGTCTTACTATATAATATTACAGGCGAGAAGCTTGCGAAAATTCAAAGTGCGGCGGGGCTGTTGGGGCTTACGCTGATCGAGGTGCCGGAGGATGCCTTCGGTAATCCGATCGGGTACTTGCTGGGGCATGAGGGCTTCCGGCCGTCTGACAGCCAGGAACTCTTTTCTGACGAGATGCTGGTGATGGAGGCGCTGTGCTCTCCCCTGCTGGATTATATGCGCAAAAACGGAGCGGCGGTTGCCCTCAAGGCCGTGGTCACGGAGCAGAACAGTACATGGAGCGCGGCGGCATTGTGCCGGGAGCTCCGGCGCGAGCACGAGGCCATGCGCGCCTGTGCGTCAAAAAAGTCGGTTCATCCGCACAAAAAGAAGAAATAAATGGTGCAATTTCCAGACGTTTGTTGTATAATGACTTTACCATATAGAAACAGGAGGGATCCCCATGAATCTGTTAAGCGTTCTTCTCGATGCACTTGTGACCAAGCCCGCACTCTCCGCTCTTTCCAAAAAGACCGGCGTCAAGAGCAGCAGTCTCAAGAAGCTGCTGCCTGCAGCTGTGCCCGTGCTGCTGAAGTTTCTGACCAAGAATGCCTCCGACAAGGAAGGCGCAAGCTCCCTGCTCGGTGCGCTGACCGAACATGCGGCAGCTGAAACCGCCGCAGAGCAGATTGCCGAAGCCGACACCGTCGACGGCGGAAAAATCCTCAGCCACATTTTCGGCAGCAACAAGGAAGGCACCCTGGCGAGCCTCGCCGCTCTGACCGGCCTGGACGAGCTGGATGTCACAAAGGCCTTGAGCGGTATCGCCCCGACACTGCTGAGCGCTCTGTCCGCCGCCGTGTTCGGCTCCGGCACCAGGCGCAGAAGCAAAAAAGGTCTGAATCTCAGCGGCCTGCTGAGCATGCTGCTCGGCAAAAAATCCTGCAGTCTGGGCAGCATCGTAAAGGGCCTGTTCAGCGGAGGGACCGCCAGACGGCAGAAGAAGGACAGCTCCGTCAACGGCTCCGAGCTTCTTTCCTATCTCCTTGAGCAGATCGGCTGATCCGCCTGTTTGAACGAAAAAACTGACTTCCGAAAGAGAAGTCAGTTTTTTCGTTTTTGGATCAGTTTCAGCGCCAGGCTGATAAACAGGATACCTGTAAGCGCGCCGGAGAAGTCCAGCACCACATCCTGCACCTGCGAGCCGCGGCCGGAAAAGATCTGGATCGTCTCGTCCGTTACCGCTGTAAGCAAAGCCGCAAAGGCAGCGTTGCTCATGCTTTGCAGGCTCACCCCGCTTCCGAGCCCGAACAGCAGCATGAGTTCACAGCCCAGAAGCCCGAATTCACAGAAATGAGCCGCCTTTCGCACAAAATAATGCGTCACAGGGATGCCGATGCCGTTGAGCCATGCGGTGATGCGTCGGCTGAGAGAGGCGGAGCCCTCTCTGCTCACCATGGAATTGCTCCAGATAAAGCACAGGGTTGCAATCAGCAGCAACAGCAGGAACAGCCGGACCTGCGTTTTTTGTTTTTCCGCCATCAATCCTTGTATTCAAACATCAGGTCGTACATGCTCACGGTGTCGCCGTCGCGCACCCCCATCTCCTCCATGCGCTTGAACACGCCCGCCTCGCGCAGGACGCGGTCGAAGTACATGCGGCTTTCGTAGTCGGAGAAGTTGACCGTCGCCACCAGGCGCTGCAGCCACGGGCCCTCCACCAGCCACATGTCGTCGAAGTGCTCGATGGTGAGCTCGCCGGAGGTGTCCACCTTCGGCTCGGGCGGGACGTAATCCGCCTCAAAGCGCAGGATGGGCGGCAGCTCCTTGAGCCTTCGGGCGCACTCCTGCACAAGCTCGCGCGTGCCCATGTGAGCCGCGGCGCTGAGCTCGAAAAAGGCGTAGCCCTTCCCCTCCACATGCGCGCGGAGCTTTTCGATGTTCTCCCGGTCCTCGCCCAGGAGATCGCACTTGTTGCCGACCACGATCTGGGGCCGTTCGGCAAGCTCGGGGCTGTACTCCTTGAGCTCTGCGTTGATGGCCTCGAAGTCCTCCACAGGGTCGCGGCCCTCGCTGCCGGACACGTCCACCAGGTGGACAAGCAGGCGGCAGCGGTCGATGTGGCGCAAAAAGTCGTGCCCGAGGCCCGCGCCCTCCGAGGCGCCCTCGATGATGCCGGGGATATCCGCCATGACAAAGGACACGCCCTCATCCACGTACACCACGCCGAGGTTCGGGAAAAGCGTGGTGAAGTGGTAGTTTGCGATCTTGGGGTGGGCCTTGCTCACGACAGACAGGAGCGTGGACTTGCCCACGTTCGGAAAGCCCACAAGACCCACGTCCGCCAGAAGCTTGAGTTCGAGCGTGATGTCGTGGCTCTCGCCTGGAAGGCCGGGCTTTGCAAAGCGCGGCACCTGGCGGGTCGGAGTGGCAAAGTGCATGTTGCCCCAGCCGCCGCGGCCGCCCTTCGCGGCGATCCAGTCCTCGCCGTCGGACATGTCGTGCATGATGGCGCCGGACTCGGTATCGCGGACGATGGTGCCGCGGGGGACCTTGATATACAGCGTGTCCCCGTCCTTGCCGTAGCAGCGCTTGCCGGAGCCGTTCGCGCCGTTGCCGGCGACATATTTGCGCTTGTAGCGAAAGTCCATCAGCGTGGACATGTTCTCGTCCACGGTGAAAACGACGTTTCCGCCGCGGCCGCCGTCGCCGCCGTCCGGGCCGCCCGCCGCCACGTATTTTTCACGGTGAAAGGCCACCGCCCCGTCTCCGCCCTTGCCGGCGTGGACAGAAATGCGGGCCTTGTCAACGAAAGATGAAGCCATGCGACTCCCTCCTTATCGAATAAACGAAGGACTAAGGAATGATTCAAATCGTTTTTGCCGGGGCTTTGCCTCGGCAAAAACTCCATAGGTGAGCATAGCGAACCCTCGCGCCGACCAAGCGCGGCTTGTCCCCCGTAAGCCGCGTGCGATAAGCGCGAGTATCTCGATTGAAAACCATGTTTTCAATCGACGATAGAAAAGGCCGGACAAAATTGTCCGGCCTTTTGGTCACTTACTGAGCGATCTCTTCGTAAACAGAGACCATCTTGCGGTCCTTGCCCATGCGCTCGAACTTCACGGTGCCATCCACGAGGGAGAACAGCGTGTCGTCCTTACCCTTACCGACATTGGTACCCGGGTGAATCTTCGTTCCGCGCTGTCTGACAAGGATGTTGCCGGCGAGAACGAACTGACCGTCGGCTCTCTTGGCGCCAAGACGCTTGGACTCACTGTCGCGGCCGTTCTTGGTAGAACCCATACCTTTTTTATGTGCCATTAGGTTGCTCCTCCTTCAGTCAAAATCAGTTGCGGAAAATCAGGCATTGATCGCTTCGATCTGAACCTTGGTGTAGGGCTGTCTGTGGCCCTGGGTGCGGCGATAGCCCTTTTTGGGCTTCATCTTGTAAACGCGGACCTTGGCGCCCTTGCCGTTCTTGACGACATTGGCAGAAACAGTCGCGCCTGCGACAGCGGGCTTGCCGAACACGGCGTTGTCGCCGTCGATCACGGCCAGGACCTGGTCGAACTTGACCTTCTCACCGGCAGCGGCGTCCAGCTTCTCAACGAAAATGACGTCGCCCTCGGCCACGCGGTACTGCTTGCCGCCGGTCACGATGATCGCATGCTTCATGAATGTATCCTCCCTCTTTACAGGACTCGCTCTTGAGGCGGAGGCGAGGCCCCACTTTGATTGCCCCTTCAATGCGGCTTGAATAGATTATCACGGGCAGGACAGCTTGTCAAGCATTTTTTAACTGTTTGCGATATTTTTTGTCATCCTGAGCGCATGTGTCATCCTGAGCGCAAGCGAAGGATCTTTTATTCCCGCATACGTCCCGGGAACAGCTCCTTCGCTCCGCGAAGCCATGACCATGTGTCATTACCCGATGGCCTCGATGCTGTCGTCCATGAGGATGAGGCTTCCGTCCTCACCGCTCTGGGTGAGGTAGAGGTTCTGCAGGCCGTCGGCGGTGCGGTAGCTGAGCTTGAGATTCGGCATGCCGTCCGGGATCCAGGTGGACACCTGCACGGCGCATTTCTCCATCACGCTGCACGACCAGAGCTGGGCCGTCTCATAGAAGGCGCCGGAATACTCCACGCTCGTCAGTCTCACGTCATGGGCCTTGCCGTTTGCGATGAGGTACAGGGTCTGCTCCCCATCGCCCACACGCACCATGTCGATGATCTCAATGTCCGCCTCACCCACGGCATCGGTCGGGGTGATATAGAACTGCACGTCACCCTCGGGCGCAACCGAGAGATAGCGCGGCACAAGATGCTCCGCCACGGCGTCATAGGGGATGCGGAAGGCAACGGGGCCGGAGGCGTGGCTTGAGATCTCATAGTCATCGGAGAAGATGACGATGGCGTCATAGTCGAAGTACCAGGAGCCCTCGCGCACCAGAGCGGAGAGGGCGGAGGCGAGGTCGGAGCTCAGAAGGTCGATGCGCTGCTGCAGCTCCTCACTCTCATTGACCTGCATAATCATGACATTGGCAAGGGCCACCGCGAAGGCGGCGGGATCGCTGCTGACGGTTTTAAGGGTCAGCAGCTCGCCGCTGGATACGTCGAAGCAGTAGGCGCGGCAGACAGTGCTGCCGTGGGCGCCGCCCATATAGTAATAATCGTTGATGAGAAAGCTTAGGACGGTGCCGTCATTGCGCACCACGGCCGCCCGGCGGTCAGCGCTCATCTCAATGCCGGGGTTCTCCGCGCCGGACTCCACCTGATAGCCATAGTTGTCCTCGGCCAGGGTCAGCATGTTGTTATAGCCCGTGCCGAAGCCGTCGCCGTAATTCTCGCCGGTGTAGAAGGCCTCGCTCTGCAGGGCGATGAACTCGTTGATCTTCTTTGCAGCTTCGGGATTGGACTCCATTTCCACGATGGGGGTGTCATAGGTGAAGCTCAGGATGCGGGTCTGGCCGCTCTGGGGGTCCATGGCCGAAAGCTCCGTGCGGTTGATGGAGACGGTCACGCGCTCCTCCTTCGGTTCGGGGGTAGGCGCGGGTGTCGGCTCCGGCGTGGGCGCGGGGGTGGGCTCCGGTGTCGGTTCCGGGGTGAGCTCCGGCGTGGGGGCCGGGGTCTCGGTGGGCGCAGGGGTGGGCACGGGCCTGAGGCTTTCAAGCGCACCGCAGCCGCAAAGGCTCAGGCAGAAAACGGCGATCAGCAAAAGCGCTGTCCATTTTTTCATGTTCATCATCCTTTCCCTCGATTATTATTCTTCGTCCGGTATGTGCAGCGAGAGGGCGGCGTTGGTGTAGCGCGGATCGTCCGTCACCTCGCGCTTCAGGCGCAGGCCCGGCGGAAGCGTGAAGGCCTCATTCTCCCCGGTCAGCTCGATTTCCAGGTACGCGCTGTTTTTCCAGAAGGGGAACACGTCCAGCTCCCAGAGCCTGCCGTCATGCTCAAAGCAGTAGCGCACCTTCCGGATCGGCCGCCGCGCGGGGTCTGCACGCTTCAGGAGTGTGGTGTAGGTGTTTTCATCGATCACCCGCTCGTCCTCAATGCGGCGCATGTTGTTTAGTCTATACTTGATGGTGTGGGTATATTCACAGTGATCGGGATATGCCCGCTCCCTTACGCGCTCGCTGGTGTTCCCTTCGCAGGCAAGGTAGGTCTGCGTGATTGCGGAAGCGCTGCACGTTTTGAGAAACGCCTCGTCCGGCATGGCGATCAGGAATTTCCGTTCGATTTCAAAGCCGTCGATGTTCATGGTTCAATCCTCATGCCCCGCTTTGCTCGGGATGTCCAATAATTCAAAGCGGTATTTCTGTTTGCAATCCGGGTATTTTTCCCGGTCGACCGGTTCCAGGAACATGGCCTTGGGCCGAATCCAAAGGGAACCGTCGCCGTAGAGCTTGCGGTAGACCACATACTCCTCCCCGGTCTCGGAGTGGCGCGCCACATCCTCCACCAGATAGCAGTCCCCCTTGAAGTGGCGGTAGACGCGCTTGAGCTCAATGTCGCGCATGGGCACTCCCCTTTCAGGCTTTTGTCATATGCTGGGCGGCAGCCCTGAGCATCAGCTTTTTGGCCGCGCCTTCAAATCTGATCTCCACCAGGAAGTCCCCGCCCATGGGGGTCATCTTGACGATCTCGCCCGGGCCGAAGGCCTTGTGCCGCACCTTGTCGCCGACCGCGTAGCTCACAGCTTCGGCGCTCTTTGGCGCTGCGGGGGCGGGATAGGCGGGCGCTTTGGGCTTTGCCGGCTCGCGGCGTACCTGCGCGCCCCAGCGGTTCGGCTGATCAAAGGATGTGGCGCTTTCCCGCGCTCTGTCCTGATAGCCGTAGTTTTTGGGTATACTCTTCTGGATATGTTCTTCGGGGATCTCATAGACGAAGCGGGAGACCCGGTTTGCGGTCGTGCGGCCGAAGAGCATGCGCTGGTGGGCAGAGGTCAGATACAGCTTTTCCTTGGCTCTCGTGATGGCGACGTAGCACAGGCGCCGCTCCTCCTCCATCTCCTCGGGCTCGCCGATGGCCCGGGTGCCTGGGAAGATGGTCTCCTCCATGCCGACGATGAAGACCGTGGGAAACTCCAGGCCCTTGGCGCTGTGCATGGTCATGAGCACCACGGCGTCCGCGTCGGCATCGTAGTTGTCCATGTCGGTATAGAGGGCCACGTTTGCCAGATACCCCTCCAGGGTCTCGTCGCCGGATTCCTTCATGTAGGTGAGGATGCTGGTCTTTAATTCGCGCACGTTTTCTGCGCGGGCGGTGTCCTCGGTGGTGTTCTTTTCCTCCAGCGCGCGCACGTAGCCGGTCTTCTCCAGCAGCTCGTCCATCAGCTCGTCCGGACGGTGGGTTTGGGAGAAGTCCTTCAGTTCCAGGATGAGATTGGCAAAGAGCCGCAGCTTGACACCGGCGCGCTGTAAATCGGAAAACTCCTCCGAGCGGCGCAGGATCTCGAACATGGAGGTATTCTGCTCCGCCGCGATCTCCCCCACCGTCTCCACCGTGCGCGGACCGATGCCGCGCGGCGGGCTGTTGATGATCCTCCGCAGGCGCAGATCGTCCGACGGTGAGGAAATGAGGCTCAGATAAGCCAGAATGTCCTTGACCTCGGCCCGGTCGAAGAAGCGGGTACCGCCGATGATGCGATAGGGAATCCCGCTGCGCTTGAAGGCATATTCGAACTGGTTGGACTGGGCGTTCATACGGTAGAGCACCGCGTGGTCACGCCAGTTGGAGCCGCGTCCGTAGGCGCTCATGATCTGCGAGGCCACAAACTGGGCCTCGTCCCGCTCGTCGTCGGCGAAATAATGGGTCAGCAGTTCCCCGCCGTCCTTACTTGTCCAAAGCTCCTTGCCCTTGCGCCGGGTGTTGTGGGCGATGACGGCATTGGCCGCGTCCAGGATGTGGGAGGTGCTGCGGTAATTCTGCTCGAGTCTGATCACGCGGCAGCCCTTGTACTGGCTCTCAAAGCTCAGGATGTTCTCGATGGTTGCACCGCGGAATTTATAGATGGACTGGTCGTCGTCGCCCACCACGCAGATGTTCCCCCAGCCGTCGGCCAGAAGCGAGGACAGGCGGTACTGCAGGCGGTTCGTGTCCTGGTACTCGTCGATGAGCACGTAGCGGAAGCGGCGCTGCCAGTGCTCGAGCACGTCGGCGTTTTCCTCCAGGAGCTTGACGGTGTTGTACACGAGATCGTCAAAGTCCATGGCGTTGGCGGCAAAGCAGCGGCGGGCGTACTCGGCGTAGACCTCGCCCATCTTCCTTCGCCTGAGGTCCGAGGTCATGCCCGCCTGCCGGAGATACTCCGTAGGGGAAACGCCGTCGTCCTTGGCCCTGCCCATCTCGGAGAGGATGGTCCGGGGCGCGTAGGTCTTCTCGTCCAGGTCCATGTCCTTGACGATGTGCTTCAAGAGACTCAGGCTGTCGGAGGTGTCGTAGATGGTAAAGCTGCCGGTATAGCCGAGACGCTCGGCGTCCCGGCGCAGGATGCGCACGCAGGCCGAGTGGAAGGTGCAGGCCCAGATGTCCTGCGCCGCCTCGCCCAGCATGCTCTCGAGCCGCGCCTTGAGCTCCCCCGCCGCCTTGTTGGTGAAGGTGATGGCGAGGATGCGCCAGGGCTCGACCCGGTCCCAGGCGGCGAGGGCTTTGGCTTCGTCCCCACCGGCGCGCAAAAGCGCAAGCTGCTCTTCGTCCGCGTCCTCGGGGATCTCCTCACAGTCTCCGGCGCGGCCGTACTTCAAGAGCTTGGCGATGCGGTTGATGAGCACGGTGGTCTTGCCGCTGCCGGCTCCCGCGAGGATGAGAAGCGCTCCCTCGGTCTTGAGCACGGCCTCCTGCTGCATGGGGTTGAGCGAAGCAAAGTCGCTCAGGATCAGCTCTTTGCGAGCGTCCAGATATTGTTTTTCAAATTCAGTCATCATGGGAGCATTGTACCACATTCCCATTCTATAAACAAGCACCGTATTGCAAGCATCTGTAATCAATGTTCCTTGTTTTTGATATACTCGGCTCCCCCTTTGGGGGAGCTGGCATGACGCGTCTCCCGCAAGCGTCATGACTGAGAGGGCGCTTGACATTTTCCCCGTTGAACACTATTATGTAAACACGAAATAATAAAAGGACGGACAGCGCATGCCGAGGGACAGGGATAAACGGAATAGGATCACGCTTGCAGATGTAGCGCACAGACTCCTGGGCAACCGGGTGTTTCTGATCGCGCTCATTTCGGCCTGCGTGGTGATCATGCTGCTGTCGCTGTACTCCATTATCCGCTCGCTGCAGCTCATGCGCGAGGTCCGACTCAATACCCTCACGGCGGAGCAAATCGCCGCGCAGACTCCGGATCCCTATTTTGTACCGACACCCGAGCCCATGACTTCCCCCACGCCGCCCCCGACTCCCGTTCCGACGCCGGAACCCACACCGGAACCGCCCTGGGGCTTCAAGACCTACGGTGACAGTGAATACTATGTGCTGCCGAACGGGAATTTGCTCACCGGTCTGCACCTCATTGACGGCAAGCTTCATTATTTTAATATAGACGGGCAGCACGCCTCAGCCCTCGGCGTCGACGTTTCCTACCACAATCTGGGCATCAACTGGGACGCCGTGCGCGCCCAGGGGGTGGACTTCGCCATTATCCGCCTGGGCTATCGCGGATGGGAGACCGGTCTGCTGCATGATGACGACTGCTTTGAACAGAACCTGCGCGGGGCGAAGGCCGCGGGGCTCAAGGTGGGCGTGTATATCTACTCCACCGCCGTCAACGCCGCTGAGGCCCAGGCGGAGGCGGGACTTGTGCTCTCGCGCCTGAACGGCTTCCCGCTGGATCTGCCGGTCTATTTTGACACCGAGCAGTCGGGCGAATACCCCTACGGGCGGGCCGACAGGCTCCACAAGGTGCGGCGCTATGAGATCGTCACCGCCTTCTGCCGCGCCATCCGGGACGGCGGCTATGAGGTGGGAGTCTACTCCGGACAGAACTATCTGAAAAACCACGTGGCCTTTCATACGCTTGCGGAAAACCCCGTGTGGCTTGCAAGCTACACGCGCTATAACCGCCTGCCGGATTTTCCCTACGCCTATGACATGTGGCAGTTTACCGACTGCGGCGTGGTCGCCGGGGTGCGCGGCGTGGTGGACATGAATGTGGTATATCCCTGAAGAAAGGCCGGGTGATCTCATCAAAACCAGGACCATACAAATCGTAACCGTGGCGCTCTTGCTGCTGTTTCTGCTGGCCGGCTTTGCGCGTACGCTCCTCTCTCCCGACACGGAGATCTTCTATGAAAACCGGCCCGCAAACCGCTTTCCTGCCTTCAGTGCGTCTTCCTTTCTTGACGGGACTTGGCAGTCGGACGTTGAGGACGCCTTTTCCGATCAGATCCCGGCAGCAATCCGCATGAAAAAGCTGTACAACATTTTCGACACTCGGGCCGCTCTGCCGCTGATTCGCCTGGTGGGACACGGCGGCGGCTATGTGGGCTTTCGGAACATCTGCTTTTTTGAGGACATGCTGGTTGTTCGGCCCGTTGCACTTGCCGAAAAGGAGGACACATTCCTTGCCGCTGCCCGGCTCATCGACAGCTGGCAGGAGGCCGCGCCGGGGACGGAGTTTTATGTATATTATATTGAGACAGACCGGGATCTGAATCTGGAAACCGGCGCGAAAAGCGGACTCTACGACTGTCTCGCCGGCGCTCTTGCCCTCCCGGCGGAGCGGGTCGGGCGGCTGCGCGTCGACTCCTTCGCCGATTATCGCCGCCTCTTTTTCAAGACGGACCACCACTGGAACGCGGATGGTTCGTACCAGGGCTATCTTGATCTCTGCACACTGCTCGGCATCACGCCGCTGGCAGTCCGGGGGCAGTACCGGGTCCCGGCCTGCTATCACGGCACCCGCGCCGCCGGGGTCGAGGGCGTACCGGCGGAGGATTTTGCCGTTAACCTGTATGACTACCCGGACATGACGGTCACGATCCCGTCCGGCCCCATCCCGGATTACGGGATGCAGTCGCTGTTTGTAAGCGGTGAGCTGGAAAGCGTTTCCTACGGCAGTATCTTCGGCGTGGACTGCGGCGAGCTTGTATTTGACACCGGCAGGCCCGGGAAAACCCTGCTGGTGATGGGCGACTCCTATGACAATGCCGTCGTCAAGGCGCTGGCGGCGGGGTTTTCCAAAACATACTGCGTGGACCTGCGTTCCTATGCCGCAGAGCTTGGACACCCCTTTGTGATGGCGGATTATCTCGGGGAGCACGGGATCGACTGCGCGGTCTTCATCGGCGGGGTGGATTATTTCGGCGAAACGCTCCTGCGGGAAGGAGGGCACTGAAATGTCCTTTTCCTCTTTGAGCTTTCTGTATGCCTTCCTGCCTCTGACTGTCATTCTGTATTATCTCGCTCCCTCCCCGCAATGGCGAAACGGCGTGCTGCTTTTCGCGTCTCTGTTCTTTTACGCCTGGGGCGCGCCGAAGGCGCTGCCGCTGCTTGTCGGGATGGCGGCGCTCGTATGGCTGTGCGGCCTCGGAAGCGAAAAGGGACTCGGTTTCTGCCACCCCCTGTCCCTCGCCTTCGTGCTGGGGAGCCTGGTACTGTTCAAGTATCTGGGCTTCTTTGCCGGTCTGGTCGGTGTAAAGTCCCTGCCAGCGCTGCTCTTGCCCGCCGGGATCAGCTTCACGAGCTTTCAGCTCATGGCCTACAGCATCGACCTCAGGCGCGGGCAGATCCGGGCCGAGCGAAATTTCTTCCGCTTCCTGCTCTATATAAGCTTTTTCCCTCAGCTTTTGCAGGGGCCGATCCTGCGCTACGGCGCAACCGCGCCGATGCTTGGGGAACGAAGTGTCATGCTTGATGGCGCGGTCGGCGGTCTGCGCCGATTTGTGCGCGGGCTTGCAAAAAAGGTGCTGATTGCCGATCAGGCGGCGGTGCTCGCCTCGACCCTCTACGGTCAGCGCACACTCTCCGGTACGTCGGGGCTGTGGCTCGCCGCGCTGTGCTATGGGATGCAGGTCTATTATGACTTCTCCGGCTACAGCGATATGGCCATCGGGCTCGGGCGGCTGTTCGGCTTCAAGCTGCCGGAGAACTTTGACCATCCCTTTGCCGCTCTGTCCGTGTCGGATTTCTGGCGGCGTTGGCACATGACGCTCTCCCGGTGGTTTCGCGATTATGTGTATATTCCCCTTGGCGGCAACCGTGTCCGGCGCGGACGCTTCGCGCTGAACCTGCTGATCGTCTGGGCGCTGACCGGCCTGTGGCACGGCGCGTCCTGGAACTATGTGCTCTGGGGGCTGTATTACGGCGTGCTGCTGGTGATCGAAAGGCTGGTGATCGGCAAACGACTGGAGCGCTTGCCCGTGCTCCTGCGCTGGCTTGTGACCTTCGCGCTGGTCAATATCGGCTGGGTCTTTTTCTGCATCCCCGATCCGCCGCTCATACTGGAAAAGCTCCGGCGCATGTTCGTCTATATGCCGACGGACTGGCGCGCTCTGTTGTCGCTGGACGCGTCGGTATGCTCCAAGGCGCTTTCCCTGCCCTTTGCGCTGCTGTTTTCCTTCCCAATCTTGAAAAAAGCTGCGGTGCCGGAGAAAGGTATGCGTCTGATCGTGCTCAACGGCATGCATCTTGTTTTATTAATTGTGTGCATCATGTTTATCATCAGCTCCTCGTTTACGCCGTTTGTCTATTTCAATTTCTGACAGTATAAATCCCCTGCCTCCCGGCAGGGGATTTCCCTATTTTGTGCCATTGTCCGGCGGCGCTTTCGCTTCGGTTTCCGTGCTTTCTTCCTTGCCTTCGGTTTTTGACCTGCGGTTGAAGAGCAGCACCCAGCCGGCCACACCCAGCACAAGACCGAGCATCAGCCCTGTGTTCATGTTGTTCATGAGCTTGCCGATCACCGTCCCGATAGCGATGCCGATGACGATGGCAAGACTCAGTCCCTTGGTACCGGCGTATTGCTTCGGCGGTTTGTTGTTCGGTTCCATAGGCGTTCCTTTCTTTATGTTAACTGTATTATGTTATTTATTTTACGTTAATAATTATATGTTGCCTATCTTATGTTTATTAAGTTCCGTAATTTATTTTATGTAGATAATGTTATGTAAATCAATATATCGTTTTCACGTCTTCTGCTCTGACGTGATAGCGGCGGCAGAAGACGGCAAGGTCTTCGTCTGAGCGGATCAGCATCAGCTCCTGGAGTTTGCCTGTGGTGCGATCACGCATGCAGGCAACCTTTTCCCCCGTGCAAATGCTTGAGCGGATTACCGGCTCGTATACCGCCGGGTCAAAGGCGGTGGTCTCCGGCTCCGGCTGATGTCTTTTGAAAAGTCCCATGGCAGATTTCCTCCTGTTGATTTTCATAATGATGTTAACATATTTCATTATTCATAACATCGTTAACTTATTGCTGTTTACATAATTATAGTGTAATGTAGTACGGGCAGATGTCCTCATAGTGTCCGTCCTTCATGCGAAAGCCGCCGGGGATCACGCCGAGCTGGGTAAAGCCGAGCTTTTCATACAGCCTGCGGGCGCGGGTGTTCGTGGCGACGACAGCGTTGAACTGCAGGACCCGATAGCCGAAGGCGGGCGCGGAGGCGATACAGTCGCGCACCAGCTTTTCTCCGATGCGCAGGCCGCGGCTCGCGGAGGACACCGCATAGCTTGCGTTGCAGATGTGCCCGCAGCGGCCCACATTATTCGGATGCAGGATGTACAGACCGAGGACCTTCCCGTCGCTCTGCCGTACGGCGACGGCGCTGCGGGTCTGGGAGGCGAAGAAGACGCGTGCCTCGTCAAGGCTCAGGCTTTCCTCCTGCGGGAAGGCGATCCCCTCCTCCACGACCTCGTTCCATATTGCCGCCATTTCAGGCAGGTCGGCTTCCGTATATGCTCTGACAGTGATTACTTCCATAGTCGAGCTCCTCTTTCTTTATTAACATATTGTTGTTTACATATTTTGATTTACTTATTTTCGTTTACATAACTATAATTTGATTCTCATGCGGCGCAGGACGCAATATCTTTTTCCCACATGCCGGAAAAGAGCTCTCTTGCTGCTCAGGATAACAGCATGCGCTTTTGCGCCGCTTTGATTTACATAATATCGTTAACTTAATTTATACTGCTGTTCCACTTGCGAAAGTCCATACCGTAATCCGGGCGTACGGACTTAAGATACACCGTATAGAGATTGGCGCTGCGGTCAAAGAGTGCTGCGATCTCCCCGTCCGGATCGAAGGATGCGGCATCGCGCATGTCACCCGAAAAGTAGGCGCGGTTGAGCTTGATAATGTATTCCGTCATGCGCCCGATCTCCTCCGGTGTGAAGGCGAACAGAGAAAGGGTTTCGGCTGTGCTTTGCCGGTTGCGGCTGTCAAAGAAATCTGCCGCGTAGGTTCGGAAGTCCAGCAGGTCCTTTTCCGTTCTCCCCTGTGCCTTTGCCCAGGCGGTAACGTCCGTCTCCTTCGTCTCATAGTGCAGTGTTTCCCCTGTAACCTTGAGTATGCCGTACTGGCATGGAGACACGGACAGGGCGGAGGTGGCGATCTCGGTAAGGCCCTCCTCCGTCTTCCAGTGCTGACAGTGCAGGTGCCCGCTCAGATAGAGCGTGACGCCGTATTCCCGGAAAAGCGCCGCAAGCTTTTCCGCGTTTTGGATCACATAGCCCGCGCGGAACATGGTGAGCTGGAAGAGATTCTGGTGTCCGGCCGCGAGCATTCTCACTCCCGCGTCCCGAGCGTCCTTCAATTGAGCCTCGACCCATTCGAGGCTCTTTTCCGAGATGCCGCAGGGATCGTGCCGGGTGTTGAAGTCCAGCATTAAAAGCCGCGTGTCCCCATTCAGAGCAGCAACATAGCTCAGAGAGTCAGGGTCGATGCTCAGGGCCTCGTCAAAGCCGAAGTCGGCGTAAATGCGGCGAAAATTCTCCGCCGTCGCGTAGGCCACACGGGTGAAGCTCTCGCCGGAAAAGGAGGCCGCGTTGGGGTTATCCAGGTCATGGTTGCCGGGCAGGACGTATACCCGAAGTCCCCGTTCCTCCGCCTCGTGCAGTTTCGCGGCCAGGGCCGTATGGCTCTGGAGCGCACCGTTGAAGGTGAGGTCGCCTGTCAACAGCAGTGCTTCGGGCTCCGCTGCCACGGCCTCGGCTAGGAAGGCGTCCATGATCTCCTCACTGCAGCGCATGAGCTTTCCGTCGGAGCTTTCGGTGAGGGCGGTGAAGTAAGCGCCGTGATCGGTAAGCCCCGGCGCGACAAAGTGCGGGTCTGTTGCAGTGAGCAGCGTACAGTCTTGCTCTGCGCGGGCAGAGCGCGGGAGCACAGTATAAAGCAGGAGCAGCGCCAGACAGCAGGACAGCAGCTTTTTCATTTCCCTCACCTCTTTCTATATATATTAAACGATCCTGTATCAATTTGCAATCCGGGAAGCTTTCTGTTATAATGCAAAATCATTCCAAATATCGGAGGCCCGCTCATGCATCCCATCGCCCATTTCAAGACCATCACCCGCCACCGCAATCTGGTGTGCAAATACTGCTTCCGACTGGGACTTTACTCCCAGGGGCTCAAGCACGATTTGAGCAAGTATTCCCCGGCTGAGTTCTTTACCGGCGCGAAATACTATCAGGGCAACCGCAGCCCCAACGACGCCGAGCGCAAAGCCACCGGCGTGTCGCTGGCGTGGCTGCACCACAAGGGGCGCAATCGCCACCATTTGGAATACTGGGTGGACTATGTCATCAACCCCGACGGCAGCGTGGGCTACGGCGGGAACAAAATGCCGCTGCGCTTCGTGGCGGAGATGTTCTGCGACCGCATCGCGGCAAGTCGGATCTATCTCGGCGACAAGTATACCGACGCCGCGCCGTATGAATATTATGTAAACTCAAAAGGCATTATCATGATCCACCCCGAGACCGGGGCTGAGCTGGAAAAGATGCTGCGCGTACTCAGGGATGAGGGCGAGGACACGGCGTTTGCCTATGTGCGGCAAAGATTGAAGGAAGAGAAGAAGAAAGCTTGAACTGTCAAGAATCCCCGTCGAAAACGTGAACGATTTTCACGTATTCGTCGGGGATTCCCTGTTATCTTGCAAGCCCCTTCCACCGCTGAAGCGGTCCCCCTCCCCCTCATCGCCGCATGCGCGGCCGGGGGAGGCAAGAGGTGTATCATTTCTGCATGTTTTTGATCCGCTCCACCGCGTCCTTTTTGAGGGCCGCGATATTGACCTTGCCGGTGGCGAGAAGGGGCAGCTGCTCGTATTCGAGGAAGAAGGACGGCACCTTGTAGCGGGCAAGTCGGGCTGAGAGCGCTGTACGGGCCGCTTCCTCGTCAAAGCTTTTGCCGGGAGCACAGACCACGCAGGCGCAGACCTCCTCGCCGAAGAAGTCGCTCGGCACGCCGATGACCTTGGCGTTGGCGACGCTGTCGAGCTCTGTCAGGGCGTACTCGATCTCGCCGGGCATGACGTTCTCACCGCCGCGCAGGATGAGCTCTTTATAACGGCCCAGCAGGCGCAGGTAGCCCTCCTCGTCCAGAAGGCCCCGGTCGCCGGTGTGGAGCCAGCCCTCCGCGTCTATTGCCTGATCGTCAAGGCCGATGCGATAGTAGCCGCCCATGAGGCTGTAGCCCTGGACCAGGATCTCGCCATCCGTACCTGCGGGACATTCCCTGCCGGTGTCGCGATTTATGATCTTGATGCGGATATCCGGCCAGGGCTTGCCGACGGTGAACATGACGTGTTCGTCCGTGTCCTCGTAGTCGGTGATGCTGACCGGGGCCATCTCGCTCAGGCCGTAGGAGGAGAGAAAGTGGTTCTGCGGCATGGCGGCCTGGAAGCGCTCCATCTGCGCGCGGGTGGCGGCGGCGGCGGAGATGATGGTGCAGCGCAGGCTGGAAAGCTTCTCCGGCGCAAAGCTCTTGTTGTTGATGAGCGCAATGAGCATGGACGGCACCGAGTGGAAGACCGTGCACTGCTCGCGGCTGATAAGCTCCAGGATCGTATCCGTGCGGATATCCTTCGGCAGATACAGGATGGCGTCCGCGCAGGCCCCGGCAAAGAGCCCGGCAACCAGGCCGAAGATGTGAAACATCGGCAGGATGAGGCAGATCTTGTCCCGCTCCGTCAGACGCTGGTTCCCGGCACTGCCGCGGGAGGCATTCAGCACGCCCCAGGCCGACAGCAGCACCCCCTTGGGCGTGCCGGTGTAGCCCGAGGTAAAGATCATGAGGGCAGGATCGTCCCCGCGGGAGGGGGCAAGCAGATAGCTGACCGGCTCATGCTGCCGCGCGCGAAAGTCTACGGTATTGCGGATGGAGTAAAACCGCATGAGCCTGCCGCCGGAGGCGGCTTCAATCTCTTGCAGGAAAGCCCCTTCGTCCTTCATCTCCAGGATCTCACCGAAGCAAAGGAAATCTGCGTCTCCGCCCAGGGCAACGGCGGCGATCTCGGCAGCCTTGAGGCCGGGGTTTACGAGCGCAGCGACCGCGCCCAGCTTCTGTACGGCAAAGAAGGCATAGATCCAGTTGATGGCGTTGCGGCCGCAGATGGCCACATGGCTGCCCTTGCGCACGCCGAGGCGCGCGAGATCGGAGGCGATCACGTCGGCACAGGCGTCGATCTCCCGCCAGGTATGCTCCCCCGCCTCGCTCACCGCCGCGACGCGCTCCGGCATCGCGCAGCGCTTGGTGGAGAGAAAATCCCGGAAGCTCACGCGCATGTATTCCGGGCCAGGCTCCTCCTCGGCGCTCACCTCGAAGAAGTCCCGAAAGCCGCTGACGTTCAGCGTCTCCATGACCTTGGGGCGCACGTTGACAAGGCGCATGATGCCTGCGGTAAAACGCCTGCGGGCAATGAGCAGCTCGCGCAGGCCCGCGAGGGTCACGTCATTGAGGGCTGCGCAGTCCACGGTGATGACTTCCGCGTCGTCGGGCATGGCGGCGAAGACCAGGCGGGCGGCGTCCGCGCTGTCCGGGTCAAGCCTTCCGCTGATGCGCAGGCGCCAGGCGCGGGCGTTTAGTTGTTCCATTTTGATTTTCAAAGCAGTTCCTCCTTACGATTTAATCAGGTCGATGACCACGAACTCGGAAAAGGTGCCGGTTTTGAAGGGGATGGCCCAGCCGGAGATGCCGGAGGTCACGACGAAGCTCGTATCCTTGCGCTTCGACGCGCCATAGACGGCATCGTTTGCGCCCATGAGAAGGCCGATCTGTCCCGCGGGGAAGATGTGCCCGCCGTGGGTGTGGCCGCACAGGACAAGGTCCGCGCCCGCAGCGGCCTCGGCGTCAAAGTCGTTGGGCTGATGGTCGAGGACGACAGTATATTTTGTCCCGTCAAGTCCGGCCATAAGCTCGTCGATGGGTGCTCTGCCGCGGTCCGAGCGGTCGCGCCGCCCGACGAGGTACAGGCTGTCGTCCAGCAGGACGCTCTCGTCCGTAAGGATGGTGACGCCGTTTTTCTCAAGCTCCGCGCGAAGCTCCTGAGAATCGAAATTGCGGTATTTGTAATAGCCGTTGTCGTGGTTGCCATAGACGAAGAAGACGCCGAAGGTGGTCCTGAGCCCGCCCAGGGCCTTGCAGGCTTCGATCATGTCGGCCCGGTCGCTGTCGTCGTCCACGAAGTCGCCCACGATGACAACCGCGTCGGGGTTCAGCGCCTGGACGCGCTGCATTTCACGGGTAAAGGTCTCCCCCGTCTGGGTGATGCCGAAGTGGGAATCCGCGATCTCCACAATGCGGTAGTCGCGCTTAATGTCCTTTGCGGTCTCAAAGCGGTAATCCGTCTGGGAAACATGGTGGCCGTTATACCAGCCGAAACCGAGATACACGATGGTCAACAGAATGGCGGCAGCGCCCTCGAGGTCATACGGGACGCTGATTTTTCCGAGTTTCCGAATAAGGAAAAAAACAAGCCCGCACAGCAGAAATGCCGCCATCAGGTGCAGCAGCACGACAAAGAGCGTCGTCACGTTGAAGCGAAGCCAGAACACGCCCGTGAGCAGCAGCGGCAGCAGGGCGGCGAGCCAGGCCTGCACACGGCTTTTTTCGTCATGCGCGCGGATAAACGAAAAGCTGTGAAAGCGCGTCAGCAGATAGACAAAGGACGCCAGCGCCGTAAGCCCCAGCACCAGCATGATGATGACCCACATCAGGTATTCCCTCTCCCCGAAAAACACATGCGGTCTGGACAATGAACCTACACCTCGAATATTTGTGAAATAGCGGTTTTGTTATTATAGCATGTTTGCGGGGATTGTTCAATTGTTTTGAGGGCAGGAAAGAGAAACACGGGAACATTTTTGCTTTGATTCAGTCTAACTGTCTGTCGCAAGCAGGGAAATTCTCAAAAATAATTCCATTGTATTGACAAAATCCAGCAAAATCCGCTTGTCAGGAGGGCGGGCTTATGGTAAAATATTTTGGTACTTTGGGTTGTTATGTAAATGGCTTGACACAAAATAACAGTTGAAGGTGTAGAAGTGAAGAAAAAAGACAACATCGACGAAATAGATCAGGTGAATCAGCTGTCCGAGAGGAAAAAGAAGAAGCTGATCCGCCATCTCAAGGCGCGGCGCTTTTGGGACAGGCTGGCCGGCTTCATCATCGTGTTTGTGATCGTGCTGTGCAGCGGCCTGCTGGGGCTGGAGTATGTGATCCTCAAGGGCCCCTCCCCCGCGCTGCGCGATCTGTTCATCAGCACGATGGACGAGACGCGGCGCTTCCGCTCCATGCCGCAGATCTTCATGACAGCGGATGAATTAAACGCCATCCGCACCCGCAAGAAGATGGAGACCGACATCGCCACCGATAAAAACCTCATCACCGTTGCCGCCAACCAGGAGCGCACCGTCACCCAAATCGGCAGCGCCAGCAGCACGGGCAGTGACGCCGACCCCTACGGTCTGGTGGATGAGGACGGCGACGGTATCATCTTCAAGGAGGTCAAGGGCAACGGCTATCTCGGCTATATGACCGTGATCCTCGACCCCAAGCGCGTGTTCGTCGGTATGCCCGACAGCTACGGCGGCGTCGGCCTCACGCTCGAGCAGATGTGCCAAAAGTACGGCGCCATCGGCGGCATCAACGCCGGCGGCTTCAAGGATGACGGCGGCGGGGGCTTAGGCGGCATGCCGGAAGGACTGACCATTGTCGACGGTGTGTGCTATAACCGCGACATGGACGTGACCGAGGGCTTCGCCGGTCTTGACAAGGACGGCATCCTGCATGTGGGCTTTTACTCCTACGAGGACTGTGTAGCCAATGACATCGTCCACGCGGTGTCCTTCGGCCCCATCCTCATCTCCAACGGCGTGCCCACCGATCCCGCCTACCTCACCTCCAGCGTCAACCCCCGAACCGCCATCGCCCAGCGCGCGGACGGTGCGATCATCATGCTGGTCATCGACGGCCGCCAGGTGCACTCCATCGGCGCGACCTATCAGGACATGGTGGACCTGCTTCTCAGCTACGGCGCTGTCAACGCCTGCAATATGGACGGCGGCTCCTCCACGGTCATGTACTACGAAGGCCGCTATGTCAACAGCTGCTCGGCCGAGGGCGGCAACCCGCGTCCCCTTCCCAACGCATTCTTGTTCAGATAAGTAAGGAATTTCGTTTATGGCAAAAAAGAAAAGGCGCCTTGGGAGAGTGCTGTATACGCTCTTCCTGGCCCTGTGGGCAGCGCTGCTTTGCTGCGCTGTGTACTACGGTCTCGATAAGGTCTGGACCTACGCCGAGGCTTATGAGGCCTCCCGCCCCAACCACACAATGGACGCGTATGTGGCCGATCTCAGCCGCAACCTTTGGGACGAGGGAATCGCAGATACGATCAAGGCCATGCCGCATGAGGTTCAGTCCGACGAGGAAGTCGGCGAACGCGTGCGCGAGATGCTCGCCGACGGCATCAGCTACTCCCGCAAGAGCGGCGGAGGCGAGGGCCGCGCAATCTACTCCCTGCGCTGCCGCGGCAACGAGATCGGCACCGTCACCATCGCCGAGGATGAAAACTACGAGCCCCCCTTCGACATGAGCCGCTTTCCCTGGACACTGCTCCCCTGGAGCATCAAGCCCTGGCACGTGGAGAGCGAGACCTTTGACTTCGGCGGCCTTTACAGCTCGGTGGAGATCGTGATCCCCCGCACCTTCCGCGTTCTGCTCAACGGCGTGCAGCTGGGTGCGGAGCATGTGGTGGAGACCGGCATCCCCTTCGACGTGCTGAAAAACTACTATGATCGCTATGACGGTCTGCCCACCAAGATCCGCTACCGCTTTGACAACATCATCGGCAGCATCGACCCTGTGATCCTCGATGAGGACGGCGAGGTGTTTGTCGTCGATCCCAAGCGGGACGACGCCCAGTTTATCAAGCCCTGCTCCCCGGAAAAGCTGGAGCGCCTTGCCCAGTTCACGGCGGGCTTTGTGGAGCGCTACCTGCGCTATACCTCCGGTGTGGTGGATCCGACCTACGGTTACCAGCGGCTCCAGCCCTACCTGCTCGCGGGCGGGGACCTGGACAAGCGCATGCACGACGCGCTCGACGGCCTGCACTGGGCCCACACCTCATCGATCAATGTGGAGTCGGCAACACTCAACGGCGCGCTCGCCCTGGGAGACAACTATTATATTCTGGACATTACCTCCATCGCCACGACCTACACCAACGGCAAGGGCGAGTCGGAAAGTGTCAGCAACATGCGCGTGATCGCCCGCGAGAGGAACGACGATATCCGGGCGATATTCTTGGAGCTTTATTGAGTCAATTGCGAATGTGATTCGCAATTTTCCTTTGGAACTACAGCTTGTTTCAAATTCCGTCAGAAATGGAATTTCAGGAGAGAGAGGACAGAGAGATGGCCGGAAAAAGCACACGCAGGCGTGGCCTGCTCGGTAAATTCATCTATACGCTGGTGCTGCTGGCGTTCGGGGCTTTCCTGCTCCTGACGGCCTACACCTGGCTCGAACGGGTATACGACTATGCCGAGCAGTATGAGCTGTCGCGCCCGCAGAAGGCTGTGGACGCTTATCTGGAAACGCTCAACCGCGACAAGTGGAACGACGGCATGGAGCGCGCCGTACAGGCCATGCCGCATGAGACCCAGAGCGACGCGGAGATCAAGGCCTTCGTCCAGAGCAGACTGGGCGGCGGCATCACCGCCGTGCGCAAAAGCGGCGTCAACGATTCCGGCACCCTCAGCTACAGCCTGCGCTGCGACGGCCGTGAGATCGGCAGCATGACCATTGTCGAGAACCAGAACTACCGCGGCAAGGTGAATCTGGATGAGATGCCCTGGCCGCTTGTCAGCCGCTTCCTGCCCGGTATTCTGGAATGGGGCCTCAAGCCCTGGGTGCTCTATTCCGACAGTTTCGACTTCTCCAATCTCTATAACTCCTTTGAGATCACAGTTCCCAGTACATACACGGTCTTCCTCAACGGCACCCAGCTCGGCGAGGAGTACATCGTAGCACGGGACATCCACTACGACGTGTATGAGGACTACTACTACGATCTGCCCACGCTGCCCACCAAGGTCACCTACCGCTTTGACAACGTCATCGGCGATGTGGAGGCCGAGATCCGCGATGAGGACGGCAACCCCTTCACCATTGACCCCAACAAGGGCGATATCCAGTTCATCAAGCCCGTGGATGAGGAGACCCAGCAGCGGCTCATTAACCTCATGCAGCCCTTTACGGAAAAGTATCTGCTCTTCCGTTCCGGCGCCACCGACGGCCTGACCGCGCTCAATAACCTCAAGCCCTATATTGTTCCCGGCTCTGATATCGAAAAACGTGCGCAGGATGCGCTGGATGGTCTGAGCTGGGCGCACACCTCCTCCTTCAAGCTCACCGATTTTCAGTTCAACGGTGTCCTGCCGCTGGCGAACAACTGCTATGTCTGCGGCGTCACCGCCACGACCGACACCTACACCTACGGCAAGGGTGAGGTCACCGATATCATCCCGCTCAGCGTTATTGTCTACGACGACGGAAGCACGACTCTGGCCTTTAAGGTGAATTAACGGAGGAATATCCGTGGATCAATCAAAGCAATTGGATTGCCGGGCGTGTACGGCCATTGTGCTGCCGTCGCTCGATCCGGACAAAAAGTTTATAAACGTCATCGAAAGCCTTCTTCAGGAAGGCTTTCGGCACCTTGTCATCGTCAACGACGGGAGCAGGGAGGAACACCGCCACTTCTTTGACGAGGCGGCGCAGAAGCCCGGCTGCACGGTGCTGACCCACGAGGTCAACCGCGGCAAGGGCCGGGCGCTCAAAACCGCCTTCGGCTATGTGCGGGAGCATTTGCCTGAGCTGCGCGGCGTGATCACTATCGACGGCGACGGGCAGCACCTGACGAAGGACATCATCGCCTGCGGACAGAAGATGCTGGAAAACGAGGACAAGGTCGTGCTCGGGTGCCGGGATTTCAGCCAGCCCGGCGTACCGCCGCGCTCGGTGGCGGGCAACCGGACCACCTCCCGCTTTTTCCGGATCCTGTTCGGGATCCACCTCTCCGACACCCAGACGGGCCTTCGCGCCATTCCGGCAAAGTTTCTGCAGACCTTCTGCGACATTGAGGGCGAGCGCTTTGAGTACGAGACCAATATGCTGCTGTACATGAAGCGCCTCGGCATCGGCTTTCTCGAGCAGCCCATCGCCACCGTCTACGACCCTGACGACTACAGCTCCCACTATAATGCTGTGAAGGACTCCTGGCGCATCACAAAGGTGATGCTGCGCTTTCTGATCACGGGCTCCGGCTTTCGCTATCTGGTGAGCTCGTTTCTCTCCTTCCTGCTGGATAACGGGCTGTACCACCTGCTGTTCTCCCTGTTTCTGGGGAGCATGGCAAAGGAGGCGGCATCGGCCGCGGCGCAGGCTGTCGCGCGTGTGCTGTCGTCGCTGTTCAACTTCACGATGAATGACCGCTTTGTCTTCCAAAACAAGTCTGACCACGGCAAGGCCTTCGTCAAGTATTACTGCCTGTGCATCCCGCAGACGCTCATCTCCATGGTGTGCCTGACCTCGCTTGTCAGGGCGCTGGAGATCTCCTCCCCGGGTCTTGCAACCTTTGTGAAGATCGTGGTGGAAACGGCGCTTTTCTTTATCAGCTATTTCATCCAGAAAAAATGGGTGTTTAAGAAAAAATGAACAGGAAAGAGGCTGTGAAAAAAGTCAATTGACAGTGTAGGGGCCGACGCGGCCCAGGCCGGCCTCTCTTGCCCCTTTGGGGCAATTCACCTTTCCCTCGGCGGCCCGTGTGGAACAGCTCAAAAACACGCAGAAATCCCCGGCGAAAACGCACAAATGTTGCGAATTTGCCGGGGATACGTGTAATTATTGAGTTTCCTCTGCCGGGCCGCGTGATAAGCGTCGGCCCCTACGTTACTGATATTTCTGTGTTCTTGATGCGGGGGACTTTTTCACATCCCTTTTGCTTTATGAAAACAGCTTTTCAATATACGCATCGGTATACTTTGTCAGCGCATCAAAGTCCATATACGGCCTGTAGACCGCCTCAAGCTTATCGTGCAGGGTCTTTGCCCCGCGCAGTTCGTCCATGGCCCGGGCCAGGGCGCGGTCGCTTTGCGTGTGCTCCCCTTGTGGGACTCTGACCGCTGCCGGTGCGCGCATGAGGGCGATCCCCTGCTCCGGCAGCAGCACCGCCTCCAGCTGCTCGGGCCGCAGCGGGCGCGGGCAGAGGATCATGCGCTCCGCCTTTCTCTCCGCCATGACTGCCGCCTGCTCCAGGACCGCGTGGCCGCGCAGATAATAAATTTGTTTACATAATAAGTTTACCGTCTTGTTCATACGAAGCATGCCCCGGCAGGAGATGGCGGACAGAAAGCGCCTCTCTTTTACGCACTCCCCCTCCCTGTCCGGCAGCGCGTCCAGGATCGCCCGCACACGCTGTACCTCCTCCTGCGAGACCGCCGCGTCGTGCAGCTCCTCTGCCTTTTCCATGGCAGCAGCGGCGGCAAGATGCTCGTATGCGGTCTTGTAGAACGCTTTATACTCCCGGTTCAAAGCCTGTGCTTTGGCGCGGTCCTGCTCCCCCAGCGGCAGGCGGCAGAATTGTCCGAGGTTAACATAATCCGAGTCTGCACCGAACAGCCCCGGCTCCCGGATGTGAGGCGCGGTCCCGTCCACCCAGGCCTGCCCCAGTGCGGGAACAAGCAGGCCGTCGAGAGATTCCGGGTCGCCGGAGCACGGGATGCTCTCGGTGTCCAGGCCGCGCTCCTGCACCGCCCGGCGAATGCGTTTCATGAAGCCGGATTTTCCGGTCCCCGGCCCGCCCTTGATAATATGCAAAAACGCCGACGCACCCGGGAAACCGTCATAGAGCGAATAAAAGCCCTGCCCGGAGTTTGCCGCGAGAAAAAAAGTCTGATCCAAGGTATTTCCCCCTTCCTGCCTTATTGTATGCAGGAAAAGGCGCAAAGACACAAAAGGGCGCACTGCAAAACGTTTATTGTTTTGTCATCCTGAGGAACATAGTGACGAAGGATCTTTCTTTTGAAGGTTTTCACAAACTTTCGGAGAAAGATCCTTCGCTTACGCTCGGGATGACAGGCGTTTTGCAATGCGCCCTTTTGATGATATGTGTGATTTACTTTTTATTGCCGAACAGGCCGCGGATGATGGAGCTGGTGCTGTTGCGCATGGCGGAGCTGAGGGCATTTCTCGCGGCGCGCTTGGCGATGGTCTGAGCGCTGGAGGTCTTGCCGCCGGTGGCCGCGTTGATGATATTGGTGGAGAGAGCCCCCATCACGGAGGACGCTGCGGTGGTCACCGCCTGCTGGGCAATGCGTTTCTTCTTGGCGGCCTCGCGCTCGGCTTCCTTCTGCGCGGCGAGGGCCTCCTTCTCCGCTGCCTTGATGGCGGCTGCTTCTTCCTTCAGACGCTGTTTCTCGGCAGCGGCGGCGGCGCGGATGCGCTCACGCTCGGCAGCGGCCTCTTCCTTCAGGCGCTGCTTCTCGGCCTCGGCCTCGGCCTTGAGGCGGGCCGCCTCCTCGGCGGCGGCAATGGCTGCCTCGGCCCGCTGCTTTTCAAGCTCGACCGCGGCGCGGGTGAGGATCTCATAGGCAGACTCGCGGTCTACGCCCTCGCGGTACTTCTCATCCAGCTCGTCGGCGTAAATGATGCGCTTGACCTCTTCTTCGCCGGCAGCACCCATGAGGCTCTGGGGCGGGAGGATGTTGGCGCGCTCGACCAGGTTGGGGATGCCGTGCTCATCGAGGAAGCTCACCAGCGCCTCGCCCACACCGAGCTCCATGATAGCCTCCTCGGTCTTAAAGGCGGGATTGGCGCGGAAGGCTCTGGCCGCGGCGCGGACAGCCTTCATCTCGTCCGGGGTGTAGGCGCGCAGGGCGTGCTGCACGCGGTTGGAGAGCTGGGCCAGCACATCGCCGGGGATATCGCTCGGGCTCTGGGTGATGAAGTAGACGCCCACGCCCTTGGAGCGGATCAGCTTGACCACCTGGACGATCTTCTGCAGCAGGGCCTTGGGCATATCGCTGAAGAGGAAATGCGCCTCGTCGAAGAAGAAAATCATCTTGGGCTTGTCGAGGTCACCCACCTCGGGCAGCTTCTCGAAGAGCTCGGAGAGCATCCAGAGCAGGAAGGTCGCGTAGACCGTGGGGCTCTGGATGAGCTTCTGGCTGGAGAGGATGTTGATGTAGCCGCGGCCGTTTACATCGGTGGCCATCCAGTCGCTGATGTCCAGCTCCGGCTCACCGAAGAACATCTCGCCGCCTTCCTGCTCAAAGGCGAGCAGAGCGCGCTGAATGGCGCCGATGCTGGCGGCAGAGACATTGCCGTACTCCACGGTGAACTCCGCCCGGTTCTCACCCACGAACTGGAGCATGGAGCGCAGATCCTTGAGGTCCAGGAGCAGCAGGCCGTTATCGTCGGCAACCTTGAAGACGATATTGAGAACGCCGGTCTGGATCTCGGTAAGTCCCAGGAGCCTTGCCAGCAGCACGGGGCCCATGGAGCTCACGGTCACGCGCACGGGGTGGCCGATCTCGCCGAAGATATCCCAGAAGCGGGTGGGATAGCCGTGGAAGGAGAAGTCCTCGATGCCGAAGCGCTGGATGCGCGCCTGCATATCGGCGCTGTCCTTGCCGGGCTTGCACATGCCGGTCAGGTCGCCCTTGATGTCTGCGAGGAATACCGGGACACCCATCTCGGAGAAGGATTCTGCCATGACCTTCATGGTGATGGTCTTGCCGGTGCCGGTCGCGCCCGCGATCAGGCCGTGGCGGTTTGCCATGTTCGGGAGCAGGAACAGCCGCTTGTCCGACTGCGCCATCCAGATTTTATTGTCTGTAAACATGTATCTGTCCTCCTGTTGTATTTTTGAGTTTCACGTGTATTTATGATACCACAGTCTTACGCGCGGCACAACAAAAAATACACTGTTTTTCATTCAAAATTTTGAAAAAGTTGCCTTTCAGCCTCTTCTCCCCTGTTGTGTTTCTATTCGGTTTATGGTATTCTGATAAAAATAAAAGCGCCAAAGAAAGAGAGGACGCCGTCTTGAAGGATCGTGTCAAATCCGCCGTCATACTGGTGGCCGTCACGGCAGCCTGTATGCCCTGGGCCATCACCCGCATACTCTATTTTGCCGGTGCGGGGGGGCTTTGCGCCTATGAATACAGCAAGAACGTGGAAAAGCTCAACGCAAGGTGCACACTCTGGGTGATGATCGTGTATCTGGCCGTGCATGCGGTGCTGGCTTATTTTCATATGGGCCTGTTCCTGTATGTGGTATGCTTCATTTTCTGTCTGTATCTCTCGCTGTTTTCCGGGGTGCTGCACAAGGAGGTATCCGGCATCGGGGCGCTGTATACCCTTGCGGGCATGAATTATCCCTGCGTGCTCTTCGGCATCATCCTCGTCATCAGCGTGAGCGATATCTGGTGGCAGACCCTCCTGACCGCCTGCCTTGCCACCTGGATCTGCGACAGCGCGGCCCTCTTCGGCGGCATGCGCTTCGGCAAGCACAAGCTGGCGCCGCTGGTCAGCCCGAAGAAGACGGTGGAGGGAGCCCTGTGCGGTCTGCTCTCGTCGATTCTGTCCGGGCTGCTGGCCTATTGGATCCTCGGTATGTCCACGCCCGTGTCCCTGCGGCTGTGCCTGCTGACGGCGTTTCTCGCCTGCGTCATGGGACAGATCGGCGATCTGGCGGAATCCCTACTCAAGCGCATGATCGGCGTGAAGGATTTCTCCAACCTCATCCCCGGCCACGGCGGTGTCTTCGACCGGGCCGACAGTCTGCTGTTCTCGATCCCAACGGTGTATCTGTGCTTCCTTGTAAACGGGATTTAATAAAACCTCCTCTCAGGCCGTCCCTCCCGGGGACGGCTTTTTTCAGTCAGAGTTCGCCGTATTCGCTTGATTTCAAAAGATTTTGACACGCTATTGCATTCGCTCTTCTCCGGTGATATAGTTATGTAAATCAAAAATGTCAATTTTCCCCTTATTGGGAGAACGAAGCAAACTTCGGGAGGAGGCGCGGAATGGACGTATGGCTTATTATATTAATAGGATGCGCCGTCTTGTTCGGTGTGATCGCTTTCTTCCTGATAAGAGAAATCAAGCGGCCGCAGTATAACGGCACGAAGGCAGCACCGGCACAAGAAGCCCCCGCCGATGACCGGAACGGACAGTCGGAAGAAGCGTCCGCCGCAACGCAGGAGAGCCCGGTCACGGTGCTTGTGCCCCCGGTTCCGGATGAACTGCCGACCTTCGTTTTTTCGGAGACGATCCCGGCGTTTCAGGAAAAGCGCTGCTGCATCTGCAACCATGAGCTCGGCTGGAGGCATGGCGTGCTTTATCGCGCCGATACGGGAGCCGAGGCGCGGATCGACTATGACTGCGCGTGTAAGCTCAACACCATCGTCAAAGGCACGGAGCGCCGGGAGATCGCCGTCGCGGCGCGCAGCATCATGTCGCGCCTCGATGATGTGGACCCGATGGTCGCGGCTTATCTGAGGAGCTACATCAAGCTTGCAGCGCAGCGGCTGCGCGAGGGAAGCGATGAGCAATAACTCCAAACGCGCATCACACGAAACGTTTTTGCGGGAGAGCTATGATGATTTGTCCCAACTGCAAACGAGATAATACGGAAAACACCGGGTGGTGCTGTTACTGCGGGGCACTCTTTGAAAAGTCGGGAGCCGGGCCCTCGCGACACAGAGCGCCTGCCGTGCCGGCGCCCCAGCCTCAGAGGGCACGGCCTGCGGAGGCTCCCCGCCCGGAAAGTCATGCTGCCCCCGACAGCGAGGCGCCCCAAAGCGCAAAACGCAGGCCTGTTTTCCCCTGGTTTCTGGTGATCCTGTCGCTGCTTGTGATAGGTGCTTTTGTATGCGCGGTCTTTGTGCCCTCCTTTTCGGACACGCTGACGGGCATGCTGCCGTCGGGAAAAAACGGCAGCGCAGCCGCGCCGACTGCGCCTGTTGAAGACCGCCGGGCAAATGAGCCGGACCCTTACACGCTGCCGACAGAATCCCCGGCGGATGGTTTTGCAAACCAGAATGTCGGCGGGCAGTCCGATCCCAATTCCTGGAGTGATGCCTACCGGGCCTATGTTCTCGACCGGGATGCGGTCTTTGATGTTGTCGTCTCAACGGTGATCGGTGAGAAGGCCTATACAATGGACGGTCTGCAGTACTTCAAAAGCGACTACAGTGAGCCGCGCTTCAGCCTTTACGACCTGGATCGCAGCGATCCCCCGGAGCTGATTATCTTTAACGGTGCTGCCTCCATGGCAGGCGGCGTTGACTACGTCTTCACCTTTGAGCAGGGCCAGGTGCGTCCTTTGGGCAAAATCGGTTTCCGCGCCTGTCAGCTATATGCCGTTGACGATCCGTCTTACCCGGGTCTTTTCTGCACCGACGGCAATAACGGTCTTGTGAAGACCGAATACTATACTCTGCAAAACGGCAGCATCGGCATGCAGGAGCTGAGCCGTCCGAGCGACGCCATCCGGACACTCCCCTTCTGCACCGTTGACGAGATCCGGGCCATGGGCTGGGATGAATTTGTCCGTTCAGCGTTGAACGTCCGGACCGAAGCGGCCTCCGCTTCCGTCCCGCAGCAGCCTGCCGAGCAAAGCGGGACCGTCATCCCTATCGAATCCGGCGTACAGTATGCCGCCAACATCTTTCTCTCCAACTTCTCCGAGCAGCGCGCCTTTGAGAGAAACGGCTTTGACGCAGATCACTATGATGCGAGAGAGCTGGCCGCTTTCGCGTATCTCCACTGCGTGATCAACCGTCAGGATGCCCTGCGTGTGCAGCGCATTCAGCTGCCGTCGCAGGACATGGAGCACGCCTACTTTACCTTCACACTGGATACAGTCAACGATATTCTCTATCGTCATTTCGGCATCACGCTCCGGGACGACGAGCTGCGGCAGCAGGCGTGGAATGAACAGTTTTTCTATGCCGAAGGAAACTTTTACATGATCGCGTCCAGCGGAGAGGCATATAACCGCATGACGGTGGTAAGGCAGATCGAGCAGCTGCCGGACGGGAATTTCCGCCTGTTCTTTGATATATACGGCGAGGACATCTTTCTATACCGGCAGGCAAACGATGCTGTGGACAACAGCTATTATTACCTCACGTCCTCCGCCGCCGAGGCCGATCCGAACTTCACGCGGGAAGGCTCCGGCACGGCAATCGTCCGGCCATATGTCCATGACGGGGTCCCGACCATGCAGCTGATCCGCTACAGTGTTGACTGATCAAAAAACTCCCGCCCCCGGTATTGCACCGTCGGGCGGGAGTTTTCTGTTTTATGGGTCAGTGTTTGTTTACCTTGTCCTTGAATACCTTGGCGGCCTTGAACACGGGGGTGTTGCTGGCGGCGATGTTGATCGTCTTGCCGTTTGCGGGGTTGCGGCCCTGGCGGGCGTCACGGTGCTTGCAGGAGAAGGTGCCGAAGCCGAGGATCGCGACGGGGTCATGCGCGGCGAGAGAGTCCATGATGTTGTTGAGAACGCTGTTCACAACGGCTGCTGCCTGCTTCTGGGTCAGTTCGTTTTCTGCCGCGACTTTCTTGATCAATTCTGTTTTGTTCATTTTATTACTCTCCTTTTTTATGTGTGAAAAGGTGTTTACAGTCGAATTATAGCAGAGTATATAGGATTGGTAAAGAGAAATCTTTACCAATCCTGTTCTTTTTTATTTCAATCGTCCCGCCGCGTCTGCAAGGTATAGAACCGCTTCGGATTTTGTGCATTTGGTCCGAGTGTTCACAACGGACTCGATCAAAACGAAATAATCCCGGCAGCGGGCACACATATTTCAAACTTTTTCATCGGTACATTCGATTTCTCAGGAGCCTTCTTCTGTTCTTCACATCCAGCGGTTTTCAGCTTCTCCCCCCTCAAAGTCAAAGGTCCGGGAGAGATAGGTAATGTCATAAAAATCCTTCATCCGGCTGGTCAGCTCAAAGCGCTGCAGGATCGCGTCAAGCTTTTCCGCCACGGTGCTTTCCAGCGAATAGGTCAGGATCTCCGGCGCGTCGAAGCCGTCAAGCTGTGTCTGCATGGTGCGGGCTGTCGTGCCGGGGACAATGACATCACCGACGCCGATGTCCACAGAGAACGGGACACGGACGTTCTTGATGGAGCCGGTGATCTGGGTGCTGATCCCGTGATACTCCCGCTGCATGGTAATAGGCGCCGCTGGCCTTTGCCTTGTTTTTCAGTCTTGCGAGTACCGAGCTGCCTGGTCTGCCATTACAGCCACACTCCTATCAAATCCCGAATCGGCTTTGCTACGCGCAGAGGCTTGGCATAAGCCATCAGGTTCGGGATGTTTTTCCTCGGATGCCCGGCGCTACGATGAGAGTGTCCGCATGCTGGAGGACACGATACTGAAAATTGGGGATGCGGTCATTGCGCCGCAGAAAAAGGAAAAGGAGGAATTGCTTGAAACCTGAACAGCTCAAGAATATTGAATTATGTAAACCAAAGTCGTTTGCTCACCACCCCTATAAGGTGCGAGATGATGAGGAAATGGAGGCGCTCATCGAAAGCATCTTTTAAAATACATCCAGTTGGACATAGGCAAAAGGAGGACAGGATCTATCATCTTGTAAGGAAGAGTCGGAGGGCTCTTCCTTTTTGCTTGCAGGAATATTGTGACGGTTATGTGATGTACGGGGTGCTATACTGTTCCCGTACTTGAGAGACAGGTACAGAAAACAAAAAAACAAACACCATAAAATATATAAAAACAAAGGAGATAACAAAAATGAAGAACATTGAAAATATGAGAGAACTCAATGAAGTGGAAAAAGAAAAGGTTGCCGGCGGTGTGCCCATTCTGCATCCGGGTCATCATTATGATCCGCCTGCCGCGCCGCAAGAACCGGCGGAGCCGAAGCCTGAACCGGGTCCTATGGGCCAGCAGGTAAGTCCGGAAGATGAGTTTACCACGCTCATTGACTACCTCAATTCCAGAAACTAACATCAATCAAATATATAAAAAACAAAGGAGATTAGCCTACCGGGTCATTATCGAGCAGATAGTCCAGCTCTGAGCGCTCGTACATGTTGCGGGCGACTTCGTCCTCGACGGCCATGCAGTCAATGCCGATCAGCGTGCCATCGGTGTACAGCAACTCCACGGTCTGGGAATCCTCGTGATACTTGCAAGAAATCAGTTTTCGCATAATCTTTACCTCCGAATCCTTTCCTTGGTTTTATCCTGAGGCTCGGTTTTGCGCTTTACGCCGTTTCTGTAATACTCATACCCAAAGAAAACACAAAATCCGAGCCCGTCTCCCACAGGGAAGAACCGGTCCGGATTTTGTGCGTTTGGTCCGAGTGTTCATAACGGACTCAATCAAAATGAAATAATCCCGGCAGTGGGCACACATATTCCAAACTTTTTCATCGGTACATTCGATTTCTTGAAAGCCTTGCTCTACAATGGACTCAAAGGAGGTCGAACGATATGAGAACAACGAAAAGATATCTGTATCTGACCGATACCGAATGGCGGGTGATGCTGCTGGCGCTGAACGAAATGCGCAGCAAGCTGATCGCCCAGGGCAGATACACCGATACAGTTGATGAGATCATCTTGAAAATGGCGGGATAAGGAGTGTACTATGAACCAATACAAGACAGATGAAAGAACAAGTTTGCAATATGAGCTGCAGGGTGATTACTATGTGATCGCTGGGGAAGATGATGAGAAGCCAGTTGTCGGAATTTGGGGCCAGCGGCATCTGCGATGGCTGAAACGAAACCGCCGCGTCACGTTTACCAATCTTCTCACCACCGGCAAACTGTATGATTACTTGCGGGAAATTGATGCTCAGGCCAGCGGCCAGCTTGACGTCCTGATTACGCAAATGGCCAGGACAGAAGGCGTCACAGAACAGCTCAAGGATGAGAACCAGATGGAGTGGGTCCGGCGCATGAACAACATCAGGAACCGTGCAGAAGAGATCGTATCGGACGAGTTCATTTACTGCTGAAGTCCAACGACAAAGCAACAGGCAGCCACCGGTAGCGGCTGCCTGTAATAACGATGCGATGGGAAAACTTCAGCAATAAAAAACAGGATAAGCATGCAGAGTCGGAGATTCCAGCGCGTCCGCATAGACCAGCATGGCGTAAGCGATGCCGGCGATGCCGCGCCAGAAGGAAGGATCGGGGACGTTGCGCAAGCGCAGCGGGAGAGAGCGATAGCCGCCGTCCCGCTGCGCCCTGCTGGCAGACCGGGCAAGCCGCACGCCCGCCGCACGCAGAAGGGCCGGGCTTTCCCGGCGGCTGGCTGCCGCGGTCAGCGCCAGGGCGATGCCCGCGTTGCCGCAGGCCAGATCATCCGTTTCAAGAAACGGCAGCGAAAGCGTACACGCAAGGGCCCTGTCCACAAGCTCGGTAGCGGCGGGCACAGTCTCTTCGCACAAAGCCGCGGCAAAGGCGATTCCCGGCGCACCGGCCTCCAGTCCCTCGCCGCGGATGACAGGAAAGGATGACTTCTCATAATTCGGCCAGCCGTCCAGCAGCTTGCGATACTGCGCGTTCTCAAACCGGAACGCTTTTTCCGCAGCTTTCAGGCAATCCGCATTGCCGGTGAGACGGAAGCTCTGTACCAGTGCAAGACCTGTGCCTGACATGCCCTTTCCGAGTCCGGAAACCTGACCAGGCTTATCCACCCGCGCAATCACGAGAGGATTCAGGCGCTCGATGAGCTGCAGGAGCGACTTTGGCGCTCCCTCATACCCGACTCGCTCTGCCGCCGCAATGCAGCCGAGAAGAAGCCCGCCGATCCCGGCGTATAGGCCGGCGTTCTCTTCATCAAAGCTCCGGCTTGTCAGCTTTAAGCTTTCTATGATGTCTTCAATTCCCGCCGCGTCCATGCAGGGGGAAAGCAGCAGTCCTCCCACACCCTTGCGCAGGCCCGGATGCAGAACGGCGCGGAAAGTTTCGCTCATTTGACGATAGGTTCTTCTCGATCGCAGAAGATCTTCCTTCGTATCCTCGAGAAGACGCAGCGCCTGCGCTTCACAGCCGAGGGCGGCGGTCTTCACGGCGCGGTCAAAAAAAACGCTCATGCCGGGCAGACCCCGTTCGAAATTTGGGTGATGGGTCGGGACAAGATGATGATCCGCACTCAGCAGAATCCGGCTACCGTCGGTCAGCTTCAAGGCCATATTCTCCATGTCTCCGAGGATTCTGCGCGCCTCGGCGCGGGCCTGATCGGCAGAGAGCGGAAGCGGCTCCGTCTCGGGCAGCACAGCCTGCGGCGCAGACGAATAATCAGGTCCCTGATAAAGACGCCGCCGAATGTAATCCAGCTCAAAACGCTTCTCCTCCGGTCCGGAATGCTCCAGCGTTTGGAAGCAGTGCTCGGTGGCCGTCATGTGGAAGTAATCGTCCATCAGAATCTCGCCCCGCGAGTCCCCATACAGGCTGCCATGACCGGCGCGGAATGAAAAATAGGGGATGTCGCCCTCCTCAAGACAGGCGCGTTCCCATTGTACCACCGGCAGATATTCCGGCGCTTTTTCAAAGTGCCTGTTCAGGTCTGCCAGAATCTTTTCACGCGCCTCGCTTGAGGCGCAGCCCGCGGGGGAATGCAGCTCGTGCAGCGTCAATGCGTAATAGGCCGAGGCCCGCAGGACAAAGCGGGCGCTCATGCTTTCCGCCTCACGCACCATTCCCGCAAGCTCGCCGCGCCGAGAAAGCAGGCGGTCATACATGCGCGCAAAGCCCTGCATGAAGCTGTCCTCATATCCGTAAATGGGAATCTGCCGCCCCTCCAGAACCGGAAGACAATTTGCGGTCTCCGTCCCGCCGCGCAGCAGAGGGCTGATCTGCGCCTTGCCCTGCAGCATCATGGGGAACACCAGCGTGTTCTGCGCGGAAAACATCAAGTCCCTCCATACCGCGTTCATCTCTTCGACCGAGCTGATTTCACAGCCCTGATAAGGGTCCGCGGCGGGCGTAAAAAGCGTTTCCATGTCAATGGCGGTCGGATAGACGCCGCAGGCAAGGATGTTTTCGAAATGCATGTCGGAGCTGCCGAGGAAGCGGAACAACGCCGTCAGCGCGCCGAAGTGCCGGTAATACCGCGCAATATCCTCAAGGCTATGTACCGGCGCGGTCTTCATGGATTCAATAAAGGCAAAACCTTCGCCACACACAGCGCGCGGCGCAAGGGTTTCTTCAGAACAGAAGCGTTTCACGATCCGAAGATAGAGAAGATCGAGCCGGCTGTCGCGGGGTTTGTAATAAAACACACCGCCCTCACACACAACGCGCATGGCGCACTGACCGTGAAGATGCATGTCAGCCCCGGAGGCGCCGAGTGAGAGGAGCCTGCCCAAGCTGCGGCCCTCCAGCAGCTCCCGCTCGATCTGTCCAGCGTATTCGCTCACGCGGCGCAGGAAGGTCGTAAAAAACGCGCGGAAGTTTGCGCAGACACGGCTGGCGTCCTGCTTGAGAAGAGGATAGTGCTCAAAGGGATTCCCACCGGGAGCCGACAGGCGTTGAAGCGTCTGGGCGTGGGCCTGCGCACGGTCGCTGTCTGAAGCAAAATGCGGCGAAAGCTGGACGGCGGGGTTGATGCGGCAAAGAGCTTCCTCCAACGCCGCCTGCACAGTCGGCTCCGCGAGATCCTTCAGACGGCGGAACAGGAGATCCTGCCCGAGCATAGCTGCTTCCCGCATCGGGAGATCCGGCAGCCGCGAGATCGCGCGCACCTCGTCCTCCGCCATGGGGCGAAGAAAATCGAAAAGATCCCCTGCCTGTCCTTCAGGGGCCTGCCTGTTTTCCGTGTTCTCAGGGGTCCTGCTCATGTGGCCGACCCTCCTTTCTTCAGCAGCGCCTCGCGCAGGGAGGCGCAGTTCATCAGGCCGCGCTGCCGGAAGGTGTCCACCTCATCGGGGCAGCGCCGGCCCATGAGGGTGCGGAAGGTTTCAATACTGCGGAAGCTTCTCAGCAGGGTCTGAAATTGGGCCTCGGCAAGCTCGGAGAGATAGTTTTCGGGCTGCCTGACCGCGTCCAGGAGTTTCCCGGCGGCCTCCGACAAGGCAGCCTGCGCTTCCTCGCTCCCGACCAGAAGACCCTCGCCCTGCCGCTGCATGGGAAGCCGCGCCGCGACGCAGCAGCCCATGGTCTCCAGACACTCGGAGAGATAGTCGCAGGCGCGCGCCGCGCCGGTCTGGCCGGTCACGCTGAGCGCCACGCAGGGCTTTCCGAGCAGCTCGAACACATGGCACCAGCGGGCGCAGCGGTCCAGAAAATTCTTGCACCAGCCGCTGACCGAGTACATGTATACGGGCGTCGCGGCGATCAAGGCGTCGCAGTCCCGGAGCTTTTGCCGGAGCGCGGCCATGCCGTCCGCCCCGTCCTGGGGGCAGAAGCCCTCCTGAAAGCAGGTTTTGCAGCCGACGCAGGACAGCACGGGCAGCTCGCTCATGGTGACGATCTCAAGCTCCGCCCCAGCGCTTCGCGCGTGGAGCAGGCCGCAGAGCTCCTCCGTCACCTGCAGGGTCACAGACTTGCCCTCCCGGCGCGAGGCGAATACAAGCGCCAGTATTTTCATATCGCATCCCTCCGTGTTTTTTCAGAGTAAGTTTTTATTCACAACGGCACTATAGCATTTTTACACGCTCACCGCAAGATTTCCAGTTCATTTTTGTGTTTTTATTAAGATTATTTAACATAAAGTAAGTAATTATTGACAGAGGAAAAACGCAATGCTATAATCGGAGTCGGTAATTGAAGGAAGCAAACCCTGCTTTTTCAGGGCGGATAAACAGTTGATTTCGGCTCAGGCCGAGGAAAGGAGATCATATACAATGACACTGAAAGAATTCTATGAAAAAGCTGCGAACAACAGCGAACTGCAGGCAAAGGTTGCCGAGGCTGCCAAGAGCGGCAAGCCCCTGGAGACCGTTCTGAAGGAGCTGGGCATCGAGGCCACCGTCGATGAGCTCAAGGCCTTCGTCAACGCCAACGCTGCCGAGGGCAAGCTCGACAAGAGCCAGCTCGACGAGGTCGCCGGCGGCACCACCCCCACTGTCGCCACCATCGTTCCTGCTGCGGGCGTTACCATTTCCGTTTCTTCCCTCGCTACCTGCTGATTGTTCGTCCACCGGGCAGGAAGCAGCCTGCCCGCAACTGCCGGCAGCCGGGTTTCGGCTGCCGGTTTTGCTTTAGGGAGCACCGCACAATACGACTGCGGTATTGCCTCATATCCGGGAGGAGAGTGTCCTATGAGTTCCGAACTGCACAAGAACCCCAGCGAAGAAGAGCGGCTTGACGTCGTCCTGCTGTCCCCGCCATACGATTTTCCGCCGCGCCCGTCGATCGCGCTGTCGATCTTCCGGCAGTGCCTGAACGAGGCGGGGATGCGCTCGCGCGTCCTCTACCCGATGTTTCGCCTGTCTCATCTGCTCGGCATCGAGACCGCGAGGAAGATCGACGCCATCCCCTATACGGGAGGCCTGCAGGAGTACCTCTTCGCCCACATGACCGACGCGGAAAACACATACGACGATGAGACCTTTGCCCGGCTTGTGTGCCGGGAGTACCCGGTCTATCCCGTGGAGGAACTGCTTGCGCTGATCGCCGATGCCAGGGAAAAGGCCCGGCAGTGCGTGGAGGAACTTGCGCAGGAGATCGTGCGGGCCCGGCCCGGCGTGCTCGCGGTCAGCACCATCTTTTCGCAGAATAACGGCGCGCTCGCCGTCATCCGGCGCGTCAAGGAGCTTGCGCCGGAGATCGCCACGATCCTCGGCGGCACCAACGTGTCCGGCGAGGCGGGAGCGGCGGTGCTGCGCCATTATCCGAGCGTGGACTACGTCTTCTTCGGCGAGGGGGACGAGGTGTTTGCCGAGGTCTGCCGCATCGCCATGGGCGCCGTGCCCGGCCCCATGCCCTACGGCGTGATCCGGCACGGGGAGGAGATCCCCGACCCGATCCCGCACCGCATGACGCAGGATATGAACCGGGTCTGCTATCCCGATTATTCCGACTTTATCGACGCCTGGGAGCGCGAGCAGGCGGGGGAGTACGGCCCGCCCATGTTCGGCTCGGAGTTTGTCGAGGAAAACAAGCAGCTGCTCTATCTGTCGGGCGCAAACTACGCCCTGTACCTGGAGGGCTCGCGCGGCTGCTGGTGGGGGCAGAAGCACCCGTGCAGCTTCTGCGGCCTGAATGGGCGCAAAAACGTCTACCGCTACAAGAGCGCCGGGCGCCTGTATGAGGAGATCCTGGCGCTCAGCCGCAAATACGATAACCAGCTCATCCAGCTCACGGACAATATCCTGAGCTTTGACGCGATGGAAAAGCTCCTGCCCATGCTCGCTGAGAGCGGAGAGAAGCTGCAGCTCGTCGGCGAGGTCAAGACGAACCTGAAGGAGCGGGACATCGAGCGGCTTGTGAAGGCGGGCTTCTGCATCGTGCAGCCCGGCATCGAGAGCCTGAACGACCACCTGCTGGAGCTGATGAACAAGGGCAACAACGCCGCCTCCCACGTGGCCTTTCTGAAATACTGCCGCAAGCACAATCTGGGGCTTTCCTGGAACCTGCTGATAGCCATGCCGGGCGAGCGGGAGGAGGACTACGAGGAGATGATCGAGCTCATCCCGAAGCTCGTGCACTTCCATCCGCCGACGGGCACCTTCCCGATCATGTTCCAGCGCTATTCGCGTTACCTCGAAAACCCGGCGCAGTACGGCCTGGAGCTCGAACCGTATGAGATATACCGCTGCATCTACGGCGACAACGACGACCGGGTCGAGAGCATGTGCATGTACTACCGCCTGACGGGCGGCGCTTTTCAGGCGTCGCTGGAGCATATGCAGCCCTGGTATAACCGGCTCTACACGGCGGTGTATGAATGGAAAAGGAACGCGGCGTCCGGGGAAAAGCGCGGCCTTGTGATGGCCGAGACCGAAAGTGGGCTTCTGCTGCTGGACTCGCGGCCCTGCATGGTGCAGCCCTTCATCCTCCTGACCGGGGTGGACAGGGCGGTATACCTCGCCTGCGACGAGGTGAAGACGGAAAAGCAGCTTCTCAGCGCCCTGGGCGGGGAAGCGAGCGGCGAGGAGATCCTTGCCTCGGTGGAAAAGCTCACCGCGCTGAATGTTCTGGCAAAGCTGGGCGGGCGCTGCATATCCCTGGCGCTTCCCGCCTCGGCCTGATAAGAGGAGAGGCTTACGATGGCAAATAGTGAAAACCTGTTTCGCAGAGAGAGCATGGATCAGCTGAGTCGGCAGACCAAGACCGGCCCCTATGTAAGCGCAACGCGCCTCATGCCGTGGATGACGCTCGTGGCGGTGCTGATCCTGGTGCTGTCCTTTCTGATCTGGGCCTTTGCCGGCAAGCTGCCTGTCACGGTGTCGTGCAAAGGCTTTGCCCCGAACACGGGGAACGAGTGTATCCTCTTCCTGACGCCCCAGCAGATGCAGACATATGAGACAGATCAGGGGGATGACGTGCGTGTTACCCAGCCCAACGGCGGCATTCTTCGGGGCAAGGTGGTCGGCGTCTCGGACAAGCCCCATTCCCAGGAGGAAATGTCGAATATCATCGAGAGCGACTGGGTCTTTAACGAGGTTGCCAAAGCAGATTACAACTACTATGTCACCGTCAAGGTGAATTCGCCCCTGCAGAAGGAAGATCTGGTGGAGGCGGTCATCACTGTCGACCATGTGCGGCCCATCGTCCTTATGATCAATCCCTGAGCAGCGAGGACGCAGAAAATGAAATATTCACATGTAAAGGTACCGCTGATCATGCAGATGGAGTACGTCGAATGCGGGGCGGCTTCGCTTGCGATGATTCTGGCCTATTATGGGAAATATGTGCCTCTCGAGCAGGTACGCCGGGACTGCGGCGTATCCCGGGACGGGTCGCGCGCGTCCAACATTGTCAGCGCGGCGGAGAACTACGGCATGACCGCCCAGGGCTATCGCTGGTCGGTGGAGAGCGTGATGGAGAAGGCGCACTTCCCCTGCATCATCCACTGGAACATGGCGCATTTCGTGGTGCTGCGCGGCTTCGGCAGAAACAAGGCCTATCTCAACGACCCGGGCCGCGGCGAAATCACCGTCAGCATGGAGGAATTCAACAGGAGCTTTACCGGCATCGTGCTGGAGTTCAGCCCCGGGGAGAACTTCGTGCGGGACGGAAAGGCGCCCACGGTCGTCGGCTATCTGCGCGAGAGGGCGCGGCAATACCGCTCGGGCCTGCTGTTTCTGGCGCTGGACGCGCTCGCGGTATCGCTCACGGGGCTGATGATCCCCGTATTTCAGAGGATCTTCACCGATATGATCCTGGAGGGGCGGCAGGGCTGGCAGGGGCAGTTTTTCCTCCTGCTCCTGCTTCTGGGCGCGGTCGAGCTTGTCGCGGATATTCTGCGCGAAATGTATATTTATCGGATACAGGGTGACATGTCGATCCGGACGAACACGGCGTTCTTCGCGCACCTGCTGAGGCTTCCCATTGAGTTCTACCAGCAGCGCTCCGCCGGGGATCTGATCTCAAGGCTCACGATGAATTCCACCATTGCCGAGCTTCTGGTGCGCAGGATCACGCCGACGGCGATCCAGCTTGTGATGGTGGTGATCTATTTCGCGGCGCTCCTGGCCCTGAACCTCCATGCGGCCTTCCTGGGGGGCTTTGCGCTCTGCGTCAATGTCTTCGCGGCCTGGTTCCTGGCCCGCTTCACGCTTCAGTCGCAGCAGCAGCGCATGAACAGCAAGATGCGCATGGACGCCATCATGATCTCGGGCATCGACATGATCGAGACCATCAAGTCCTCGGGCGTGGCCAACGGGTATTTCGCCCGCTGGGCCAGCCAGCAGGCGGAGGTCAACGAGGGCAAAACCAGGGAAAACGACGTCTCGGTCTATCTGACCGGGCTCTCGGTTTTCCTGCTGGATCTGACAAACGCCCTGGTGCTGGCCGTGGCCGCCTGGTCCATCATCCACGGCAGGACCACCGTGGGCCTCATCCTCGTACTGCAGACCCTGATCCAGAAGCTGACGGCCCCGGCCCAGGAGCTGGCGCAGGTCAGCCGGAACACCCGGGAGCTTGCAAGCTCCATCCAGAAGGTGGAGGACGTAAGGTGCTATAAGGAGGACAAGGCCTTCCCGCTCAGCGCCATGGAAGCGGACACAACGCTTGCCCCCCTGCAGGGAGGCGTCGAGTTTCGGCACGTCACCTTCGGCTATACGCATCTGGGCCCGCCGCTGCTGGATGATTTCTCCTTCAAAATCGAGCCGGGCCAGCGCGTGGCCTTCGTGGGGGCGTCCGGCTCGGGCAAATCCACCGTTGCAAAGCTCATGACCGGCGCGGTGCTCCCCTGGTCGGGGGAGGTGCTGTATGACGGGGTGGACCGCTTCAAGCTGCCGAAATCCCTCTTTGCTGACAGTGTGGCGGTCGTGAGCCAGGAAAGCACGCTCTTTGAGGCGACCGCGCGCAACAACATCTGCCTCTGGGACAGCAGGATCCCCGGTCCGGAGATCTCCCGGGCTGCCCGGGAGGCCTGCATCGAAGAGGATATCCTGATGCATTCGGGCGGCTACGACTATCTGGTCCGCTCCGGCGGAAAGAACTTCTCCGGCGGTCAGCGCCAGCGCATCACGATCGCGCGCGCCCTGGTCCGAAATCCGAAGGTGCTGATCCTGGACGAGGCGACCTCGGCGCTGGACGCCGTGACCGAGCATAGAATCATGGAGAACATCAAGGCGCGCGGCATCACCACGATCATCGTGGCGCACAGACTCTCCACCGTGCGCGACTGCGACAGGATCATCGTGCTGTCAGGCGGGAAAATTGTCGAGCAGGGCACACACGACGAGCTGATGAGACAGCAGGGGAGCTATTACACCCTGGTCTCATCGCAGTGAGGGGGCAAGCATGAGCGACAACTGGAAGGAGCGAATCCTGCACCGACAGCAGGCCGACGCCGAACGCCTGGAGAACGCGGAGAACAAGCTTCTCGGCGTCACCGCCCACGGCGCGTCCGAGGATCGGGAGAAAAGCAGCGACCGGTCCCGTGACCGCGCGTTCGCGCTGCGTGAGATCTGCACCTTTTACGGCATTTCCACCCCGGCTTTTCACCCGGACCGCATCGGAAACGAAGAGTATGTGGAGGATCTGCTGCGCAAAAACGGTATCATGTCCCGCGTGTGCCTGCTCTCTCGCGGCTGGGAGAAAAATGCCTTCGGGCCGTATCTGTGCAGGCTCAAAAGCGGCGTTACCACGACGCTGCTGCCCGGAAATTACGGGCACTATTACTACAATGACCCCTCGAGCGGGGAGCTTGTCCATGTTGACAGGAAAAACAGCGCCGGGATCGAGCGCGAGGCCGTGCTCTATTATCGCTCCCCGCCCCAGACCAGGCTGAGCCTGAAGGAGCTGCTCATGTTTATGATGAGCTGCGTCTCCGGCGGCGAACGCATCCTGATCCTGATGTGCGCCGTGGCGGTGATCCTGCTCGGCATTTACTATCCGATCGCAAGCAAGTGGATGATGACGCTGGTCATCCCCTCCGGCAACGCCGAGCTTATCTTCTCGCTGATGGTCTTTCTCCTGGGCTGCGCCGTTTCCAAGTATCTCTTCTCGGTCGTGCAGGCGCGAGCGGTTGCGCGCGTCAGCCAGAAGATGAGCCTGTTTCTGCAGAGCTCGCTATTCGCGCGCGTGCTGGATCTGCCGGTTGAGTTTTTCCGCAAAAACAAGACGGCCAACATTTACGGCAGCCTGAATCTGGTGGAGCCCTTATGCACGGTGCTCTGCTCCCTCTTTTTCTCCACAGGCCTGGCAGCGCTTTTGTCCCTGGTATACGTGCTTGAGCTGAGGACCGCCGCTCCCCGGATGATCGGCCCTGCCCTGCTGGTGCTGGGCATCCAGCTTGTGCTGCAGCTGCTCGGCGTACTGGGCCAGGTCCGTAACGCCATGGACCGCCTGCGCGGGCAGATGGAGACGAACGAGCGGGCGCTCGACACCCTGTGGGGCATCGCCGAGGTGAAGAACGCGAACGCTGAGTCGCGGGTGCTGGCCCGCTTTATGGAGGCCTACCACCGCCAGGCGGACGCGGAGTTTCGCCCGCCGCTTTTCGTGAAGCTGCAAAACGCCCTCGGTCCCGCCGCGGGCCTTTTCGGGATGGCGCTGCTTTTCTGGATGGCCCTCCGGATCGGCCTGAGCGATGATCTCTTCATCTATTTCTTCGCGGCCTACAGCATGAGCAACACGGCCATCGGCCAACTGAGCGGCCTGGGTTCCCAGATCGCGGCCATTCGCCCGATCCTGCTGCTGCTGAAACCGATCCTGGAGGAGGTTCCCGAGATCTCGTCTGCCGGGCGGGACCCGGGAAAGCTCAGCGGGGCCATCGCCCTCAAGGAGGTGTCCTTCCGCTATGGTGAAACCGCGCCCCTGGTGCTGGATCACCTGAGCATGCAGGTGAAGCCCGGGGAGTATCTGGCCATCGTGGGCAGCTCCGGCTCCGGCAAATCCACCCTTGTGCGCCTGCTGCTGGGCTTTGAGCAGCCGCAGACCGGCGCGGTCTACTATGACGGCGAAAACCTGCTCCACCTGGACAGCGCGGCCGTCCGGCGGCAGATCGGGGCCGTGCTGCAGCAGGGCAGGATCTTCTCCGGAAACGTGTTTACGAACATTGCCATCTCGCGGCCCGATCTGACAGAGGAAGAGGCGTGGGAGGCGGCGGAGTCCGCGGGCCTGGCCGACGATATACGGGCTATGCCGCTCGGAATGCAGACGATCCTCTCGGATGACGCTGTAACAATTTCCGGCGGGCAGAAGCAGCGCCTGCTCATCGCCCGTGTCATCGCGCAGAAACCGTCCATCCTGATTCTGGACGAAGCGACATCCGCATTGGACAATGTGACGCAGAAGAAGGTAACCGACGCGCTGGACAATCTGCACTGTACCCGCATCGTCATTGCCCACCGCCTGAGCACAATCCGGGACTGCGACCGCATCCTGGTGCTCGACAAGGGCCGGATCATCGAAGAGGGGAGCTATGACGAACTGCTTGCAAGGAACGGAGAATTTACCAAACTGGTGCAGTACCAGCTCTTATAATGATCCTTCCCTCGACGCTCATTGCAATGAATATAGGACGCAGCAGCCCTGTTGTCGCGCCGAGCAGCAAAGCTGCTCGGCGGAACGCCTTACAGCGTTTTGCCATCATATAGTCATTAGCGCGTCAGAGCGTCGGAAACTGTATGAGACGTCCTCTGTGCTTTCGCACAGAGGGGGCGGCGCCTTTTCAATAAAAGAATCTGCTTTTTATTGAAAAATAGTATGATACGCGGAAACTTGGAATTACCCGAGGAAAACACAAAATCCGAACCCGTCTCCCACAGGGAAGAACCGGTTCGGATTTTGCGCGTTTGGGGGTCCGAGCGTTCATAACGGACTCAATCAAAACGAAATGATCCCGGCAGCGGGAGCGCACGTTGTATTTCACGTTGACGCATTCCACCATCCGCTTTGCCGTTTCCTCAGCGGGTGTAGCACCCAGATAGCAGCAGAAAGGGACAAGCGTCTCATAGCCGTCGCCGTAGTGAAGGTCAATATAGGCGTCTACGTTTTTGCGGTGCGCGTGTTCTTGATCCTTCCAATGAGGGAGGCACCGATACCGGCGTATTTTTTCGCAATGGCTATTGGGGCAATATTTTGATTTCAAATGCAATGAAGTCGTTGTCTGTTTCGGCAGCGATTATTTCTTCCAATACAGAACGAAGCTGTTCCGGAGTATTTGGCATCTGCCTCAGCAGAAAATCCACATCCATCGTAACGCGGCTGTCAAAATTCGTGAGTGTATAGAGGAACAGCCCGCCCTTCAAAACAAGGTTTTCTGCATATCTGGATTTCTCCAAACGGCGCAAAAATTCTTCCTGACAAAACAGCTGCAAGCACAGCTGATTGCTTCTGCCAGTCTCTGCGGCTTTGTTTTTCAGCCTTGCCAGTACCGAGGCTCCCATATCAGCCATTGAGCATTACCTCCATCAAACTCATTACCCTGTTATAAACCTGAAGCGTTTTGGCGTACTGGGACAGATTGCTCAGATTTTTTTGGTCATCGGCAACATACGCATTGACAGCTTTATTAAAAGTCTCGCTGTCCAGCTTGGAACGATACTTAAAACAATCACAGATTGTTCTCTCGCGGTCATATACGGATAGTTCCGTACCGTCAAAATCGTCCGAGGTTTTCCCAAGCGCAAAAATATCCTGCATGACATAAAACAGCTTGACCGGCACTACGTCAAATTTCAGCTTTGCCGGTGAAAGAGAACGCGGCACAGAAAGCGTCCATACCCTGGGCGCAAAATCGCTGTAGCCATAATGGAAAAGCGCAGACTCCACGGACACAATCGCCTCCGGGAGCAAGGCAGAAAGATACTGCGCCTCAGAAATCTCGGTTTCTCCAGGAAGCTGATAAAATCCGTGGCGTATCCTCTCTATGATGCCAAGTCTGTTCAATTCTGTGAGATCGGGCTTTGAAACGCCGGCAGCGACAAAGTCAGCCGTTTTTGCTATGCCGCCTTTTTCGGCCAATACAGCCCGTGCGAGTTCATCTTTTTTCATAATCAAAAAAGTCACATATAAAAGCCTGTTGCATACCTAGATTATTATATCATATGATAAGTCGCAGGGCAACAACTTTTCTGATACACGATCTAAAGCTACGCAGCAAAAAAGTTTTTTGAATATTTTTCAGAATTCAAGGAACATTTTGACCTTACCAACGACATAATATTAGTGGAGACTCCAATTTAACACAGACAGGAGGTGAGATTATGAGTTTTCGATTTATGCGAAAAGACAATACGATCCGCACAATACGCAATGGTGAGTTCATCATGGCGTACATGCATATCCCCAGATAATACCTTTCCCGCTGCGGTGCGGAGCTGAACAGCATCCCGCGCTGTTTAAAAGAACTGCTGTATGATGAGCGGGCGCTGGCCATTGTAGAAAGTGATCTGTTCCTTGAGGCAATCATCGATGTATATGCCTATCTGGTCTGGCCGCACATGGGGTATAAAGAGTCGCAGATGGAAATCTTTTCAGGGGATGCGCCTGAATGGCGCTATGCCCATGCAGCACCAATGTGGATTGATGGTCTGGAGAAATTAGGTGTTCTCCCGAAGCTGCAGAATTATATTCGCTATGCGTTCACAGTACACCTCGGCTATACCAGCCTGGCTACGATGCAAGCGGTCCTTTCAAAGGCCGTCCCGGTCATCATGCGTGAAAAACCATGTGCAGGAGATCATAGCCTGCGGGCGGGAATATCGCTGCTTTGAGGATTTCGACTATCGGGACAGCCAACAGAAAAAGGCTTTTTACCGGCGCTGGTACCACATGCGGACACAACATCCACAGATTTCCCTGGAAGGTTATCAGGAAGACTACGAGGCGAAGCACAACGGCGAAGCCTGGGATGTACCGGATGAGGGAGCCCAAACGGAAAGGACCGTCCTCGGTCAGGTTAATGTCGAGCAATTTCTAAAGACGCTTTCCGAAAAGGATCAGCAGATTCTGGAGCTGCGAATGCGGGAGTACTCTCTGGATGAGATCGCAAAGAAGCTGGGATATCAGAATCACAGCGGCGTATTGAAACGCATTAAAAAGATCGGACTGGCTTATGAAGCCTGGTCCGGAAAAGACCTGGGCTTTTAGGGCACCTGCTGCAGAATTGGCGGGTGCTCTTTTTGCGCCCATTTTTACACCGCGACTTTTCCTTTCGCTGGCCTATATATAACTATATAACTAAGTACCTTAACCAGCTGAAAGAGAAGAGATAAATACTGACAGAGAAAGGAGGGAAAAACCATGCAGTATGAAAACCGAATCTACAGCCGAACAGAGATGAGAGAGCGGGAGATTGACACAAGCGACTATGCGATCATGACCGAGGCGGAGGAAGTAGAGGGAATCCTGGTGCTGAAAGCCGATGCGCGCAATCGGATGCTGCGCCTGTTCTTTGTTCTTTCGGATGGTCGAAAGATCCTGACGCCGGTCTTCTGGTGGCAGCGGAGCGCCGGGTTTTATGATCTCACGGTCGGAAGAAAATACCGTCTCACCTATGTGCCTGGGAAAGACGGCTATGCAAAGCTCGGCACAGCGATTCCGGAGGGAGACTGAATCAGCAATATACCAGTTATACCGAAAAAAGTATTATCCCGAAATGAGTCAGGAAACTATTGAAACGCCACAGTTTTCTGCTCAAATTTTCGGGATAATATTTTGCTGTGTTTGAGACGGCTTCAGTAAATGCTTTTTACTACGGTTTGGAATTTCGGGATAATATTTGCATCAGAGCCCGTACAGCTTTCGCAGCAACTCTTCATCGTCTACAGTATACGGTGCCGAATCCAGCTTTTCTATGACGCCACCGCCGAGAGCCGCTTCAATGGCTTTTCTTTTGTCCTCGGTATCAACATGAGCATAAATAAGGGTAGTTTCCAGTTGGCTGTGCCCCAACCACTGGGAGATCCTTTCAAGATCCATCCCATGCTGGTACAAGTGCATTGCTCTGGAATGCCGCCAGAGATGTGGATGCGGATTGTCGGGAACCTCTCGGCATTTTTCCTTCGCAGCAGTGACGTACTTTTGGATTCTGTACCGGGCAGTGTCATCACACATCGGGCACTTTTGCCCATGACGCACAGTAAAGAACAGCCAGCAAGGTGAACTCATGTTCTCATTCGAGTGCCATACCGAAAGGTATTTTTTCAGATGCTTAACCGTTTCCAGCATAAGAGGCACAATGCGAATCTTGTTCCCTTTGCCATGAAGTATTACCGTAGGCGTCTTATCTAACTTGAAGTCATGGAGCTTCAAATCCAAAATTTCCTGAATCCGAGCGCCGGTGTCATACAGCAGAATCATCAGCAATTGATCGCGAACTCCTGTAGGGGTTGAAGTATTAGGCGCTTCCATCAACGCCTTTACTGCGGCTTCACTCATGTAGTCCACTTTCCCGAAGTTATCATTTTTCCTGCTTTTAATCTGGCCAAGTCTGTTCTTGAGATCAATATACTCCGGTTTACACGCCGAGGCATAGGTGACGAAAGCTCGGATTACCGCAAGCCTGTTGTTGCAGGTAGCCGAAGATAACTTTCTCTCGGTCGTGAGATGGCGAAGGTATTCAGTCACCATCTCGTAGCTGAACATAGGCGCAGTAACGGAATATCTTGAAATGCCCTGCGTGGCCGCAACAAAGTCCAGATACTGGTTCAGCCCGGTCCGGTATGTGTTGACCGTATTCGTACCGGCACCGCGATGCACAGGTAAATATACTAAAACTTCCCACATGTGACACTGCCAAAAATGTTACAGAGATTTCTGCTTTGAAAGCAAAAACCGCTTGAAAATGAACGTAAAAATAGCATATAGC
>CADBJU010000005.1 GCA_902795045.1 Oscillospiraceae bacterium | reverse complement strand
CCCACGTTTCGGGTCGATCTGGGCATTGCGCCCTTTATGGGTGGATCGACCCCTACGAGACGGGCACTTTGACAGTTTGCTGAGTTAAGCCGATACCCATATAAAATCATTCGCGCGATGCTCATTGCAATGAATATATGGCGCTGCAGCTCTGCTGCCGCGCGAAGCAGCAAAGCTGCTCGGCGGACCGCCTTACGGCGTTTCGCCATCATATAGTCATTATAGCGGACCGCCGCGGATAGTTCAAGATGTGATAATACACCGCTGTCCGCACATATACATTACCCAGAGAACGTGCGGCGGTTTCACGCCGCGCAGGGGAGTGGTGTGAGTGCGAGAAAGCTTAGAGGAACGGGCCTGCGACCTGGCCGTGTACATCATCGAAAATCAAACGACTGTCCGTGCCGCCGCAAAGAAGTTCGGCGTATCAAAGTCCACCGTACATATGGACAAGACAATTTGGAACGGTTCATGTGGCTGGTAGCATAGCCGATCAACACAATATATAGTGGTAAATACCCGAGGGCAGGAGCCGCAGCTCCTGCCCTCGGTGTTTTCTACGTCTTTGTGTGAAAGAGCTTTCAGAAAAAACGAGCTGTTGATATGTGTCAATGACTCGTTTATCCAGTACATGGCGGATATCAACTACCGGGAGCTGGAGAAGCACATCCTGTCCGCAAGCGGAAAGCAAGATTTAGACGAGAAGACGGCGATGCTGATACGCACCTACTGTCTGGGAACCGTTTGCCTGAGCTGTGAGTGGATCCTGGGCAAATATCGGGCGACGCCGGAGGAACTGGCGGAGGTCTATAAAACCGCACTCCCACCGACCCTGCGGGAGCTTGTTACAACAGAAAAATGAGAGAATTTAAGGTAATAGCAAAAAGAATTGTAATTTGATGTTTTGCATTGTATAATAAATATAATTTACCTGTGAAGGAAAGAAAATATAAAAATGGATAAGAAACTATTTCTGCAACCCTTTGTTCTTTTTGTCCTCCTGATGATATTTTCTTCTCCGATAGCGGGTGCATCTGCGCCGGAGAGCACAAGCAGTGTGATTACAGAAAACCGCTGGTTGGAGCGGGATGGTCAAAAAATTTATGGAAAGCTTTTTCTGCCAGAGGAAACGGATGCTCCCCTCCCTCTCGTTATTCTCTCTCACGGGCTCGGTAGCGATCACCGGATCATGGAGCCCTATGCGGAGAATTTTGCGGAAAACGGATTTGCCGCTTTTGTGTTCGATTATATCGGCGGTTCGGAGGAAAGCATGAGCGACGGCAGCATGACGGGGATGTCTGTACTTACCGAGGCGGAGGATCTCTCCTGTATCCTTCAAAGCTTCCGCAGTGACAGCCGCTTCTCTGAGGATGAAATTTTCCTTTTCGGCGGCAGTCAGGGCGGTTTTATCTCTGCCTACGCTGCGGGAAAACACCCGGATGAGATCGCGGGCCTTGTTTTGCTGTATCCCGCCTTCAATCTGCAGGACATTTGCCGCAAGCTGGTTTCGGATGCCGATGAAATCCCGGACAGTGTTGTGATCGGGGAGCACACGGTGGGCAGTCTATACATCCGGGATATGCTGACCTTTGATATTTATGAGGTGCTGCGGCAGTACCCCGGCCCTGTATTGCTCTTTCACGGAACGGCAGACCCCTATGTCCCGCTTGAGTACACACAGAGGGCGGGCCAGGTGCTGGCCGATGCACGGGTGGTGATCATAGAGGGCGCAGAGCACGGGTTTGACGGTGAGGACAGGAACCGTGTTGAACGAGAAGCGGCGGCGTTTGTACAGGAAATCATAATGGAGATCGGGCCGGACGTGCGTGCCGCGGCCTGATACGAAGCCGGAGGCGCTGAATCAAAATGTTTGACAAAGAACAGGCAAAGGATGTATTTCTGCGCTATGCGGAAGCGTACGACACACAGAACATCCTGATCTCCCATAAAATTGAGCACACCTTCCGTGTGGCAACTCTCTCCGAGCGCTATGCGAAGGCGCTTGGCATGTGCGCCGAGGATACTGCGCTTGCATGGTTTCTCGGCCTGCTGCACGATATTGGACGCTTTGAACAGGTCAGGCGCTTCGGCACCTTTGTGGATTCTCAGTCTGTGGATCACGCGGAGCTGAGCGGGGACATTCTGTTCCGGGACGGACTTCTTGACCGCTTCCCCGAAGAGGGGTTGCCGGAGGCCTGGAAAGAAACAGCGGAGATCTCAATCCGGCAGCACAACAAGCTCAGACTTCCCGACGGGCTGGACGCCCGGACACTGTCTTTTGCGGAGCTTCTGCGCGACGCGGACAAAACGGATATTTTCAGGGTAATTGCCAGCATTCCCTTTGAAGATCGTGTCGGAAGCAGCAAGGCGAGCTTTCAGGATACCATGGAGGCAAGCCCTGAGGTGATGGCCTGCGTATATGAGCACCGCTGCGTGCCCGCCAGACTTCGGCACTCTCATTTTGAGGGGCGTGTTTCCCACTGCTGCATGGCATTTGAGCTGGTATTTGAAGTCAGTCGGCGCACCGTGAAAGAGGAAGGCTACCTCCGTATTCTTCTCGCTGAGACTGATGCCGAGGGAAATCAGATCTGGACGGACAGAGAAACCGAACAGCTTCGTATTTTGCGCCATGAGATCGAAAAGGCCTGGGGCGTATCGTTTTAAGAAGGAGGAGCAACCATGATTCTGGCATTTTACGGAGCCGGTGCAATGGGCCGGGAATTTAAATATGTTGCGGACAAGACCGGACAGTGGGACGAGATGGTATTTATCGACGACCATGCCGCGGCGGACAGTCTGCTGGGCTGTCCCATCATCGGGTTCCAGACGTTTCGGAAGCGTTATTCTCCGGAAAATACCCGGTTTGTCATCACGATCGGCGAGCCGAAATTTCGCCGGGAGGCCTTTGACCGCATGACAGAGGCGGGCTACCACGGGGCGCGGCTGATCCATCCCTCGGCCGATATCTGCCCGGACGCGGAGCTGGGCGAGGGGGCGGTCATCGGGCCGGGTGTTTCCGTCGGTTCACTGGCAAAGGTCGGGAACAACTTCTACGCCGCGAAAGGCGCGTCCGTCGGCCATGATGTGATTGTCGGGAACCACACCCGCATCGGTGCGGGGGCGTTTATCGGCGGACATACCGTCATCGGCGACAACGCTTTCATCGGCAGCGGCGCTCTGCTGAAGGACCGCATCCATATCGGCGATTACAGTGTGGTTGCGATCGGGAGTGCCGTGTTCAGCGACGTTGCCGCCAATACCACCGTCATGGGCAATCCCGCAAGGATCACCAATGAAGGCGCGCAGGGCCTTTTGTACGCGCCAAGCCGCGCCCTTCAGGATGCCGCCGTGCCGGAGGAAAAGAGCGCAGCAGAAGCTGTGGCAGAGACTCTCAGTCCGGATCGCATTGCGGAGCTTTACTGGGAGGCCTTCTCCGGCTGCTTTGACGGCATAGACTTTAATCCTGTCAGCTTCCGCTTCCATGACGACGGCTGGGATTCCATCACGCAGATGAGCCTGATCTGCCGTCTGGAAGAGACATTCCATATTTCCTTTAAGGGCAGGGAGACCATGAAAATCAACTCTTACAAAACCGGCCTGGACCTTGTGCGGAAGAAGCTCGACAGCGCGAAAGGATGAAAGGAGCTGTTATGGGAAAACTCTGGGATTTTGAAAGCTTTGCAGATTCCCCGGCGCTGATTGCGGATACCGGTGTGACACTGAGCTACCAGGACCTCGCCCGGCTCAGTACAGCGCTGGAAGACTCCATTGGGAAAAATGCTGATTTTGCCGCGGAGGAACGGCCGCTGACCATGTTTGTGTGCCGCAATTCCATTGGCGCGCTCTCCGGTTATGCTGCGCTGATGAACAGCGGGTACCCCATGCTGCCGCTTTCAGCGGACCTTCCCGCCGAGGCGCGCAAGGAACTCATGAAGATCTACCGCCCGGGCCTTCTCCTTCTGCCGGAAGAGCTGCGCGGAGAGTACCCCGCTATGCGCGAGGTCGCCGTGATCCAGGATTACATTCTTTTGAAAACCAACTATATGGAACGCTATCCCGTACACCCTGCGCTGGGGCTTCTAATCACGACCTCCGGCTCTACCGGCTCGGCAAAATTTGTGCGGCAGAGCTGGGAGAATCTGCGCTTCAACGCCGAAACGCTCGCCGAAATCCTTCAGATCCGCTCTTCGGATAAGACCATCACGGCACTGCCGCTGCAGTATACCTATGGGCTTTCCGTTCTCCACGCAAATCTCCTGCGCGGCGCCGCTTTGGTTGTGACGGGCAGCTCGGTCATGGACCCGGAATTCTGGGATTTATTTGAGGCTGAGGACGTGACATGCTTCCACGGCGTGCCCAATACCTATGATATGCTCTGCCGCATTGCTCTCTTTGAGGACGATTTTCCAAGCCTCCGAACGATGAGCCAGGCGGGCGGAAAGCTCAGCCTGGAGCTGCAGGCCTACTATGCCCGTTATGCGCAGGAAAACGGGAAGCGCTTTGTCATCATGTACGGGCAAAGCGAAGCGACAGCCGCTATCAGCTCTCTGCCGCCGGAGGACGCGCTGCGAAAGCCCGGCTCTGTCGGCCGTGTCGTCCCGCGTGGGAGCGTCCGGCTGATCGATGAGGAAGGAGCCCCTGTTGAAGGGATTCATGTTCGCGGTGAGCTTGTGTATCAAGGGCCAAACGTGGCAATGGGTTACGCGCAGCGCGGAGAGGATCTGGCCCGTGAGGACGAATGGAACGGTGTACTTCGAACCGGCGATATCGCCGAATTCGATGAGGACGGTTACCTTTCCATCACCGGCCGCCTGAAACGCTTTATCAAGCTGGCGGGACACCGAACCAGTCTGGACGAGATCGACACCCTCGTTATGGATGAACTGAATATCCTCAGCGCGAGCGTCGGAACAGACGATCATCTGACCGTTTTTGTAACAAGCGAATCAGACAATGCGCTTGTCAGGGATTATCTTTTCAAAAATCTCAGCGCCGCCCGCGCCGGTCTGCGGGTTTTGACGATCCCGGCTTTTCCGAAGAACGAGGGCGAGAAAATCCTCTATGCAGAGCTTCAAAAGCTCGCAGAAAAATAAAGCATGCAGCACCGCACGATTCGCCCGGACGAATTGTGCGGTGCTGTATGCTTTACACGCAAAGGACGGGCATGATCGTCATGGTCCAGCCAACAGAGAGGACGCAGGCAATGAGGGCGTAGAGCCATCCGCCCCGGATCAGATCGCTCTGATCATATCCTCCATATTCCATCATGTACGGAACCGCGGCGGTCGGCATCGGCGTCATGAACGCCGTGAGCGCCCCGGCCTCAATCAGGATAACCAGCCCGCAGGGATTGCCGCCGAGCTGATTGGCTGCCGCACAGGCGATGGGAAAGAACAGTAGCATCGCGCCGCGGTTGGACATGAGCTGGGCAAGCACGAAGGGGAAAAAGAAAAAGAGAAACCCGATGGCGTAATTATTATTGACTTTACGGGTAAGTCTCGCAATGAGACTGCCGATCAGGTCGCCGGCGCCGGTGCCGGAGAGGGCCCCTGCCATGGCAAATGAGCCGATAATGAGCAATAGCATACTCAGCGGGATCGCCTGCCCGGCCTCCTTTGGCCGGAGCACACCGAGCATCACCATAAGAATTGCGCCGACAAGACAGATCTGCCAGACTGCAATGCTTTTGAGCACACTGGCCTGAAGCATAAGCGCCGCGGCAGTGCCGAAGAAAACGGCAATACCGGCCGCCTCCGAAAAAGCGGGCAGAGGCGGTCTTCCTTCTTGTGCTGCCTTCTCCCCATAGACGGGACCGACGCTGTGCCGCTCCGGGCAAAAACGAGGCATCACAAACGCACAGTAAAGGACCGTGAAGATCAGCATCGGAAGCCGCGCCGTCATAGGCTCGAAAAAGCCAATGCTTGGCATGGTTCCGGTGAAGTTTTCCAGCTTGTCGTAGTAAGCGCTTATATAACTGTTGAGCTCGGCCGCCTGTGTTGCGCCGTTGCCGACAGGCAGTGTACAGCATGTGCAGATGGAAACGACGCCAAGGGGCAGCGCAAGCTTAGACCTGGAAACGTGCATGGAATCCGCCGTGGCCATGCAAAGAGGCGCCGCGATCCCAAAAACAATGACGGGGCTTTGTACCATCTGGCTCAAGAGCATGGTGAGCAGGCAGTAAAGCAACAGGATTCTGGAAAGGCTTCCCTTTGCAACATGGGAAATCCACGAGGCGAGACGAGAGCAAAAGCGGGTTCTGCCAAAACCGGCAGCAACCACACTCATGGCTCCGACCATGATAACGGTACTGTTTGAAAAGCAACTCAGGGCCTCCGAAGCGGTGAGACAGCCCGTGAGTGTCAGCGCTGTCAGGGACGCCATGGCAACGACTGAGAGGCTCCACACGCCTGTCATATAGCCGGCACAGGTCAGAGCGAAGATGAAAAGGCAGGCAGTTAGTTGTGATGACATGGTTATCCCCCTTTTATTTCATGACAACTGATCTGAGGACACACATCAAGGTAGTTTCGCCCTTTTCGTAGCCCCTGTCCTTCCAGTATTCCGCAAAATCCTTTGCGGCTTGTTGCTGTTTCGCGTCTGTCATGTCCGGCACCTCGAAAGATTTGATGCTGCTATTATACCCGATCGGCGCACACTGTTCAAGCAGTGCTAAAGCGCCTCACCCGACACATATACATTACCCAGAGAACGTGCGGCGCGATCCGTGCCGCGCAGGGGAGTGGTGTGAGTGCGAGAAAGCTTAGAGGAACGGGCCTGCGACCTGGCCGTGTACATCATCGAAAATCAAACGACCGTCCGCGCCGCCGCAAAGAAGTTCGGCGTATCAAAGTCCACCGTACACAAGGACCTCACCGAGCGTCTTCCGCATGTGAACCCGGGGCTGTATCGGCAGGTGCGCGCGCTGCTGGACCTCAACAAAGCTGAGCGGCATATCCGCGGCGGCCTTGCCACCCGGCGCAAGTACAAGGGCGAAGCGGCAGAAGAGGCAATATAAAAAGCCATCCTGAGCGCAAGCGAAGGATCTTTGTGCTGTTACATGCGGCAATGAAAGATTCTTCGCTTCGCTCAGAATGACAGGCTGTATTCAAAGGATATTCATACGCTGAAGGCATAATCGTTAACGTAATTAGATTTACATAAATCTATCCAGATACCGCGTCAGCTCATCGAACTTGCTGCGGAGCTGCTGCTGCGTGGCTTCGATCCCGGCATTCAGGCGGTTCTGTTCGTCCTGGTAGTCGTCAAAGCGCTTCTGTCCCTCTGCCAGAAAACCATCCCACAGCCTGTGGTAGCTGTCGCTCAGCTCCCGCATGCGGGCTTTCTGGAAGGCGCGGCTGCGGTTGTAGCCCTCCAGGCCCTGGGCAATGCTGTGTATGATGTCCTCGGTGAGCCCCGTGTGCTTTGGATACCTGCCCGCGCGGTAATTGTCGATGACAACCTCATAGCGGCGGCAGGCGTTGTCGACAGCCTCCTCCCAGGAGATGTAGAGATCGCGCAGCGCGCCCTCACCGACGGCCTTCATGGCCTCGGGGCTTGCACACAGCTCCGTGAGCTTTGCCGCCATGCTCTGGGCGTTTTCCTCGATGAGAAAACCGCTCACGCCGTCGGCCACATCCTCGGCGGCGCAGCTGCCCCGGATGAGCACGCTTGCCAGCGAGCAGGCCGCCGCCTCACGCACGACGAGGCCGTTGGTGTCGAAGGTGGAGGGGAAGAGAAACAGGTCCGCCCGGCAGTACCAGGCACGGATGCGGCTGCGGTCGTTGATGGGTTCGGTGAAGAAGACCACATCTGTCAGTCCCAGCTTTTCGGCGTAGTCCACGATCGCCGCCTTGTCCGTTCCGCCGCCGACAAAGACCATGCGGAAATCCTGGCCTGTCTCAGACAGCGCTTTCAGCGCGTCGAGGATGATGCGGATGCCCTTGTACCACATCATGCGTCCGACAAAGAGGAACACCGGCACGCCCGCGGGCAGATCGTAACCCGCCGTCACTTCCTCGATCAGGCTGTCTTCAACGCGGCCTCTGGGGAAGTCCACACCGTTCGGCATGACGATGTAATCGCCCTCATAACCGAGGGAGCAGAGGTTTTCCCCCGCGCCGCGGCTGACAGTCCAGACCTCGTCGCAGGCGCTGATGTTCTCCACCAGCAGCTTCTTTGCCTCCTCCTGCAAAAGCTTGCTGGAAATGGCATTGGCGATGTCGATGTCGAATTTGGTGTGGTAGGTCAGCACCATCGGCACATGGATACGGTCCCGCAGGGAGCGGGCCAGCATGGTGGAGGTGATGGGGCAGTGGGTGTGAATGAGGTCAAACCTCTCCGCCGCAAGCTTTTTCTGCACCTCGGGCGAGAAGGGGAAGCCCGCGTAGTAGCCCACCAGCTTTGTCAGGTCCACGCTCGGATAGCGCAGCACGGGAAAGGGGAAGACCGCGTCATTCGCAGCGGGGTTGTCAGGCGTCACAACGGTGCAGCGCCCGTGCTTGCGGGTAATGATGTCGGCATAATTCGTGACGGCGTTTGCCACCCCGTCGATCTCCGGCGGAAAGGAATCGTTGACGAGACAGATGTTCAGGTTCTCGGACATGGTGTACTCCTTACATGATTTACCGGGCGAAGCTCTCGCCCGGTGTTTTTATATTTCGGTCGTCGCCCGCTTGTCCTGTTTGACGGCGCCTGTGCGGTAGGCCTCCAGCAGCAGCTTCAGATCCTCGATCTGAGCGGCGATCTCGCGCCCGTCGTCGGTGTCGGCAATGGTGACGCGCTCTGTGTAGGTCTTGACCGGGATGATGCGCGATTCCATGTCCCGGTTGTTGTGGATCATATCCTCAGCCGAGGCAAAGGGCTCATGCTCCGACAGATACATCTGGTGGGAGTTGGAGACCAGGGAGTAGCCCGCGATGCCGGTGACCGACTGGTAGGCCTTGGACATGCCGCCGTCGATGATGAGGAGTTTTTCCGGCACCTTGATGGGGCTTTCGCCCTTACGGATCTTGACAGGGATGTGGCCGTTGACGATCACGGCCTCGGGATCGGTGATGCCGAATTCCCGGAACACGCGCTCGCAGCCTTCGGCGTTGTAGGCGAGCGTAAAGTAGGGGTCGGAGGTCTCCTTGTGGGTGGCCTTGTCGGCTATGAAGTAGCGCTCGAAGGTGGCCATCTTGTCCTTGCCGAAAAGCGGTGACTTGCTCCCGCACCAGAGATACCACATGAAGTCCGCCCCGCGCTGCCGAAGTGCCTCGTCCTTGGAGAAGCGGCCCTGACGTACCAGCTCCTCGCAGCGGTCGAAGAGAGTGCGGCCCTGGCATTGAACGCCGTAGATCTCCAATTTCGTAAAGCTGCCGTCGGGCTCCATGGGGATGCAGCCGTGGAACATCAGCACGCCGTTATAGTAGCGGTACATGGCACCCTTTTTATAAAGGAAGTCCGCATGGTGCTGGAGCTTGTCGCAGTTGAGAAAGCTCAGCTGCAATCCCTCCAGGACCTTCTGCTCCTCAGGCGTGAGGGCGTAGGGGTCCTTCGGGTCAATGGTCGGGAAGTTGGCATCAAGAAGCGGATACTCCGTGCCTTCAAGCGTCACGACGCCGCGCTCCGGATCCAGCTTGTCCAGCAGCAGGCGGTCGTCCATGCGGTACTCGGGGTGGGCCCTGGCGGCCTGGCCCTCGATCTTAAACTGGATGACGGCGATGGCCTTGTGCATTTTGGCGATGACCTCGTCGTTCTGCGGGTCCGCTGTGTCCTTCGGCCCCTTCTTCGGCATGAACAGGGCGCAGGGATCGTTCGCGTAGGTCTCCAGCGCGAAGAGGGACAGGGGACGCATGTTGATGCCGTAGCCGCCCTCCATGAAGTCATAGTTGTTATAACGCAGGCATATACGCACGGCATTCGTGATGCAGCAGAGGTTGCCCGCCGCCGCGCCCATCCAGAGGATGTCGTGGTTGCCCCACTGAATGTCGATATGCCGCTGCTTCTCGAGCTCGTCCATCACAAGGTGCGGGCTGTCGCCGCGGTCATAGATGTCGCCCACCACGTGGAGCCTGTCAATGACGGAATCCTGCACCAGATGGCACATGGCCGTGATGAAGCTGTCGGCAGCTTCGGTCTCGATAATGGTCTGCAAAATCTGTTCAAAGTATTCCTCTTTGTTGAAATCCTTGCTGCCGGTGGTCATGAGCTCGCTGATGATGTATTCGTACTCCTTCGGCAGGATGCGGCGCACCTTGGAGCGGGTGTATTTGGAGGTGGTAATCTTGCAGATGGCGATGAGCTGCTTGAGCGTGATGGTGTACCACTCGGCGCTGAGCAGCCCATGATGGCGCATGTGACTGAGTTTTCGCTCGGGGTAGTAGATGAGCGTAGCCAGCGCGTCCCGGTCGGCGGCGGAGACATAGTCGCCCAGCGCCTGGTCGATCTTGCGGCGCACCGAGCCGGAGGCGTTGCGCAGAATATGGCGCAGGCCCTGGTACTCGCCATGGATGTCACTGATATAGTGCTCGGTGCCCTTGGGCAGGTTCAGCACCGCGCGCAGGTTGATGATCTCGGTCGTCACCGCCTGGGTGTTGGGGTAGCTGCGGGACAGCGTCCGGAGGTAACGCAGCGTTTTTTCATCAAATGTCATATCTGTCATAGCCCTGCTCCTTGTCTTGCTTGACGGCGTAAGTTATTTTTATCAGTATATCGTAGTTTTCCGCTTATCGCAAGAAGAGAATGGAAAATCCTGTACCTATCCGGAAAAGAAAAGGGATGACAGAAACCAAAACTTGCTGTATAATGCCATCAATTGAACATCGCCTCTCACCGCTCGTTTTGCGCGAGACATGGAATCGGGTGCAAGTCCCGGCGAGTCGGTCACTGTGAAGCCCCAGTCGCTGCCTGTCATCCTGAGCGAAGCGAAGGATCCAAAAGATTCTTCGTCACTTCGCTCCTCGGAATGACGGCGTGTTGGGGATAAGTCAGATACATGGGGGAGAGGCGCTGCTTCTGCCGGAACCGGAAGCACGTTTTTAGCCTACGTACAGAGTCAGATCTCGTCATTGCGAACCAGTGACCGATGTCACTGGTGTGGCAATCCGTATTCCCCGAAAATCGTATGTTTACTGACATTCTACCGGAGAACGGATTCCCACGCCAGTGTGCGCACTGGCTCGGAATGACAGATGTTGAACTTTGTCCGCGTATTTGACGTGCTTTTTTTCGGGCACGTCTTTTTTGTTGGAGGTCACTATGGTTCACTTCGTCGGCGCGGGACCCGGCGCGCCCGATCTCATCACCCTGCGCGGCGCGGCGCTTTTGGAAAAGGCCGATCAGGTCATCTACGCGGGAAGCCTTGTAAGCTCCGCGTTGCTTGAGCGCTGCAAGGAAAGCTGCCGTATTCTCGACAGTGCCCGCATGACGCTCGAGCAGGTGATCGCCGCTATCGAAGAAACGGAACGGGGCGGCCTTATGACCGTCCGCCTGCACACCGGCGACCCCAGCCTTTACGGGGCCATCCGGGAGCAGATGGACATGCTCGACGGGCTTTCCATCCCCTACGATGTGACGCCGGGTGTCTCCAGCTTTTCAGCCGCTGCGGCAAGCCTGCGCGCGGAATACACCCTGCCCGGCCTGAGCCAGACGCTCATCCTCACCCGCATGGCGGGCCGTACCCCGGTGCCGGAGCGGGAGGCCCTTGACAAGCTCGCGGAAAGCGGTGCTTCCATGGCGCTGTTCCTCTCCGCCGGGATGCTGGAGCAGGTGCAGACAGCACTCCTCAAGGGTGCATACACAGCCGATACGCCTGCCGCCATCGTCTACAAAGCGAGCTGGCCGGAAGAAAAGGTCCTGCGCTGCACAGTCGGCACGCTTGCCGAGACCGCGCGGGAGGCGGGCGTCAGCAAAACGGCGCTGATACTGGCGGGGGATTTCCTGAACGGCGACTTCGAGCGCAGCCGCCTCTATGCCCCGGACTTCACCACAGGCTATCGAAAGGGGACAGACACATGACCGTCACGCTCATCGGCTGCGGCTGCGGCAGCCTCACCGGGGAGGCCCGCGCGGCCATTGAAAGTGCGGAGCTGCTGATCGGCTCTGAAAGGCTCCTGAAGGAGTACGGGGGCGAAAAGGCGCAGATCGAAGCCGTCACCGTGTCCGCCATCACAGACGCGCTCAAAAACACAGATGCGGAAAAGATCTGCGTCCTCTACAGCGGCGACAGCGGCTTTTATTCCGGTGCGCGCCTGCTGCTGCCGGAGCTTGCAGAGTGTGATAAGCGCGTGCTCCCCGGCGTTTCCAGTGTACAGCATTTCGCCGCCCGCCTGCAAAAGCCCTGGCAGGACTGGCGACTCTGCTCGGCCCATGGGGTGGACTGCGACGCGGTGGCCGCCGTCTGTCAGGGGAGACCGGTCTTCTTTCTCACGGGGGGCAAAACCGGGCCCGCCGTAATCTGCCGTGAGCTGACCGAAGCGGGACTCGGTTTCCTGAAAGCTTACGCCGGGGACGATCTCGGCACAGAACGGGAGCGTATCAGCGAGGGCACGGCGGCGGAGCTTGCCGAGGGTGACTTTTCGCCGCTTTCCGTCCTGCTGGTCGAACCTGCCCCGCGTCCCGCGCGCCGCGTGCCCGGCATCCCGGACGCGGATTTTCTCCGCGCCGAGAAGGTGCCCATGACCAAGCAGGAGGTCCGGGCGGCGATCCTAGCGAAGCTCGCCGTCTCGCCGGAGGATGTGTGCTGGGATATCGGCACGGGCACCGGCAGCGTCGCCGTTGAGCTTGCGCTTTGGTGCCGGGCGGTATACAGCGTCGAACGGGAGGACGCGGCCCTCGGTGTCGCGGAAAAAAACAGGATCAGATTCGGCGCGTGGAACCTCCGCCTTGTACAGGGTGAGGCCCCCGCCGCGCTTTCGGCACTTCCAAAGCCGGATGCCGTTTTCGTCGGCGGCAGCGGCGGAAACCTGCGGGCTATTCTGGAGACTGTCCACATGACAAATCCCGTCGCCCGGATCTGTGTATCGGCAATCACGATAGAAAGTTTACATAATTCATATACCGTTCTGCAAGCGCTGGGCTATGAAACGGAAGTGACCCAGATATCGGTCAGCCGCTCGAAACCAGCGGGCGGCCTCACGCTGATGCTGGCGCAAAACCCGGTGTGGCTCATCACGGGGTGCGCGAAATGAAAACCATCATGATCGCCGCCATGCACAGCGGCGCGGGCAAGACCGTCACGACCTGCGCCCTCCTCTCAGCGCTCAAACAGCGCGGAGAACGTATGCAGGCCTTCAAATGCGGCCCGGATTATATCGACCCCATGTTCCATGAGCACATCCTGGGCGTCCCCAGCCGCAATCTCGACCTTTTCCTGCAGGGCGTGGAGGGCGTCGGGAAGACTCTCTCCCGCATGGACGCGGACATTGCCGTGATCGAAGGGGCCATGGGTTTTTACGATGGACTGAATAATACCACGGAGGCCAGCGCCTGGGACCTTGCGCGCCTGACAGGAACGCCGGTTGTGCTTGTCGTAAACTCCAAGGGCAGCGGCCTGACACTTGCGGCGCAGGTAAAAGGGCTCATGGACTTCCGCGAACAGAGCGGCATCGCGGCGCTGGTCCTTGCCAACACATCCGAGCGCCGCGCCTCGTCTCTCGCGCCGGTGCTGGAGCGGGAGACGGGCCTGCCGGTCCTGGGCTTCCTGCCGCCCATGGAGGAAGCCCGCTTTGAAAGCCGCCACCTGGGGCTTATGACGGCGGGGGAGATCGCCGATCTCACCGCAAGGCTTAATAAGCTGGGTCAGGCGGCGGAACAGTATATCGACCTTGACCGACTGCTTATACTTGCCTCCACCAGCCGCTTGCGGCGTTTGGGGGAGGGGGACCGCTTCAGCGGTGGAAGGGGGTTCTGCTGCCGCATTGCCGTGGCGCGGGACGAGGCGTTCTGCTTCCTCTATGCCGATAACCTGGACGCGCTTCGGGACGCCGGCGCAGAGCTTATCTTTTTCAGCCCGCTGCACGATTCGGAACTTCCAAAAGCGGATGGACTCTATCTCCCGGGCGGCTATCCCGAGCTATATGCCGAGCGGCTGTCGGAAAACACCGCCATGCGGCATAGCATTGCGGCTGCAGTCAAAAGCGGCCTGCCCACAGTGGCCGAGTGCGGCGGCTTCCTCTATCTCGGGCAGAGCCTCGAGGACGCGGAAGGCCGTGCCCATCCTATGTGCGGCGTACTGCCCGGGTGCGGCTTCAAAACCGGACACCTGCAGCGCTTCGGTTACCAGACGCTCACAGCCCCGGCGGACAGCCTGCTCTTTCGCGTAGGAGAGCATATCCCCGCCCACGAGTTTCACTATTGGGACTGTACCGAAAACGGTGCGGATCTGCGCTCGGAGAAGGCCGACGGCAGAAGCTGGACCTGCGGCTTTGCATCTCCGAGTCTGTATGCAGCCTTCCCGCACCTGCACTTCGGAGGGGCTGTCCCGCTCGCGCAACGTTTTGTAAAGGCATGTGAACAATGGAAAGCATCTATGACATAATCAAACAGATCACCCTGGCTGACGAGGCGGCGCGGCGGGCAGCCCGGCGGCAGTGGGACAGTCTGGCAAAGCCCCTGGGGAGCCTCGGCGTTTTTGAGGACATGATCGCAAAGCTTGCCGCCTTGAAGGGAGATACCGACGTGCGCATGGACGACCGCCGTCTGCTGGTCTTCTGCGCGGATAACGGCGTGGTGCGCCAGGGGGTCACCCAGTGCGAAAGTGATGTGACCGCAAAGGTCGCCGTCGCCCTTGCGGAAAACCGCAGCAGCGTGAGCCCCATGGCTCGATACGCAAACTGCCGCGTGATCCCGGCGGATGTGGGCATGTTGGATTTCCCGGGACATAAAGATGTTCTCGACCGCCGTGTCCGAAACGGCACCGACGACTTGAGCCTCGGCCCCGCCATGACGCGCGACGAGTGCCTTGCCGCCATGCTCAGCGGCGCAAAGCTTGCGCGGGAAAACGCCGCCGACGGCGCGGATATCCTGCTCATCGGGGAAATGGGCATCGGCAACACCACCAGTTCCTCGGCTGTGATCTGCTCGCTGCTGGGCCTCGATCCCGCGGATGTGGTCGGGCGCGGCGCGGGCCTTTCCGCGTCGGGTCTTGCGCGCAAGCGCGAGGTCATCCGGCGTGCCCTGGCCCTCAACAAACCCGATCCGACGGATGCCGTGGATGTACTCACCAAGGTCGGCGGACTGGACCTCGCTGCCATGTGCGGGGCGTATCTGGGCGCGGCTGCCTGCAATACTCCCGCCGTGATCGACGGCTTTATCAGCGCCGCTGCCGCACTCTGCGCCACGCTCTTGTGTCCCGCTGCGGAAAAAGCCCTTTTTCCAAGTCATAATTCGGGGGAGCGGCGCGGGGCGGCGGTGCTGGATGTGTTTGACCTTGCTGCACCTCTCTGCGCCGAAATGCGCCTCGGCGAGGGCGGCGGCGCAGTCATGCTGCTGCCGCTGCTGGATATGGCGCTTTTGCTCTATCGCAGTGGTCAGAGCTTCGACCGTCTCGGCATCGAGGCCTACACACCGCAGGAGTGACATAATTATGTTAACCATTGTGATCGGCGGTGCGGGCAGCGGCAAAAGTGCCTTTGCCGAGAAGCATGTCTGTATGCTGCCGGGCCGAAAAATCTATCTTGCCACCATGCTCCCACGCGACGGGGAATCCCGGGAGCGCGTGAGAAAGCACCGCGCCCAGCGTGTGCACCTTGGCTTTGAAACCCTCGAGCGCGGCCTTGACCTTGCAGGCGCCGAAATCCCGGCGGACGCAAACGTCCTGCTGGAGGATCTCTCCAATCTCCTGGCAAATGAGATGTACGAAACGGCGGGCGGCGGTATGGATTCCGTGCACCGAGGTCTTGAACATCTGATCACGTCATGCGAAAAACTCACCGTCGTGACCAACGAGGTCTTCTCCGGCGGCGCGGATTACGACCCGGAGAGCCTGCGCTATATGCGTGCGCTTGCCGATCTGAACCGATGGCTTGCCGCCCGCGCAGATCTCGCTGTCGAAATCGTGTGCGGTCTGCCGAATGTGCTGAAAGGGAAACTGCCGTGATCGTACTGGAAACCATCGCCGTGGCCTTCTCCATGTTCTCGGCGATCCCGATGCCGCAATTTGGGTGGAACGAACGCAATATGCGCTATAGCCTCTGCGCCTTTCCACTGATCGGCGTGGTGATCGCGCTCGGCATGTTCGGCTGGGGAAAGCTGTGTCTGTTTCTGTCCCTGCCGGAAATCTTACGCGGCGCGGGCCTCTGCCTGCTGCCGGTACTCATTACAGGCGGCATCCACCTGGATGGCTATTGTGACACATGCGATGCACTTGCGTCCCACCAAAGCATCGAAAATCGGCAAAAAATATTAAAAGATCCCCACCTCGGCGCATTCGCGGCGATACGGCTCTGCGCGTATTTCCTCGCGGATTTCGCCCTTTGGACATCTTTGCCTGTCCTGCGTCTGCCCGTTTTGCTCGGCATGTTCTGTCTGTCGCGGGCACTCTCTGGTCTTGCACTGACGACCTTTCCCATTCGTCCTGGCAGCGGCCTTGCCCGCTCCTTTGCCGAGGCTTCGGACAAAAAGCGTGTGCGGACGGTGCTGACGATCATGACCGCCGCGCTCTCATTGATGCTGCTTATGCTGCACGCGGGGGAGACTGTCCTTGCCGCGCTCACGGTGTTTTGGTACTACCGCCGTATGTGCGCAAAGGCTTTCGGCGGTCTGTCGGGCGATCTCGCCGGGTGGTTTTTGCAGACAGCGGAGCTCTGGATGCTGGCGGCGCTGGTGCTTCGGTATTATGTGGAGGCTGTGCTATGATCTTTGTGACCGGACCGCTGTACGCGGGAAAACGCGAATACATCCGAAACGCCCTGGGATTGAGCAAGGCAGCGTTTTCGGCCCGCGCCGTCTGGGACGTGCAGGAGCTGGCGCATGGGGCCAACCTTCCGGAACTTGCCGACCGCCTGGCGCAAAAGGACATCGTCATCGCCACCGAGCTCGGCGGCGGTCTTGTCCCCATCGACGGAGCCGAACGCGAAAAGCGGGAAGCGGCGGGCCGACTTGCCTGCCTGCTCGCCGAACGGGCGGACACGGTGGTCCGCGTCTGCTGCGGCCTCGGGCAGGTATTGAAGGGGGAGCTTCCATGAGAATTTGGCTCATCCGCCACGGCCTTACACGCCTCGGCGAGGAGAAGCGCTACCAGGGCGCGCTGGACGAGGGCTTGTCCGATCAAGGCCACGCGGAACTGAAGCGCGCGGATTTTTTACCGCCGCGCGTATATGTCTCCCCAATGCTGAGGGCGCGGGAGACGGCGGCGATCCTCTTTCCGGGAGCGGAACGGATCGTTGTCCCCGACCTGCGGGAGATGGACTTCGGCACCTTTGAGGGGCGCGGCTGGTGGGAGATGGAACAGGATGCCGCCTATCGCGCCTGGGTGGACGGCGGCTGCCTGGGCAGCTGCCCGGGAGGAGAAGACCGTGAGGGGTTTTCCCGGCGCGTCTGCAATGCAATGGAGGCCCTGCTGCAAACGGGGGAGGACCTCGTGATCGTCGCCCACGGCGGCACGCAGATGGCGGTGCTGGAGCGCTGGGGGAAGCCCGAGCGGGAGTATTACCGCTGGCAGACGTCCTGCGGCTGCGGTTTTCTGCTTTCTTATGACAGACAGTATGACGAGATGCGTGTGGAGCGGGAGCTCAGGTTTTTGGTATGAGGATTCTATATGCCGCCCTGTGCGGCTTTGCGCTGGATCTGCTGCTGGGCGACCCGGCATGGCTTACGCCCGTTCACCCGGTGGTACTCATGGGCCGGGCAATCACGGCGCTGGAAAAGCTGCTGCGGGCGCTGTTTCCGAAAACGGACCGGGGCGAGGAAGCGGCAGGCGCCCTGATGGCTCTGCTGATGAGTGCCGGAACGTTTATATTATGTAAACTAATCGTAAAGCTTCTGAACGGCCTTTACCCGCCGCTGTCCTTTGCTTTGGAAGTGATCTGGTGCTGGCAGGCGCTGGCGGTCAGGGACCTGAAGGTCGAGGCCATGCGTGTGCAGAAGGCGCTGGAAACGGAGGGGCTGGAGGCTGCGCGAAAGGCGGTGTCCCGCATCGTCGGGCGTGACACGGAAGCCCTCGATGAAAAGGGAGTAGCCCGCGCGGCGGTGGAGACTGTAGCGGAAAACTTCTCAGACGGCGTGATCGCGCCGCTTGCGTACATGCTCCTCGGCGGCGCGCCTCTTGCCCTGGTGTATAAAGCGATCAACACCATGGACAGCATGGTGGGCTATAAAAACGCCCGTTACCTTCACTTCGGGCGTGTGCCCGCAAAGCTGGACGACGCGGCAAATTATCTCCCGTCCCGTCTCGCCGCCCTGCTGCTGATCGCGGCGGCCAGGCTCACGGGAGAGGACGCGGCTTCGGCATGGCGCATCTGGCGGCGTGACCGCAGAAAGCACGCAAGCCCCAACTCGGCCCAATGCGAGGCGGCCATGGCGGGAGCTCTGGGCCTGCGGCTCTGCGGTCCGGCTTCTTACTTCGGCGTAAAGCATGACAAGCCCTGGATCGGGGACCGGCGGCGCGAGATCGTCCCCGGGGATATCAGCCGTGCCTGCCGCCTCGAATACACCGGGGCGCTGCTGGGACTTGCGGTGTTGGGAATGGTACGCTTTCTTGGTTGTATTCTATGAGAACGGATTGCCGCACCAGTGTGCGCACACAAGGTAAGGAATGTCGCGCGCTTCCCGCGCGTCAGAATGTTCGCAATGACAGGAATTTGATTACGATGAAGTTGATCCATGGCGGCGACTGGGCCGGTTTTGAAACAGAATACGGAAAAACGCCGCTGGACTTCTCGGCCAATATCAGCCCCCTCGGCCTGCCGGAGAGAGTACGCGCGGCGGCATTGCGGGCGGTGGAAATGGCTGACCGCTACCCAGATCCCCTGAACCGGAGGCTGTGCGCGGCGCTCGCGGACTATCACAGTGTCCCGGCTTCAAACATCGTGTGCGGCAGTGGGGCGTCGGATCTGATCTATCGCCTCTGCCATACGCTCAGGCCAAAGAGTGCGGCGGTGTTCGTGCCCGGCTTTGCGGAATATGCCCGCGCCCTGCGGGAGACGTGGTGTCATGTCACCGAGATCCCGCTGTCGGCAGACTTTTGCCTGACCCAAGAACAGCTGACGCAAATCCCGCAGGACTGTGAGCTTCTGTTCCTCTGCAACCCCAATAACCCCACCGGACTTTTGAGCGGGCGGGAGCTGCTGCTGCAACTTCTCGACTTATGCCGGGAGCGGGGGACAGTCGTCGCCATGGACGAGTGCTTCCTGGATTTCTGTGAGGACGCCGCTGACTGCAGCCTGGTCTCTGCGCTTGCGCAATACCCGGAGCTTATTATTATCAAGGCTTTCACCAAAACCTGCGCCATGGCGGGGCTGCGCCTGGGCTATGTCTTCTGCGGCAGTACCGAGCTTGCCGAAAAGCTCCGGGACTGCGGCCAGCCCTGGGCAGTGTCTGTTATCGCGGAAGAGGCAGGCATAGAAGCATTATGTGAAGAGGATTATGTAAATCAACTTCGGACCCTCATATCTGCTGAGCGGCGAAAGATGAAGACTGCCCTGGAAGCGGTCGGCATGCGTGTCGTTCCGGGGGAGGCAAACTTTCTGCTCTTTCGCTGCACAGACTATGGGCTTGCCGAAAAGCTCCGGGAGCGCGGTATCCTGATCCGGGACTGCGCCAATTTCGCGGGGCTCGAAAAGGGCTGGTATCGCACGGCGATCCGCACGGAGGCGGAAAATATCGTTTTGATGGAAACGATCAGGGAGGTGCTGCATGGCTAAACGCATCATGATCCAGGGCACCATGTCCGGCGCGGGCAAGAGCCTCTTGGTGACCGCCCTGTGCCGCATCTTCGCGCAGGACGGCCATCGCGTCGCCCCCTTCAAAAGCCAGAACATGGCTCTCAACAGCTTTGTCACGCCTGACGGTCTGGAGCTGGGCCGAGCCCAGGCGGTGCAGGCGGAGGCGGCGGGTCTCGAGTGTGACGTGCGCATGAACCCGATCCTATTAAAGCCCTCCAGCGACACGGGCAGCCAGCTCATCGTAAACGGGGAAGTGCGCGGGCATTACGCGGCGGCGGAGTATTTCAAAATGAAGCGCGGCCTCATCCCGGACATCCTGGCGGCTTACAACAGCCTTGCCGCCGAAAATGACATCATCGTCATCGAGGGGGCCGGCTCCCCCGCGGAGATCAACCTCCGGGCGGATGACATCGTGAACATGGGCCTTGCGGAAATAGTCAACGCCCCGGTACTGCTGGCGGGAGACATCGACCGCGGCGGCGTATTCGCCCAGCTCTACGGCACCGTTGCTCTGCTCAGGGAGGAAGAGCGGCGGCGCGTGAAGGGCACGATCATCAACAAATTTCGCGGCGATGTGGAGCTGCTGCGCCCCGGCCTGCGGCAGCTGGAGGAGCTGACGCGCGTCCCTGTGCTGGGCGTGGTGCCCTGGGTGCGTGCGGACGTTGACGATGAGGACAGCCTTGCCCCCTGTCTGGAGCAGACCATATGTGGCCGCGTCCTGGATGTAGCTGTGATCCGCCTGCCGCATATCTCCAACTTCACGGACTTTGCCCCGCTGCGCGAGCATCCGGATATTGAAATACGTTATGTAAACCGGACGGACAAACTCGAAACCCCGGACATGATCCTCCTGCCGGGGACGAAGAACACCATGGAAGATCTGCTCTGGCTGCGTGACAGCGGTCTCGCCGAGGCGATCAAAGCAGCGGCGGAAGCGGGAATACCGATCCTTGGCGTCTGCGGCGGCTATCAGATGCTGGGGCATACGCTGCGTGATCCCATGGGCGTTGAGCGGCAGGGCACCCTGCCCGGCTTGGGGCTCCTGCCGGTGGACACGGCGTTTACCGGGGAGAAAACCCGCGCGCGAGAAAATGCTGTCTGCGTGGCCGCGCCTTTTGCGGGCGCAAAGCTCACCGGATATGAGATCCATATGGGAAAAACGGAGACGGACACCGCCCCCTTCTGCCGCTTTGAGGACGGAACAACGGACGGCGCGGTCTGCGGCCATGTGTTCGGAACCTATTTGCACGGCTTGTTCGACAGCGGGGAGCTGGTGGATCACCTGGCGCAGTACCTTGCCGCCCGAAAGGGAATTACGGTGTCCGACACACCGGTCGAGCCGCGCGCCGCTTACCGGAACCGACAGTATGACCTGCTGGCCGACGCCGTGCGTGAAAGCCTGGACATGCCGCGTGTGTATGAGATCATGGAGGAGTATGCCGATGAAAACACTTCCTTCCGATATTGAGCGCGGCAGCATGGCCGTCATCGCGGAAGAGCTCAAAGCGCGGGGGATCACGCTCCCGCCGGAGAACGCCGCCGTGGTCATGCGCTGCATCCACGCAAGCGCCGACTTTGACTACGCCGAAAACCTGCGCTTCACCCCCGGCGCTGTCGAGAAGGCGGTGGAGGCTCTGCGGGGCGGCGCGGAGATCGTGACCGATACCAACATGGCCCTTGCCGGTATCAGCCGTCCGGGGCTCAAAAAACTCAGCGGGGCGGCGTACTGCTTCATGGCGGAGGACTTCATTGCCGGGACCGCAAAGCAAAACGGCACCACCCGCGCCGTCGCCGCCATGGATTATGCGGCGGAAAACCATCCGGATGCCATCCTCGCCGTCGGCAACGCCCCAACGGCGCTCTTTCGCATTGCGGAGAGGATCGAAGCCGGGCTTCGTCCCCGACTCGTGATCGCGGCGCCGGTGGGTTTCGTGAACGTGGTGGAGGCCAAGGAGCGCGTGTTTGAGGCATGCGGGGAATATGGCGTTCCCTGTATCGCCGCCATGGGCCGCAAGGGCGGCAGCAGCATCGCCGCCGCAATCTGCAACGCCCTCATCTACACCGCGACGGATATGCTGGACCCAAAAGCCAGGGGCTGGAGCTGAGCAATGAAACACTACCAATTCTTCCAAAACAAAGAATGCGAGTTTTTCCCCTGCCACACAGGCGTTGCGGAGCAGGACTTCAACTGCCTGTTCTGCTACTGTCCCCTGTACACGCTGGGCGAGAAATGCGGCGGGAACTTCGTTTACACGGACAAGGGCGTCAAAAGCTGTGAGGCTTGCAATTTCCCGCACAAGCTGGAGAACTACGCCGAAGTGCTCAAACGCTTCCCGGAGCTCAGCGCTCTTGCCAAACAGGAGGAGAAGCCATGAGCTTTGAGCACTATGTCCGCAGCGGGACAAAGCTTTTGCGCTGCGGCTATACAACCGGCACATGCGCGGCCCTTGCGGCGTCAGGCGCGGTACGGCTCCTGCTCACAGGCGAGCCCCCCGATGCATTACGCATCATGACGCCCAAGGGCTGGCCGGTAGAGGTCGAGCCGGTTTTTTGCCGCATGTCCGGAGACACGGCCCTCTGCGCCGTGCGCAAGGACGCGGGGGACGACCCGGATGTGACCGACGGCATGCTGATCGTCGCCTCCGCAAAGAAAACGGAAAGCGGCATCGACATCGACGGCGGCGCGGGCGTGGGCCGCGTGACAAAACCGGGCCTCGACCAGCCGGTGGGCGCGGCGGCCATCAACTCCGTTCCCCGTCGGCAGATCTGTGAGGCGGCGGAAAAAGCCTGCGCCGCCTGCGGCTATCCCGGCGGTGTGCGCATCGTGATCTTCGCGCCGAAGGGGGAGGAGATCGCAAAAAAGACCTTCAACCCCCAGCTCGGCATCGTGGGCGGCATCTCCATCCTCGGCAGCTCCGGCGTGGTGGAGCCCATGAGCGAGCGCGCCATTGTCGAGACCACCGCGCTGGAGATCCGCCAGGCGGCAGCAGACGGGCATAAGCGCCTGATCCTCCTGCCCGGTAATTACGGCATGGACTACCTGACGCGAAATCTCCCCGAGCTTAATGCCGTCCCGCGGGCCAAGTGCTCCAATTATATCGGGGAGGCCATAGACGCGGCTCGGCTTGAGGGCTTCAAGGAGGTCCTGCTTATCGGACACATCGGCAAGCTTGTGAAGCTCGCGGGCGGCATCATGAACACCCATTCCAAAATCGCCGACTGCCGCCGGGAGCTGTTCGTTTGCCACGCGGCCCTGTGCGGCGCGGACGCGGACACCTGCCGCGCCCTGATGGACGAGGTCACAACCGACGGCTGCCTCAAAGTACTCGATCACGTTGGATTGCGGGACACGGTGATGGAAAGCCTGCTGCGCGCCGTCCGGGAGCATCTTGCCCGCCGGGCGGGGGATATGCGTATCGGTGCGCTGCTGTTCTCTTCCGAGGCCGGACTTCTTGGCCTGACGGACACGGCAAGGGAACTGCTGGACGAATGGAGGCAGGAGCCATGAGAGAAGGGATCGCCCTGACCGCCTTTACGCCGCGCGGGAAAGCCCTGGCGGAACATCTCGCCGCTGAACTCGGCGGCATCGTGCGCACGGAGGAAAACCTTGCCGACTGGACGCAGGCGGCTTTCGCAAGCTGTGAGGCTCTGATCTTCGTCGGCGCGGCGGGGATCGCCGTACGCAGTGTCGCGCCTTATATCCAAAGCAAGACGACAGACCCCGCCGTCCTCTGCGTGGACGAGGCCGGGCGCTGGGTCGTCCCTCTCCTGTCGGGGCACCTCGGCGGAGCAAACGCGCTGGCCATGCGCGTCGCGGCCATCACCGGCGGCAATGCGGTCATCACCACAGCCACGGACTTAAACGGCCTCTTTGCGGTCGACCTCTGGGCAAAAAAGCAGGGCATGACCGTCCTGCAGCCGGAGCGCATCAAGCAGGTGTCCGCCAAACTCCTGCGCGGCGAGGATATCGTGATCGACTGCCCCTATCCCGTCACCGGCAGTATACCCGAATTTGTCTGTCTCGGCTCCCCGGGGGACGTGCTGGTGTCGTACCGAAAAACGGAAGACAGCGCCCTGCAGCTTGTCCCGCGTGTGCTGACGCTCGGCATCGGCTGTAAACGCGGGACGAGCAGCGATGCACTGGAGCAGGCTTTCATGGCCTTCTGCACCGGGCGCGGCATCCTTCCGGAGGCTTTCAAGAGCGCTGCCAGCATCGACCTCAAGCGGGACGAGGCGGGGCTTTTGCGCTTCTGCGAATCCCGCGGCTGGCCCCTGCGCTTTTACAGCGCGGAGGAACTGCGCGGTGCGGAGGGTGTGTTCACCGCATCAAACTTTGTGGAATCCGTCACTGGTGTGGACAATGTCTGCGAGCGGGCGGCGGCGATGGAAACAGGCGGCAGACTGATCGAAAAGAAATACGCCTGCGGCGGTGTGACCTTCGCAGCGGCGGAACATTATGTAAACTACGATTGGAGCTGACAGGATGGCTGAACTGTATGTGATCGGCATGGGGCCGGGAGACGCGCAAAGCTTCACGGGCGCGGCGCGGACAGCGCTGGACAGGGCAGAACTCATCTGCGGCTACACGCTCTATGTGGAGCTGTTAAAGCCCCTGTACCCGGATAAGGAGACCTACACCACCGGCATGACCGGGGAGCTTGCGCGCTGCCGCTGGTGCCTTATGCAGGCGGCGGCCGGAAAGACCGTTGCCCTCGTGTGCAGCGGGGACGCGGGCGTCTACGGCATGGCAAGCCCGGTGCTGGAGCTTGCACCCGAGTACCCGGCTGTTAAGGTCGAGGTTATCCCCGGCGTGACGGCGGCACTCTCGGGCGCGGCGCTTCTCGGTGCGCCGCTGGGGCACGATTTTTGCATCGTCTCGCTATCGGACCGCCTGACCGACTGGACGGCCATCGAAAAGCGCCTCAGGATGGCGGCGCGGGGAGATTTTGCGATCTGCCTGTATAATCCCGCGTCAAAGCACCGGGCGGATTACCTCAAACGCGCCTGCGATATCCTGCTGGAAGAAATGGACGGCTCCGCCGTCTGCGGCCTTGTCCGGATGATTGGCAGAGAGGGCGAGAGCTATCGTGTCCTTGACCTCAAAGCTCTGCGCGAGACTGAGGCCGATATGTTTACCACGGTCTTTATCGGCTCCACGCAGACCCGGGAAATCGCTGGCAGAATGGTCACGCCCCGGGGGTATCGCCCATGAAGATCGTGATCTTCGGCGGCACTACCGAGGGGCGGGAGCTTTCAAAACTGCTTGCGGAGGCGGGCGCTGCGGTCACCGTCTGCGTCGCCACGGAATACGGCGAGGAGGAGCAGGAGAGTGTCCCGGGTGTTGCGATCCGCACCGGCCCTCTGAGTGCCGCAGAGAAGCAGGCACTATTGTGTGACGCAGCGCTCTGCGTGGATGCCACCCACCCCTACGCCCGGCATGTGAGCGAATCCGTGAAGACCGCCTGTGAGGCGGCAGAGGTGGAATATATCCGCCTTCTGCGCCCTGCCTGTAAGGCGGGAGACGCACTTGTCTTCAACAGCGCCCCGGAAGCGGCGGCATGGCTCAAAGATCGTGAAGGGCGCGTATTGCTCACCACCGGGGCCAAAGAGCTGTCGGCCTGCGCGGATCTTGACCCCGAGCGGCTGATCCCCCGCGTGCTGCCGAGCCATGAGGCACTGAACGCCTGCGAGGCTCTCGGCATTCCCCACCGCAACATCATCGCCATGCAGGGGCCCTTCTCTACAGAGCTGAACATTGCGCTCATCCGGCAGTACGCTGTCCGCTATATCGTCAGCAAGGACGGCGGCGGCCCCGGCGGCTTTCCCGAGAAGGTACAGGCGGCAAAAGAGACCGGCGTGCAGCTTCTGGTCCTTCGCCGCCCGGCGGAAAGCGGCCTCGGCTTTGACGAGGTATTGAATCTGTGCAAAACGCGTATACGTGTTGCAAATAAAGAATTATAAGGAGAAACGAAATGAAGAAACTGATGTCCCTGATCCTGACGGCCTGCATGCTGGTCATGCTGCTCTGCGCCGCTGCCGCCCCTGCCATGGCGGAGGGTGAAGATGACGAAAATTACAACACCGGCGACGCGACGCTGGACGATCCCCGCAACGCCGACAACATCGGAGAGAAGGAGCTGCTGGTCGTGTCCTTCGGCACCAGCTACAACGACAGCCGCCGCCTCACCATCGGCGCGATCGAGGAAGCCCTCGAAAAGGCCTTCCCCGACTGGAGTGTGCGCCGCGCCTTTACCAGCCAGATCATCATCGACCACGTCCTCTCCCGTGACGGCATTAAAATCGACAACGTGGGCGAGGCTCTGGACCGCGCCGCCAACAACGGCGTCAAGACCCTGGTCGTGCAGCCGACCCACCTGATGCACGGCTTTGAGTACACCGACCTCAAGAACGAGCTTGCCGAGTACGCCGACGCATTCGACAAGATCGTCCTGGCCGAGCCTCTGCTCAACACCGACGCCGACTTTGACACGGTGGCCGAGGCTGTGGTGAACGCCACCGCGAAGTTTGATGACGGCAAGACGGCCGTCTGCTTCATGGGCCACGGCACCGAGGCCGAGTCCAACGGCGTCTACGCCAAGATGCAGACTATCCTGTCCGAGGCGGGCTGCGAGCACTACTACATCGGCACCGTCGAGGCCGAGCCCACTGTCGAGGATGTGCTGAAAATGGTTAAGGCAGGCAAGTATGAGCGCGTCGTGCTGCGCCCCCTGATGATCGTGGCGGGCGACCACGCCAACAACGACATGGCGGGCGACGATGACGACAGCTGGAAGAGCATCTTTGAGGCCGCGGGCTACGAGGTCGAGTGCGTGATCGAGGGCCTGGGCCAGCTGCCCGAGGTGTGCAGCCTCTTCGTCGAGCACACCCGCGAGGCCATGGCCTCTGCCGGACTTGAGGTGAAGTGAGAATGAAACGCCTGCTTTCCTTCCTCCTTTGCCTGCTGACCTTGTCGGGCCTTACCCTCTCCGCATATGCGGAGGGGGGCGTGGCCGACGCCTCCCAGATGACAGCAGTGGAGGACGTGACAGAGCCCGGCATGACGCCGGTTTACGCCGCTGATCTCGTGGACGGCGAGTACCCGGTCGCCTTCAAAAGCAGCTCCTCCATGTTCCGCATCGAAAGCGCCCTTTTGAAGGTGGCGGAAGGAAAAATGGAAGTTACCCTCACCATGGGCAGCAAGAGCTTTCTGCATGTTTATCCCGGCTCTGCCGAAGAAGCTGCTTCCAAAGACGCCTGGATCGAGCCCGTGGAGGACGAAAACGGGGCTATGACCTTTACCATCCCCGTGGAGGCGCTGGACGCCGCTGTCCCCTGTGCCGCCTTCAGCAAAAACAAGGAACTGTGGTATGACCGCAGCCTGCTCTTCCGGGCCGACTCCCTGCCTATGACGGCCTTCCGGGACGGCTTCTTCACCACCGCCGAAAGCCTCGGTCTTGCTGACGGGCGCTGCATGGTCGCCGTCACTCTCGCGGGCGGCAGCGGCAAAGCCAGAGTGCAAAGCCCCACTCTGCTCACGGTGGAGAATGGACAGTGTACCGCTGTCATCAGTTGGAGCAGCAAAAACTATGACTACATGAAGGTGGAAGGAGAGAAGTATCTGCCGGTCCCCAATGCGGACAATTCCGCCTTTGTGATCCCGGTCCTGTACTTTGACCGGCCCATGCCCGTCATTGCCGACACCGTTGCCATGAGCGAGCCGCATGAGGTCAGCTATACGCTCCTGTTTGATTCGAGCAGTCTGGAGGCGGCACCGTGAGGCGGCTGCTGTGCACGCTCGCCGCTCTGCTGGTCTTCGTGTTTGCCTGCGGCGGCGCATCGGCAGAGGAACCTGTCGGAAGCATGGAGCTTCAATACGCCGAGCATTTCTCCGTCGACTATTACGTGGGCGGAGCGGCCTTGCTTCGAGCAGGTGATCAGTCTTTTCTGCTCCAACCCGATGGAGCTGACATTCCGGAAGGACTTGAAAAGCTGCCGCGCATTTCCGTCCCGGCGCAAAACATCTATCTTGCAAGCTCTTCCGTGCCCGATCTGTTTTTGCAGATGGACGCCCTGGATGCGGTGCGCTATACCTCCACCGACGCCCCCTCCTGGCGCATTCCCGAACTGCGGGAGGCGGTGGAGGAAGAAGAGATTGCCTATATCGGCAAATACAGTGCCCCGGATTACGAGGCGCTGCTGACCGAGGGCTGTGACCTTGTGGTGGAGAACACCATGATCCTCCACAACCCGTCGACAAAAGAGAAGCTGGAAGCGCTGGGCTTTCCGGTGCTGATCGAGTACTCCAGCTACGAACCCCACCCCCTGGGGCGCGTGGAGTGGATCAAGCTCTACGCGCTTCTGTGCGGGAAGCTTCCCGAGGCGGAGACCTTCTTTGACCGCCAGCTTGAGACGTATCAGACGGTCGAGGCGCTGGAGCCCCTCCATAAAAGCGTCGCCTTCTTCCATATCACCGCAAACGGCGGCGTGGTCGTGCGGCGGCAGGCGGACTACATCACCCGCATGATCGAGCTTGCCGGGGCCGAGAACGCTATCACCGAGCTCCCCCCATCCGACAACGCCCTTTCCACCGAGACCATCCAGATGGAATCCTTCTATGCCCAGGCGAGGGACGCGGATGTACTCATATACAACTCCACCGTTGCGGGCGATGTGACGGACATGCGGAGCTTTCTTTCCCAGCACCCGCTTCTGGGGGACTTCAAGGCCGTAAAAGAGGGCAATGTCTGGTGTACGGAGATGAGCATGTTTCAGCGTTCCTCCGCGGCCGCCGACATGATCAGGGAGCTTCGCGCTGCCGTGAGCGGGGACGCGGAGGAGGACCTGCGCTATCTTCACAGGATACGATAACATGAGCGACAAACGACAAAAGCGCATACGGCTGTGCTTCCTGCTGCTCGCGGTGCTGGTGCTGCTGCTCGGGGCCTTGAACCTCGTCACCGGCAGCACCGGCATCGGGGCGGGGGAGCTTTGGCACGCTCTTTTTTCCGGGGAGCGGGACAGCAGTGCCGCGCGCATCGTCCGGAACATCCGCCTGCCGCGACTTCTCGCGGCGGCAGTCCTCGGCGGGGCGCTCGCGGTGTCGGGCTTTTTGCTGCAGACCTTCTTCGCAAACCCCATTGCCGGGCCCTTTGTGCTGGGCATCTCCTCGGGTGCAAAGCTTACGGTGGCCCTCGCCATGATCGCCTGCCTCGGGCGCGGCGCGGTGATGAACTCCTGGGGCATGATCGGCGCGGCCTTTCTGGGGGCTTTGCTTGTCATGGGCTTTGTGCTGCTGGCGGCGGGCAGGACGCGCGGCATGGCGCGGCTCATCGTCTGCGGCGTCATGATCGGCTATATCTGCTCGGCCGTCACGGACTTTGCCGTCACCTTTGCCGACGACTCCAACATCGTCAATCTCCACTACTGGTCCATGGGGAGCTTTGCGGGCGTGAGCTGGGACGCGCTGGGGGCGGCGTCGCTTGCCGTTCTCCTGTCGCTCGGCTGCTGTGTGCTGCTCATAAAGCCCATGACCGCATGGCAGCTCGGCGAGGGCTACGCGAAGAGCATGGGAGTGAACCTCCGGCGCTTCCGCCTTGCGCTCATCGGGTTGTCGAGCCTGCTGTCCGCCTGCGTCACGGCCTTCGCCGGGCCCATCTCCTTTGTGGGCATCGCGGTGCCGCAGCTTATGAAGCTGCTGTTCAAAACGGCAAAGCCGGCCGTCATGCTGCCTGCCTGCTTTCTCGGCGGCGCGGGCTTCTGCCTCGGGTGCGATCTGCTTGCCCGCACCCTCTTTGCCCCCACGGAGCTTGCCATCGGGTCGGTTACGGCGGTGTTCGGCGCACCCGTGGTGATCTGGATGCTGCTGCACCGGGACAGGGAGGCACGGCTATGAGTGAGCTTTTGTACACCGATAAACTCTCCGTGGGCTATGGAGAAAAAACCGTGGTGCGGGATATCGCCCTCGCGGCAAAACCGGGGCAGGTCCTGTGCCTCATCGGCCCCAACGGCGCGGGCAAATCCACGCTTCTCAAGACCCTGATGGGTACACTCCCACCGACGGGCGGCGCTTTGTACCTTGACGGCAGGCAGCTGCAGGCGTATCATGAATGGGAGCTTGCCCGCATTTCCTCCGCCGTCCTGACCGCGCGTCCGGAACCTGAGCTGATGACCGCCGCCGAGGTGGTCTCCGTCGGGCGCTATCCCTACACCGGCAGGCTCGGCATCCTCACGGAGGAAGACAGGCGCATTGTGCGTGAAACTATGGAGAAGGTGGGCGTGGCACAGCTTGCGGACGCGGACTTTTCCCGTCTCAGCGACGGGCAGCGCCAGCGGTTATTATTGGCCCGCGCCCTGTGCCAGCAGCCGCGCCTTCTCATTCTGGACGAACCAACCTCTTTTCTTGACATTCACCACAAGCTGGATTTTTTGCAGCTTATTCGGGTACTGGTCAAGGGCGGCGAACTCGCGGTCATTATGAGCATGCACGAGCTGGAGCTTGCCCAGCGCTTTGCCGACATGCTTCTCTGTATCCGCGGCGGGCGCGTCGACCGCATGGGAAGCCCCGAGGAGATCTTTTCCGGCGGCTATATCGAACAGCTCTACGACATCGAAAACGGCAGCTATGACAGCCTCGCCGGGACGGCGGAGGCACCGCGCACGGAGGGTGCGCCGCGTGTGTTTGTCATCGGCGGGGGCGGCAGCGGAATCCCGCTTTACCGCAGGCTGTGCCGCCTGGGCATCCCCTTTGCCGTGGGCGTCCTGCCGGAAAACGACCTGGACCTGCCCACGGCGAGAGCCCTTGCCGCTATTGTCATCATCGACCGGGCAAACGAGCCGGTGAGCGCGGATAAGGTGAATGAAGCGCTGGAAATTCTCAAAACCTGTGAACACGTTGTCTGCACCACATCCTTCGGCAGTGTAAACCTTGAAAACCGCCGTCTGCTGGAATATGCGAAAGCTCACAACATGCTGATCAACGTGAACGAAATCGAATAAAAGGAACAGGCGCTGCCCGCAGAGAGGCAGCGCCTGTTGTAATGTTATATGTCTTTTTACTTTCCGGCCATGGCCTTGTACTGGGCATAGCGCCGGGCGGTGAATTCCTCGGCCTCCTTGAAGAGGACCTCGGCGCGCTCGGGGAAGGTGCGGGTCAGGGAGGCGAAGCGGACCTCGCCCATCATGAACTCGCGGAGCTTGCCGTTGGGCTCCTTGCTGTCGAGAATGAAGGGGTTGAGCCCCTTGTCCAGATTCTCGGGGATGTAGCGGAAGAGCGGCCAGTACCCGCACTCCACCGCAAGCTTCTCCTCCGCCATGGCCTTGCCCATGCCGTTTACAAGACCGTGGTTGATGCAGGGGGCGTAGGCGATGATGAGGGACGGGCCCTTGTGGGCTTCGGCTTCCTTGAGGGCCGTGATGAGCTGGGCGGGATTGGCGCCCATGGCGACCTTGGCGACATACACGTTGTCATAGACCATCGCCATGCGGCCCAGATCCTTCTTCGCGGTTGCCTTGCCGGCGTTTGCAAACTGCGCCACAGCCCCGATGGAGGTGGCCTTTGACGCCTGGCCGCCGGTGTTGGAGTAGACCTCGGTGTCCACGACCAGAATGTTCACGTCGATGCCGGAGGCCAGCACGTGGTCGAGACCGCCGTAGCCGATGTCGTAGGCCCAGCCGTCGCCGCCGTACATCCACATGCTCTTCTTGACCAGCGCGTCCGTGCGGTTGCGGAGCCACGCCACATCCTCGCACTCGCAATTCGTCGCGGCCAGCGCCTCCTTGAGTGCGTCGGACACCGCGCGGGTATCATTCGGCTCGTCACCCTTTTCGATCCATGCGGTGAGGGCGGCTTTCAGAGCCTCATCGCCGGTTTTGGCGAGGGCCGCTTCCGCGTGGGTCTTGGCCTGACGGCGCATCTGGTCGACCGACAGGCACATGCCGAGGCCGTACTCGGCGTTATTCTCAAACAGGGAGTTGGACGGCGCTGGGCCGTAGCCCTTCGCGGTCTTCGCGTAGGGGAAGGTGGGCGTGGAGGAGCCGACCACATAGGTGCAGCCGGTGGCATCCGCCACATACATGCGCTCGCCGAAAAGCTGGGTCATGAGCTTCATGTAGGGCGCCTCGCCGCAGCCGGCGCAGGAACCGTTGAACTCGTAGAGCGGGCGCTCGTACTGGCTGCCGCGGGTGCTGAACTTGTCCATGGGGTTTGCCTTGACCGGGAGAGACACAAGGTAATCCCAGTTGGGCTGCTCGTGCATCTGGCTCTCGAGCGGCTGCATAACGAGGGCTTTCTCCTTGGCCGGGCAGACATTGGCGCAGGAGGAGCAGCCCTGGCAGTCGATGGGGTCGACCTGGATGCGGTAGGTGTAGTTTTCAAAGCCCTTGCCCACGGCTTTTTTGGTTACCATGCCCTCGGGCGCGGCGGCTTTCTCAGCCTCGGTAACGAGGAAGGGACGGATGCAGGCGTGCGGACACACCAGCGAGCACATGTTGCAGCCGATGCAGTTTTCGGGAATCCACTTGGGAACGTTCGTTGCAATGCCGCGGCGCTCGTACTTGGAGGTCTCCACCGGGCTCACGCCGTCGGCGTAGGGCATGAACTTCGACACCGGGATCTTGTCGCCCGCCTGCTTGTTGACGGGAATCTGAATGTCGCGGATGTAGGTCGGGAGAGTCTGATCCACCGTTTCGGCCTCGTCCTTGAGATCGGCCCAGCCTGCAGGCACGTCGATTTTCTTTAAGGCAGTCAGCCCCGCGTCGACGGCGGCGCAGTTCATGTTGACGATCTTCTCGCCCTTCTTGGAGTAGGTCTTGACGATGGCGTCCTTCATGTACTGCACGGCGTCCTCGATGGGCAGCACGCCGGAGAGCTTGAAGAAGGCCGACTGCAAAACGGTGTTCGTGCGGTTGCCGAGACCGATCTGCTGGGCAATGTCGGTGGCGTCGATGGTGTAGAAGTTGAGACCGTTCTGGGCGATGATGCGTTTTGCCCGGTTCGGCAGGTGCTCCTCAAGGCCCGCCATGTCCCAGTCGGTGTTGAGGAGGAAGGTGCCGCCCTTCTTGATCTCTGCCACGATGTCGAAGTCCTTCATGTAGCTCTGCTTGTGGCAGGCCACAAAGTCCGCCATCGTGACATAGTAGGTGGAGCGGATGGGTTCGTGGCCGAAGCGCAGGTGGCTCTTGGTCACGCCGCCGGATTTCTTGGAGTCGTATTCAAAATACGCCTGGGCGTACTGGTCGGTGTTGTCGCCGATGATCTTGATGGAGTTCTTGTTGGCACCCACCGTACCGTCGGAGCCGAGGCCCCAGAACTTGCAGGAGATGATGGACTTGCCGGAGGTGACGATGTTCTCGCCGACGGGCAGGGAAGTATGGGTCACATCGTCGTTGATGCCGACGGTGAAGTGATTCTTCTTCTCTCCCGCCATGTTGTCGAACACAGCCTTCATGTGGGCGGGGATGGTGTCCTTGGAGGAAAGACCGTAGCGACCGCCGAGGATCGTGACACCCGCGAAGGCGGTGTCGCGCAGGGCGGTGCACACATCCTCAAACAGCGGCTCGCCCGCGGCGCCCGGCTCCTTGGTGCGGTCGAGGACGGAGATGGTCTTGACCGTCTCGGGCAGCGCGGCGGCGAGGTGCTTTGCCGAGAAGGGGCGGTAGAGGTGCACCTGGATCATGCCGACCTTCTCGCCGCGCTCAGTGAGGTAATCGACCACCTCGTGCAGAGTTTCACACACGGAGCCCATGGCGATAATCACGCGCTCGGCGTCGGGTGCGCCGTAATAGTTGAAGAGCCTGTAGTCCCGGCCCGTGAGCTTGCCGATCGCGTCCATCTTCTCCTGTACGATGTCGGGGAGAAGATCGTAGGCGGTGTTGCAGGCCTCGCGGGACTGGAAGAAGGTGTCGGGGTTTTGCAGGGTGGAGCGGATGGTGGGGTGCTCGGAGTTGAGGGCGTGGTCGCGGAAACGCTGCACCGCATCCCAGTCGAGGATCTTGCCCAGATCGTCGTAGTCCAGAAGCTCGATCTTCTGGATCTCATGGCTGGTGCGGAAGCCGTCAAAGAAGTGCATGAAGGGGATGGAGCCCTTGATGGCGGCAAGGTGGGCCACCGCGCCGATGTCCATGCACTCCTGCACGCTCGAGGAGGCCAGCATCGCAAAGCCGGTCTGACGGCAGGCCATGGCGTCGGAATGATCACCGAAGATGGAGATGGAGTGAGTGCCGACGGTGCGGGCGGCAACGTGCATCACGCCGGGGAGCATCGAGCCCGCGATGCGGAACATCGGCGGGATCATCAGCATCAGGCCCTGGGAGGCGGTGTAGGTAGTTGCCAGTGACCCGGTCTCCAGCGCGCCGTGCATGGCGCCGCAGGCGCCGGACTCTGCCTGCATTTCGACGAGCTGCACCGGCTGACCGAAAAGGTTCTTCTTGCCGTGGGCGGCCCAGTCGTCCACATGGTCGGCCATGGGGCTGGAGGGGGTGATGGGGTAGATGGAGGCGACCTCCGTAAAGGCATAGGATACGTACGCGGCGGCTTCGTTGCCGTCCATTGTCTTTCTCATCAGCATGGCATTATTCCTCCACAACTGCAATAGCCTCGATCTCGCACAGGAGATTCTTCGGCAGGGTCTTCACCGCCACGCAGGAGCGGGCGGGCTTGCTGACAAAATATTTCTCATAGATCGCGTTGAATACGGCAAAGTCGCCCATGTCCGCGAGGAAGCAGGTGGTCTTGATGACCTTGTCAAAACCGGTCCCGGCAGCCGCCAGGAGCGCACCGATATTCTTGCAGCACTGTTCGGCCTGCGCTTCGATGCTCTCACCGGCGACAGCGCCGCTTTCGGGGAGCAGGGCAACCTGCCCGGAGGTAAACAGCAGACCATTGACAACATAACCCTGAGAGTAGGGGCCGATGGCAGCCGGAGCCTGATTGGTGGCAATGACTTTCATATTCTTATCCTCCTTTACGATTGCGAAATCACGTTTCGCGGTTAAGTACATCATATAATTTTACTCCGCGGAGGTCAAGCCTCCGCGGAGTTTTTATGCTGATGGTGGGTTATTTCAGATCCGCGAAGGCCTGCTCAAAGTCGGCGATGATATCCTCAATATCCTCGAGACCCGTGCTGATGCGCACAAGGCCCTCAGAGATGCCGGCTTCGGCCAGCTCCTCGGCCGAGTAGGTGGAGTGGGTCATGGACGCCGCGTGTTCGACCAGAGTCTCCGCGTCGCCGAGGGAGACGGCGATGGTGCAGAGCTTGAGCTTGTTGATCGTGGCGGCGGTGGTGGCCTTGTCGGCCTTGAGCTCGATGGAGATCATGCCGCCGAAATCGCTCATCTGCTTTTTCGCAGTCTCGTAGCCCTCGAAGCTTTCAAGGCCGGGGTAGTACACCTTCTTGACGGCGGGGTGGGCTTCCAGCCAGGCGGCGAGCTTTCTGGCGTTAGCGCAGTGGCGCTCCATGCGGATGCTCAGGGTCTTGAGGCCGCGGGCGATGAGGAAGGCGTTGAACGGACTCATGACAGCGCCGTTCATGTGCACCACACCGATGGCGCGCACGTCGTCGATAAATTCCTTCTTGCCGACGACAAAGCCCGCGATCACGTCGCCGTGGCCGTTGATGTACTTGGTGGCGCTGTGCACGACCACGTCCGCACCCAGGTCCAGCGGGCGCTGGAGATAGGGGGAGCAGAAGGTGTTGTCCACGACTACGCGGATGCTGGGATTGAAGGCGTGGGCCTCGTCGGCGACGGCTTTGATGTCGATGACTTTGAGCGTGGGGTTGCAGGGAGTCTCAAAGTAGACGACCTTGGTCTTCTCCGTCAGCGCCTTTTTGAGCGCACCCGGCTCATTGAGGTCGACAAAGGTCACCTTGACGCCGAGTTGGACGATCTCCTTGGACAAAAACGCAAAGGTGCAGCCGTAGAGCGTTTCGTCGGCTACGATCTCGTCGCCCGCGACCACACTGCGGTAGATCGTCGCGGTGATGGCACCCATGCCGGAGGCGGTGGCCATAGCGGCCTCACCGTTTTCAAGGGAAGCGATCTTCGCCTCAACGGAGTTGGTGGTGGGGTTTGCGGGGCGGGAGTAAACATAGCCTGCCTCGGTGCCGGCAAAGCGTGCGCCGCCCTGCTCAACGGAATCGAATGCGAAGGTGGAGGTCTGGTAGATCGGGTCGCACAGCGCGCCCGCACTGTTTTTGAATTTGCCTACATGGATCTGACGGGTGGAAAAGCCAAGCTTCTTCTCAGTGTTTTCCATATCCATATCCTTTCTTCGTCAGCGGAGTCCGGCCGCAATTTCGTAGATTTCTCTAATGGCTTCACTGGTCAGGCCCACATAGCCGCCGGTGACGCCGTCGCCCACGTTGTTCATCTCGACCAGACGGTCGATGGAGGCGGGATCTGCGCCCACCTCGGCGAAGGTCAGGGGCATGTGCAGCTCGCGCAGGAAGTTTTTGAAGGCCTCGACGCCCTCGCGCGCAGTGCGCTTGGGATCGTCAAAGTCCATCTGGCAGCCGAAGATGCGCGTCGCCATCTGGGCAAAGCGCGCCCCATCGCTGTGCTCGACGCAGTAGCTCATCCACGCGGGCATGATGACGGACAGGCCCGCTCCATGGGCGCAGTCGTATACAGCCGAGAGCACATGCTCGAGGTGGTGGCTGTTCCAGTCCTGCTTGCGGCCGACGCCCATGATGTCGTTGTGCACGACCATACCGGCCCACATGATGTTGGCGCGGGCCTCGTAGTCGTGGGGATTTTCCATGACGCGTCTGCCCTCGTGCATCATCGCGAGCACGATGCCCTCAAGCATGCGGTCGGTGGTCTCCACGTCTTTCGTGGGGGTGAAATAGCGCTCAAAGGCGTGGGAGATGATGTCCGTCACGCCGCAGGCGGTCTGGAAGGCGGGCAGGCTCTCGGTCAGCACCGGGTCCATGATGGAGAACTTCGGACGGATGCAGTCAGCCTCGGCAGCTGTTTTGTCCAGAGTCTTCTCGTTGGTGATGATGGCGTTGGGGGAGCCCTCGCTGCCGGAGGCCGCAATGGTCAGCACTACGCCGACGGGCAGGGCCGTCTCCGGGGTTTTGCCCGCGAAGAAGTCCCAGAAGTCTCCGTCGTAGGGCACGCCCATGGCGATGCTCTTGGCAGTGTCCATGACGCTGCCGCCGCCGACGGCCAGCATGAAGTCGACCTTCTCCCTGCGGGCAAGCTCGATGCCCTCATACACAAGGCCGCTGCGGGGGTTGGGCTTGACGCCGCCGAGCTCCACGGAGCTCAGACCCTCGGCGTCAAGCGATGCTTTCACCCGGTCCAGAAGACCGGACTTCTTTGCAGACTGTCCGCCGTAGACGATCATGACGCGGCTGCCGCCGAACTTTTTGACGTACTTGCCTGCGTCGTTTTCACGGTCGCGGCCGAAGACAAAGTATGTAGGGCTGTAGAAATCGAAATTATTCATTTCTCAGGCTCCTTTGTAATCAATAGCCCTTTTTGCCGCTGGCGGGCTGGCCGTAGGACTTGAAGCCCTCAAACACCTCGTCCATCTCTTCCTTGCCGAGGACGAAGGGCTTGCCGATGCACATGGCGCGGTACTGGAGCTCCGCAATGTACTCAAGGTTCTTTGCAAGGCCGAAGGCGCTCTTGAGGTTCTTGCCGCAGACGATGATGCCGTGGTTTGCAAGCAGGACCGCGTCGCCGTCGCCGCAGTATTTCACCGCGTCGTTTGCAAGCTCCGGTGTGCCGAAGGTGTGGTAGGGCGCGCAGGGGATCTCATAGCAGTTGGCGTCCGCGAGGACATAGTGCACGGCCTCGATGGGCTTTCTGAGCACCGCGAAGGTGGTGCAGAAGCGGGAGTGGGTGTGGACGATGGCGCGGCAGGAGGGTTTGTGCTTATAAAACTCTGTGTGCATGTCCCACTCGCTGGAGGGCTTGCGCTTGCCGTCCACCACATGGGACTCGAGGTCCATGATGACGATATCCTCGGGGGTGGTCTCCATGTAGCCGATGCCGGAGGGCTTGATGGCCATCAGGCCGAGCTCGGGATTATAGATGCTCTGGTTGCCGCTGGTGCCGGGGCAGAGGCCCGAGGTGCTCATCTGCTTGCCGATCTCTACCATCAGTTCGCGTTCTTCCTGCATTAACATAGTAAGGTTCCTCCGTTTATTATTTTTTTTCATCAATTTGATATTGTAAAGCGAGCCTGTCATTGCGAGCCGGTGTGCACACTGGCGTGGCAATCCGCCTGCCGGAGGCACTTGATGTCTCAGAAATCTCAATTGGCCGCTGGGAGTACGGATTGCCACACCGCTTTTTGCCTCGGCAAAAATGCAGACATCGGTCACTGGTTCGCAATGACGAGACGGAAGCTGGTTCCACGGAATAAGGGTTTCTTGAATAGTTGTCTTACGCGGGATTCATGGCCAGGCGCTGGCGGCTCCACTGGCGGTGATATTTCCGAATGAGCGGGTTTTCCTTCGGGGTATAAACGCGCTCTTCACCATCGGCGCCGAGGCGGGTATCGTCGTGCAGTGCCCCGTTGCAGAGCGAGACGAGCCCAAAGAGCGTCGCCTGCTCAAAGCCGGGCTTTAAGCGCAGCTCCAGACCGGAAAGGTCGGAGAGCATCTGGCACAGGGATGCCGAGCGGAAGCTGCCGCCGCAGCCGAGAATGTAAGGCCGGTCGTGTCCGCTCAGATCGCGCAGCCGCCAGAGCTGCTCGTAGATGCCGCAGGCGCCGTCAGCCAGGACTGCCCACAGCATGTCCACCCTGTCAAGGGGCTCAGGGAAGGGACTTGGGATAAAGAAGCCGCCGTTTCTGAGGGAGCGCCGCTCATAGAACAGCAGGGAAGTGAAGGACGCCGTGCAGCGGAAGTCCCGCTTTTCGGCAAACATGCGCTCCAACTCCTCGTAGGGGATATCGGGCGCAAGAAAATCCCTGGCCCGCTGGTAGTTGAGGCCGGTCACACCGGGGTTCATTTCAACGAGAAAGCCCTTCGCACCGAAGTTTGCGTCCACCCAGACGCGCTGCTGGGGGTCTGTGATCTTGTGATCGGTCAACGCTGTCACGGGCGCGGTGGTCCCGGCGACGACGGCAATGTCCCCCGGCTGAATGCCGGTCTGCAGCAGGGCCGACTGGGTATCCGCCCCGCCGACGATGAAGACCGCGTCGTCAGCCATGCCGAGCTCCTCGCGCAGCTCCGGCAGGATCGGTCCGAGGCATTCCCCGGCGTTTACGAGCGGCGGCAGCAGGGCCGGGTCCACACCGTACACGGTGCACAGCTCTTTTGACCACTGCTTTTCACTCAAGTCATAAAGCTGCATCTCGCAGGCCTGGGAGGGCTCAAAGGCTGAAATCCCTGTGAACATCTTGGCAATGTGCCCGCTGAGGCTGACCACCGTGCCGATCTTTTCGTAGAGCTCCGGCCGCTTTTTCCGCAGGCCCAGCAGCTTTGCCGCGTCGAAGTCCTCCGTCACCCATTTGCCGGAGCGCTCGTAGATCCATGGCTGGTCGCCGAGGGCGGGCATGAACTCCCGACCGCGATTGTCGATGTTGGGCAGCCCGTAGAAGGCATTGCCATCCTTGTCCAGCAGAACGATGCTCTGGCGCGCACCGGCGGCGGAAACCGCGCTGATGGTGATCTCCGGATGCTCGGCATGTACCTGGCGGCAGCAGCGGAAGATCTCCGCTTCCCATTCCTGGGGCAGGAAGTACTGCGCGTCGGGGTACGCCTCATCCCGGAAGTAGCGGTTGAAGAAGCTGTGCATGGCGACGATGTTCCCGTCGCTGCCGACGATGGCCGCCCGCGTGCTGCCGGTGCCAAGGTCGATGAGCAGATAGTGCCTCATTTCAGTACGTCGCGGTTGTACACGATCTTCGCCAGGTCCTCACCCGCAAGCCACTTTTTCAGCCGCGCGTTGAGAATATCCGCCTGGTGGTTGGTGACCTCATAGGAGGCACCGCAGATGTGCGGGGTCAGGATCGTGTTGGGGCAGTTCATGATCTCCAGATCCTCGGGCGTGGGCGGCTCGTTGTCAAGCACGTCGATGACGGCGCCGGCGATGGCCTTGTCGTTGAGCACGCGGATGAGGGCCTTGGTGTCCACAAGGGCGGAGCGGCCCGCATTGACGAACAGGGCGTCCGGCTTCATGGAGCGCAGCAGCTCCTCGGTGACAAGCCCGCGGGTCGAATCGCTCACCGGCAGGTGGAGGGAAACAATGTCGCAGGTCCTGAAGATCTCTTCCACACTCATGGGGGTATAGTGACCGAATTGGCGGCCCTTGTAGTCGTAGTAGCAGACCTCGCAGTCAAAGCCGTCGAAGATCTTGGCCGCAGCCTGCGCCACAGCGCCGAAGCCCACAAGGCCGACCTTCTTGCCCTGCAGCTCGTGGCCCATCCACAGGAAGTAGGGCGTGGTGCCCTGGACCCAGCCGCCGTCCTTGATCCACTGGATAGACTCGAGCCCATGGCGCAGATGCATGATGATGAGGGCGACGACCATCTCGGCCACGGCCTGGTTGTTGCGGCCCGGCGTGCAGAGAACGGGGACGCCCGCCTTCGTGCATGCGGCGGTGTCAAGGTTTGCGGGAGTGGCGCGGCAGTCGCCGATCACCTTGAGACCCTTGTAGCCCGCGAGTACCTTTTCGGTCACGCGGTCAAGCTCGGTGATGAGCACGTCCGGCTGCACCTTCAGCAGGTGTTCGAGCATTTCATCCTCGTAATAGCGCTCACCGGTTTCGGTCCATGGCTCGTACAGGACCTCGTCGAACATCTCTCTGAGCTCAGCCAGACGATTTTCGGGATAGGGAGCGCGTACATAGACTTTCATGGCAATTTCTCCTTTTCTGTAATTATTTATTTCGATTTAATAAAAAGCCTTTACTTCGCTGTCAAAGTATCGATCCAGCAGGTAGGGGACGTAGACGCCCTTGTCCGTCACCACCCCGGAGATCAGATGCGGCGGCACCACATCGAAGGAGGGGTAGAGCGCCTTCACCTCGGGCAGACAGTTCGGAATGCCCCGGTAGCGCAGGACCTGTTCGGGGTCCCGCATCTCAATGACAATGTCGTTTTTCGTGTGCTTGTCCCTGTCCGGAATGCCGGTGACGTAGTAGGGGATGCCGAAGTGCTTGGCGAGGATCGCGATCTGGAGGGAGCCGATCTTGTTGGCGATGTGCCCGTCGCGGGCAATGGTGTCAGCAGCGGAGGTGAAGAAATCGATTTTTCCCTCCTGCATGGCCCAGGCGATCATGTTGTCGGTGAGCACCGTGGTGTCAAAGCCCATTTCGGCAAAGCAGCTTGAGGTCAGCCTCGCCCCCTGGAGATAGGGTCTCGTCTCGGCGCAGTAAACGCGAAAGTCCTTGCCCTGTTTTTTCGCTGCACGGATGACGGTGCCGATGATGGTCTCGCCGAAGCACTGGGTCAGGATGCCGCCGCCCGCAGGGATCAATCTGCAAAGCTCGTCACCCACGATCTGCATGGTGCTGTAGCGGCGATTCAGGGATTCCACCGTGGAGTCAACGATCGCCTCAATGGGGTCGCGGCCCTCGTTCAGCGCTTTTTCCGCAAGCTCAGCCGCCCGGTATGTGATCTGTCCGTAGCGGTTGGCGGTGGTGGGCCGGGCGTGCGCCAGATCGTATGCCGCCTGCTTGAGGAAAGCGACCTGCTTCTCCTTCGCTTCGCCGCGCACCTGAAAGGCGGCCAGCGCAATGCCCATGCCGACGGCGGTGTAGGGCCCGGCACTCTGGGTCACCATGTCGGCGATGGCCTTAGCTACCTCCTGATAGGTCCCGCACTCCACGAAACGGACCTCGGTAGGGAAGACGCGGCGGTCCAGAATGCGGACCCTGCCGTTATCATACCAGGCTACATTCTCATATTTGAGCAGAAAGGGCATGCCCTCATCCATGCGTACCATCGTGTCTCACCTCATGCCAGAATCAGACGGAAAGCCTCCGTCAGCTCTTGCCCTTTACGGTATGCTTTGCGGTTTTTGATAAGCGCAATGCCGAGCTTTACAAGTGCGCGCTCCATCGGAATGCGCTCAGCGGGATCGGTGACGGAAGTGACCTCCATCACCTTGGAGTCGCCCACCGTGCGGCGGATGATCTCCGTGCCCGCATACCCGGCGGAGTCGGCCATGATGCCGTCGAGGTACTGCGCCTTGAAGGCGCGCACGCGGTAGAGCGGGAGCGTGACGCAGGCGTCATACTTCGCCTCCAGCTTCGCCCGCGTCATGTCCCAAATCTCGGCGATGCATGTCTCGATTGCCGCCACCGTCTCCACAGCGTCCGGTGCGGTGAAGGCCTTGTTGGCCCAGGCAAAGAAGAGATTGCCGATCACGTTTCCGATGTCGTAGCCCATGGGGCCGTAGAAGGCAAACTCGGGGTCGAGGACCTTGATGCCGTTTTCGTTTATAAAGATGGAGCCGGAATGCAGATCCCCGTGCAGCAGAGCCTGGGCGTTGTTCATGAAGTTCAGCCGCAGGAGCGCGACCTCGGCGTGCAGGGCCTCGTCTTCATAGAGATGCTCCCGCACGAAGTCTTCGTTCCCGGGAAAGAGAATGTTGCGGCCCTTGTAGTCGTAATACGGCTCCGTCAGCACCAGGTCCTCGGTGATCTTGCAAAGCTCCGGATTGGTGAAGAACTTCACGCGCCGCTTTTTCTCCTCCGCGTCCAGTACAAGGTCCGTCGTCGGCAGCAGCGTGTCCGCCATGAAGGCAGAGATGTTTTCGCTCAGGTGGGAATATACGCGGTTTGCCGCAAGCTCCTTGCGGAGATTCTTATAGGCCGAAACATCCTCCATGGAGGTTGCCGCCATGACCTCGTCATAGTGGTACACCTCGGGCACCAGACCGGGGGCAAGCTCCCCCTCGAGCTTGAGGATGGCGGCCTCGATCTTGTTGCGGTACATGTCGAGCGGTCTGCCGGAGGAGCGCAGGAGCCTGTCGGCCTGCTTGACGATTACGGAGCGCCCGTCCCGTTCGGAGCAGACGCGAAAAACATAATTGATGTTGCCGTCGCCGATTTCGGTACATGCCGTCTCCTCGCCCGGGTCAAAATAATGCAGCACTTCGACGGCATAGCGTTTGACATCCTCGGTATTCAAGAGAAAGAAAGAGTCAAAACCGGGCATGGACTTGCCTCCAATCGTATATGTAATCGTGCTGAAACGGAGATTTCCAAAGACTGGATAAACAAAAATCAACAGAAACGCAGAATAATTAACAGCTCCATAAGCAGAACATACACCCGAAACGGTCAAAAGTCAACACGCAAAAAGAAAAACAGTCAAAAGTTCAAAAAATAAAAAGTATTGCGGAATCAATTGACGTTTTGCATCTAATGAGTTATTATAATCAACCGGTACGGAAACGCTGAGGTGCAGTCTTGCGACGGGGTGAATTGTGATGTTAAAAATAGAACGCCATAACCTGATCGACCAGGAGATCCGCAAGGCGGGCTTTGTCCTTGTTCCGGACATGAGCGAAATGCTCCAGTGCAGCGAGGAGACGGTGCGCCGCGATCTCAAGGAGATGGAGAAGGCCGGGAAGCTGGTGCGCACCCACGGCGGCGCGTATCTTGTAGAAAAATATGACAAGGGCTATCCCATGGAGCTGCGCAAGTCCTACCTCCAGCATACCAAGGAGAAGCTGGCCGAGGCCGCCGTCCGCGAGATCCGGGAAAACGATGTGGTCATGCTTGACGCCAGTACGACCTGTCTTGCCATTGCCGAGGCGATCCTGACCCGGGAGCTGAACATCACGCTGGTGACAAACTCCCTTGCTGTCTGCAATCTTTTCAGCGGGGCCAATACCGGCATAAACCTCGTCTGTGTCGGCGGCACCTTCCGCAGGCGCACCCTGTCCTTTGCCGATCCGAACACGGTGGAGGCGCTGCGCCGCTACTATGCCGACTGCGCTTTTGTCAGCTGCCCGAAGGTGAACGTGGAGTTCGGCCTTTCCGACAACCACATCAGCGAGGCAAACGTGCGCAAGCAGATGCTGCACAATGCCCAGAAGAAGGTACTGGTCGTGGACCACACCAAGCTCGAGGGCAATGCCAACATCCTCTTTGAGGGGCTGGAGCAGATCGACCTCATCATCACCGACCAGCACCTGCCCGCGGACTTCGAGGCCTATGCCGCCGAGCGGAAGATCGAAGTGCGCTATTGCCAGGAGTGACGGAAAACGATAATCACAGGACATGAAGGCCGCAGGCTTTCATGTCTTTTTTTATTCACAGTGAGGAAATATGCAAGAAAACATATTCATATTATGAAAAATACAACGCATACAAAGCTGTTGCAATGTGTGCCTGTGGAATCAATCCAATTATATACAGAACCCAACAAAAAACAAAGAAGATTATGGGAAATACCGCAATTTCAGCAGAATCCCACAAAAAGCAAAGCTTCTTTTGAGCAAAATACACAAAATAATTCGATTCAGCTCGCGGGAAACTACAGAGATTAAAAACAAAAATTGTTATAAATCAACAAAAGAAGAAGCGAAAAAGGAATAAAAAAGTGAAGCATAAGGACAAAATGAACAGAAACGAACCGAAATAAAACGGGAAAAAATCAACAAAAACGGTCTTGACATCTCGATTTATTTTGATAAACTAAAGCCATAAGCATGAATAATGCTCGGACAACAATTTACTAAAGAGGAGGAAAAATCATGAAAAAAGCGTTATGTTTGACTCTTGCACTCGTAATGATCTTTGCCCTGGCTGTCAGCGGCATGGCCTATGCCGAAGAAGACACCATCAAGATCGGCTACATCGGTGACCTCTCCCAGGGCACGGCCCTGTGGGGCAACGCCGGCAAGTTCGGCGCGATGGAAGCGATCGAAGAGATCAACGCCGCCGGCGGCGTGCTGGGCGGCAAGAAGCTCGAGCTCGTCCCCATGGACGGCAAGGGCGACTCCGCTGACTCCGTCAACGCTCTGCGCAAGCTGATCACCGACAACGGCATCGTCGCCGAGATCGGCACCAACTTCTCTTCCTGCAATATCCCGATGGCCTCCGTTGCCGACGAGCTGAAGGTTCCCATCATCGGCACCGCCGCCTCCAATGAGCTCGTCACCATCGACGAGCAGGGCAAGCTGCATCCCTACTCCTTCCGTATGTGCTTCCTGGATGCCTACATCGGCACCGTTGTCGGCACCTACGCTACCAAAGATCTCGGCTTCACCAAGGGTGCTCTGTTCACCATCAACGGCGACACCAACTCCGAGGCTGTCGGCCAGTTTATCGAGGACGCCTTCCTTGCCAACGGCGGTGAGCTCGTCGCCAAGGAACAGTGCCAGGCCGGCGACCGTGAGTTCCGCGCTCAGCTTGCCAAGATCAAGAGAGCCGATCCCGAGGTCATCTTCGTTGTCATGAATGACTACGCCATGAACGCCACCTTTGCCAAGCAGGCCCGCGAGATGGACATCAAGTGCATGCTCCTCGGCCACGACGGCTGGGACTCCGACCAGCTTGCTGAGGAAGCCCAGGGCGCGCTCGACGGATGCCAGTTCGTCAGCCGTATCGGCTTTGCCATGCCCGAGGCCCGCGAGTTCGGCGAGAAGATCGTTGCCAAGTACGGCGGCACCCTCGAGACCGAGTGCCTGTTCGGCCGTGACGGCGTGTACTGGATCGCCGACGCTATTGAGCGTGCCGGCTCTGCCGATCCCACCGCGATCCGTGACGCCCTTGAGGCCACCGACGTCTACAACGGCCTGATCGGCCAGCTCGTCATGAACGCCGAGACCCACAACCCCGTCATGGCCTGCGAAGTCTTCGAGTTCCAGACCAATGCTGACGGCACCCACGTGAAGGTTCCCGTCAAGACTGTCGAGGCTGTTACCGACTGATGTGCTGCTGAAAGCATAACATTGCGCAATTCCCATACAGAGGGGGAGGACTTGCTCCTCCCCCTCTGAGATTAGATGAAAGGATAAATAGGAGATCGTATTATGTTCTTGCAACAGCTTATTACGGGAATCTCCATCGGCGGCATCTACGCGCTGCTCGCCACCGGGTATTCCCTGATCTACAGCTTGCTGGACTTCTCCAACTGGGCCCACGGCGAATTTGCCATGCTCGGCGCCTATGTGGCGATCGTGTTTGCAAACATGGTGGGCGTACCGTTCCTGATCGCGGCTGTTCTCGGCGTGTGCGGCGCGGCACTGATCAGCTTTTTCTGTGAAAAGGTGGTCTACCGGCATATCCGCAGCACCGGCGCACCGAACATGTTCCTGATGATCGGCGCCATGGGCATGTCCACGATCTTCCAGCAGGTCGCAAACCTGGTCTTCACCGGCCAGTACCGCTCCTTCAAGTTCAAGCTCCCCGTCAACACCATTGAGATCGCGGGCGCTTATCTCGGCGTTCTGGACCTGATCAGCCTGGTGCTCACGGCGGTGATCCTTGTCTTCCTCATGTACCTCATCAACAAGACAAAATTCGGCCTGAACGTGCGCGCTATCGCCTGCAACGCCTACGCGGCCCGCGTGCTCGGCGTGCGCGTCGACCGCTCGATTGCCTCCGTGTTCCTGCTGGCCGGCTCCCTCGCGGGCGTCGCCGGCATCCTCTACGGCATGAAGTACAATGTCTTCCCCACCATGGGCAACATCGGCCTGAAGGCATTCGTAGCCTCCGTGGTCGGCGGCCTCGGCAGCGTGCCCGGCGCCATTGTCGGCTCCCTGCTGTTGGGAGTCCTGGAGACCTTCGTCTCCGGCTATGTCAGCTCCAGCCTGCGCGACTTCTTCTCCTTCGCTCTGCTGATTGTGCTGCTGCTCGTCAAGCCCAGCGGCCTGTTCGGCGTGGATGTCCAGGATAAGGCATAAGGGGGTGCGGCTGTATGATTGAATTTTTCAACAACATCAACACCGGCATCTGCTCCTTCCTGCATATCAATTCCTACATACAGGGTGTCGTGGTGCTTTTGTGCATCAACATCATCGCCATCCTCGGCATGGCGGTGCTGACCGGCTTTACCCGCCTCTTCTCCTTCGGCAACGCGGGCTTCATGGCCATCGGCGCTTATACCGCCGCTATTCTGATCGTGCGCCATAACGTCAACTTCCTCATCGCCATGGTCATCGGCGCGGCCTTCGCGGGCTTCATCGCCTTCCTGCTGGGCTCTCTGACCCTCAAGCTCAAGGGCGACTACTTCCTGATCACCTGCCTGGGCTTCGGCGAATGCGTGCGCGTACTGTTCAACTATTTTAAAAAGCTCACCGGCGGCTCGGCGGGCTTCCCCGGTATCCCCAACTATTCCAGCATGGTCTTCGCCGTGATCTGCGCCATCCTCGCGTTTTTCGTCGCTTGGCGCTTTATACACTCCAAATTCGGGCGAAACCTCACCTCCATCCGTGAAAATGAGCTGGCGGCCGAGGCGGTCGGCATCAATGCTTTCCGCTACAAGAGGCTGAGCTTCACCTTCTCGGCGGTCTACGCGGGCTGGGCGGGCGCACTCTACGCGGGCTACATGATGTACATCGTGCCCACGAACTTTGCGCTGAATAAGTCCATCGAGCTTATCACCACCACCGTTATCGGCGGCCTCGGTTCACTCACCGGCTCGGTGCTCGGCGCCATGCTCGTCACCCTCCTGCCGGAGGTGTTCCGTTCCTTGTCCAACTACCGTATGCTGATCTACGGCTTCGCCGTCGTGCTGATCATCATGTTCCGTCCCAACGGCCTCTACGGCTATAAGGAATTTTCGCTCAAGCGCACGATCGCCTGGTTCAAGAAGCTCTTTGGCGGCAGCGCAAAGGCCGGAAAGGAGGAAGCGTAATGGAAGATCTTGAAAAAAGAGTAGCCGAACTCGAAGACAGGGTCACGATGCTCGGATACAGGATTTCTGTCATGGAAAACCGCGATCCGGTACTCGAGATGCAGAATGTGGAGAAGCACTTCGGCGGCGTGCATGCCATCGACAACTTCTCCGTCAAGATCGAACAGGGCCAGATCCACGGCCTCATCGGACCGAACGGCGCCGGCAAGACCACCATCTTCAACAACATCACCGGCATCTACGCCCCGGACGCGGGCAAGATCCTCTTCCGCGGCTATGATATCACCGGCTCCTCGCCCCATAGAGTGGCTCAGCTCGGCATCGGGCGCACCTTCCAGAACATCCGCCTGTTCTCCAACCTCTCGGTCATGGATAATGTCATCATCGCCAGCGGCAATGACGCGACCTACAATCTAGCCGAGGCCATCTTCCACAACAAGAACTACAAGCGCCGTGAGCAGCACCTGCAGGACAAGGCCATGCATCTCCTGGAGATCGTGGGCCTGCAGGACAAGGCAAACGAGCGGGCAAGCTCCCTGCCCTACGGGCATCAGCGCAAGCTGGAGATCGCCCGCGCCATGGCGCTGGAACCGAAGCTCCTGCTTCTCGACGAGCCTGCCGCCGGCATGAACGCGGACGAGTCCATGGAACTGGTTGACTTTGTTCAGGAGATCCGCAGCCGATTCAAGATCACCATCCTCATGATCGAGCACCACATGGATGTCGTCTCCAACCTCTGTGACTACTGCACGGTTCTCAACTTCGGCAAGACCCTGGCTGTCGGCACGCCCGCCGAGGTCAAGAGCAATCCGGAGGTCATCCGCGCCTATCTGGGAGGGACTGAATAATGGCTGTACTGTTGAAAGTTGAAAACCTGAAAGCGGCCTACGGCGGCATCCATGCTCTGCGCGGCGTGTCATTGCAGGTGGAGGAGGGGGAGATCGTCTCCGTGCTCGGCGCAAACGGCGCTGGCAAGTCCACTCTCTTGAAGTGCATCTCGGCGGTCATGAAGCGCGTTGAGGGCAACATTGAGTTCGACGGCAAGCCCATCTCCAACAAGCCCTATGAGATCGTGGAGGCCGGCCTTGTTCAGGTTCCGGAAGCGCGGCAGATTTTTGCCAAGCTCACGGTGGAGGAGAACCTCCGCGTCGGTGCGGGAAACCGTAAGGACACCGACGGTATTAAGAAGGACTTTGAACGCGTCTACGCCCTGTTCCCTCGACTCAAGGAACGCGAGAAGCAGTACGGCGGCCTCCTCTCCGGCGGCGAGCAACAGATGCTGGCTATCGCCCGCGGCATCATGGCAAAGCCCAAGCTCATGATGTTTGACGAGCCGTCCCTCGGCCTTGCACCCGTGATTGTGACGCAGATGTTCGAGGCGATCAAGGAGCTCAACAAGGAGGGCATTTCCATTCTGCTTATTGAGCAGAACGCGAACAAAGCTCTGCAGATCTCCGACCACGCCTACATCATGCAGACCGGCCTTGTGGTGCGTTACGGCACCGGCAAAGAGCTGCTGGCTGACGATACCCTCAGCGCTGCCTACCTCGGCGAATAAACCCATCATGAAAAGAGACACCGCCGCTGTCCAAATCCGGACAGCGGCGGCCTTTCACTATTGGTTCAATTGTTCCTCTCGCCGGCGGATCTCGTCGGCGCGGGCGATCACCTTTTCCTTCCAGCTGTCGTCATCCGCATCGAGCTGGTAGACATTGAAGCCCATCTGTCTGCCCGAGGTGACGATCACAGCCTCATCGTCGACATGCAGGGAGATGCGGTAGTGGCTGGGGACCTTTTGCGGCAGGGTCTCCTTACGGTCGCGCTGTACCTCGCGCAGATGCCGCTCGCCGTTGACGATGCCGTCGAATCTCACGCCGTAGCAGCGAAACAGACGCCGGATATATCGCTCCGAGCGGAAGGACGAGGTATAGACCCAGACCTCATAGTCCATCTTCTGCAGCGTGCGGATAAGCTCCGGCGTGCCGAGCCTGAGCCGCTCTTTGAAAAATTTGTTGAACGGAAAGGGCAGCGGCGGCTCGGTCTTGTGCGTCAGCGGCGAGACAAACAGGACCTCGTCGAGATCGAAGGAAACTCTCATGACTGCTCCCTCTCCTTTGCGATGCCCTCCACGATCTTCATCACCGTCTGTGCCCATTCGGCGGCGGGAGCCTCAAAACTGTGTACCTCGTAGCGCTTGCCGATCTGCCCGGTCCGCACGACCGAAGCGCTGTCGATGTGGAGCGTCTCCTTGTACTGATTGCGCATCAGCTCCTCCATGCGCTTTTTTGTCTCCTCGCTCATCCAGCCCTTGCGCGCGCTGCCGGTGATGATCCCGTCGAGCCGCACGGAGTAGTGCCGGAAATAACTGCGGATGTATTCAAAGGAATAGTATTTTGCGGTATAGACCCAGATGTCGTAGTCCTGCTTGCTCAGATAATGCAGCAGGGCCGGGACCCCGCAGCGGATGCGCTCCCGGTACCAGCGGCTGAACGGGAAGGACAGCCCCTTCTCCGCAGGCTCATCCTCCCCGCAGAAGACGACCTCGTCCAGATCCAGGGTCACGCGCTTATTGTGCTGGGACTTGCGGATCATCTGCTCAATGTCCGTCTCCTGTGTGAGATTGACGATGGAGATGGGGAGCGGGTTATAGTTGACCTTTATTGCCGCGCCCCAGCGGTGATGGCCGTTTAAGATCATGTAGCCCTCGGGATAGACCTTCTGTACGATGAGGGGATCCTTCCAGATCTTCGCGTCTGCCTCGCGGTGGCGGACAAACTTGTCGGCGTAGTCCGAGAGGATGGTATAGTTGGGGCCGATCGAGGGAAAGCAGAACTCGTCATCAGGGTTCGGGTGAAGCTGCTGCCAGCGCGCCTTTTTTACGAACATCCTTTCCGCCAGCGAAGCCTTGACCGGGACCATGGTTCCCCGCTCCTTTTCGATCTCGTCGGCAATAAACTGCTCAAATTCCGTGGCGCGCGCCATAAAGCGATCCCTCCGCTGCATGTATTGATAGTTGAATTATACTTCTTTTGCATTCAAATGCAAGGCGCAAAACGGAAAACGTGAAAAAGTATCAGAAGAACATTGACAGAGAATGCCGAAAAAAGTAAAATGTACCGGTCGATTACATTTTTATGCCCGATCACAGACGACCGGGCGAAACGGAGGAACAACGCATGAGCAAGGAAAACTACGGCTTTACTACCACGGCCATACACGGCCACAGCATCAAGGACACAAACGGCGCGCTTATCACGCCGATCTATAATTCATCCACCTTTATTTTTGATTCCACCGCCCAGGGCGCGGCGCGTTTTGCGCTGGAAGAGCCCGGCTATATTTATGCCCGCCTCGGAAACCCCACCTGCACCGCCGTGGAGGAGACGCTTGCAAAGCTTGAGGGCGGCGAGGCCGGCCTCATCACCGTCTCCGGCATGGGCGCCATCACCGCCACGATCTGGACCTGCATCTCGGCAGGGGAGGAGATCGTCGCCGACAAGACCCTCTACGGCTGCACCTTTGAATTCTTTGAGCACCACCTGAGCCGCTTCGGCGTCAAGGTGCATTTCATCGAGATGACCAATGAGGACGAGCTTCGCGCGGCCCTCAACGACAAGACCCGCATCGTCTACCTCGAAACCCCGGCAAACCCCAACCTCAAGATCACCGACATTGAAAAGACAGCGAAGATTGCCCATGACTATAACCCTGCCATCAAGGTCATCTGCGACAACACCTTCTGCTCTCCCTACATCCAGCGCCCGCTGGAGCTGGGCGCGGACATCGTCGTACACTCCGCCACCAAGTACATCAACGGTCACGGCGACCTGCTGGCGGGCGTGGTGGTCAGCGACGCCGAGACCATCAACAACATCCGCCTCATCGGCATCAAGGACATGACCGGCGCCTTCATGCCCGCAAACGAAGCCTACCTCGTGGCCCGCGGCCTCAAGACGCTGGAGATCCGCATGCAGCGCCACTGCGACAGCGCCATGAAGGTGGCACAGTACCTCAAGACCTGCGACAAGGTGGAGAAGGTCTATTACCCCGGCCTTGAGGAACACGAGGGTCATGAGATCGCCAAAAAGCAGATGCACGGCATGTACGGCGGCATGGTGAGCTTCGTCGTCAAGGGCGGGCGCGCAAAGGCGGCCATCGTTGCCGACAGCGTGAAGGTCGCGACCCTCGCCGTCTCCCTCGGCGCGGCCGAGACCCTCATCGAGCATCCCGGCTCCATGACCCACTCCCCCTACACCGAGGAGGAGCTGGAAGCTGCGAACATCGCCCCGGGCCTTATCCGCTTCTCCGTGGGCCTGGAAAACCCCGAGGATATCATCGCCGACCTCAAGCAGGCTTTTGAAAAGATCTGATGATACGAAAGGCGACAGCCTCCGACCTTGACGCCGTGGAGGCGCTGTACGGCGAGATCCACGACGCCGAGGAGCGGGGGAGCATCACCACCGGCTGGCTGAGAGGCATCTATCCCGTCAGGGCGACAGCCGAGGCGGCTATCGCGCGGGATGAACTTTTTGTCATGATCGAGGACGGAAAGCTCATCGGCGCCGCTGTCATCAATCAGATCCAGGTGGACGTATACGAGGGCGCGGCCTGGGAGTACCCGGCTTCACCGGAGGAGGTCTGCGTCCTGCACACACTCGTGATCTCACCTGCGGCATCGGGAAAAGGCTTTGGCCGCGCGTTCGTGCGGTACTATGAGGACTTTGCCCGCGCTCATGGCTGCATAGAGCTTCGCATGGACACCAACGCGAGAAACCGCGCCGCAAGAAGACTCTATGCCATACTCGGCTACCGGGAGATCGGCACCGTGCCCACTGTCTTTAACGGCATCCCGGGCGTGCAGCTTGTCCTGCTGGAAAAGCATTTGTCATAATCTGATAGAACGGGCGCGTTGCTGAATACGTAGCATTTTGTCATTCTGAGGAACAAAGTGACGAAGGATCTTTCTTTTGAAGTTTTTTGCAGACTTTCGGAGAAAGATCCTTTGCTTACACGAACATTAGAGATTCTTGGCGGCTTGCCGCTTAGAATCTCTTTACCCTTTAGGAGGATGACATGCATTTTGCAACGCGCCAAAATAATTTCCCGCTGAAACGGGGAGCCACGGGAAAAGAAAATCAAACACGATGCGAGGTTAGGATCTAGTTCTCTGCCGCCTTCGACTAAAGGAGCATCGATTACAAAAACCGCTATTTGGGAGTTGACAACCCTCTGAATTTGTGTATAATAGAATTATCAATTGAGCACAATTAAAAAGTGCAAAATCGAATTACGCAGTGAGAACGTTTGTTGAAAGGAAGTCAACTGTTATGTACACTGTCAAAAAAATCGTCAATACCATCATCCGCTGTCTCGCTGTTTGCTGCGGCCTGTTCCTGATTATCCACTGCCGCGTCATCGCCGCGTGCTTTACCGGCATCGAAATGCCCGAGGCTCCCGCGTGGCACAAACGCGGCTTCCATTGCTGAACAGGGGGGATCGCGCGATGAGCCGGATCGACGAAAGCTTTGACATACAGGCCTATATGACGAAGGGCGTGGAAAACGTCGTGGCCGACGCCCTGAAGGCCACCTTCAAGGACCCAAGAGAGAGTGCCTTCATGCTGAAATTTGCCGCGGCATCTGCGGCTGCCTCCAAAAAGCGTCGGGAGGCGGAGGACAGAGGCGAGCATATCCCGCCCTTCCTGATCGCCAGCATCACCAGCCAGTGCAATCTGCACTGCGTGGGCTGCTATTCCCGCTGCAACAATGCCACCGTGGACGCCGCCCCGGTCGAGCAGCTTACGGATGCCGAATGGCTTCGGATCTTTGACGAGGCCGACGAGCTTGGCATCAGCTTCATCCTGCTTGCGGGCGGCGAGCCGATGCTCCGTCGGGACATCATCGAGGCCGCCGGGAAGAAGCCCAATAATCTGTTTCCGATCTTCACCAACGGCACCTTTATCGACAAACGCTACTTTGAGCTCTTCGACCGCTGCCGCAACCTGATCCCCATCATGAGCATCGAGGGGGAGAAGGAGATCACCGATGCGCGGCGCGGCAAGGGCGTGTACGACAGCCTTATCCGCAATATGGATGAATTTTCCCGCCGCGGCCTGATCTTCGGCGCCTCCGTCACGGTGACGACACAGAACATCAGGGAAGTCAGCTCCGATGCCTTCCTGAAAAAACTGTCCGACCGTGGGTGCAAGGCAGTGGTCTTTGTGGAGTTTGTGCCGGTGACGGAAGAAGCCAGAGAGCTTGCTCCCGGCGATGAAGAGCGCGCGTATCTGCGTGATGAGATCGCGAGACTGCGCGCCGAGCACCCGGAGATGGTCTACATATCCTTCCCCGGGGACGAGAAAAGCTCGGGCGGCTGTGTCGCGGCCGGGCGCGGCTTCTTCCACATCAACTCCCACGGCGGCGCGGAGCCCTGCCCCTTCTCGCCCTATTCGGATGTGAACATCAAGAACAGCTCCCTGCGCGAGGCGCTGCACTCTCCGCTGTTCACAGCACTGAGAAGCGGCGACATCCTGCTGGACGATCATGAGGGCGGCTGCGTCCTTTACGAAAAGCGCGCCCAGGTGGAAGCCCTGCTCGCCGGTCAGCCGGTATAACAGAAACACCCTGAATGCCTGCAAAGCAAGGCGTTCAGGGTGTTTCGCTGTCTGCTTTCAAGGAGCCGCAGCGCTCACCTCCCTCTGCGTGAGGCAACGGGATGACACGGAGTTTTGAGACAGCCTTTTCATAATATAGGTTACATAATTCAATTTACGTAATCATAATTTGGCTGTTATTTGATATCCCGCATCAGATTCTTCAGCCGCTTGTCGATATGACCCTCTGTCAGATCATTCAGGTCTATGACCGTGATGCCGAGCTCTGAGGCGCGGTTGCGCATAGGGGCACCGCCGCGTTCCGCGGTGACGATGGCGGCACGCGCCATCTTGCCGCCGAAGCGGTCACGCAGAATGGCAAGCTCGTTGAGCGCCTCGGTTTTCACGTCACAGGTCTTGCAGCTGATGAATACCGGGGTTACGCCGCGGGTGCACATCACGTCCAGCTCATTGCTGACGGCCTTGGCGCTGCCGTCCCCATCCCAGTCCACAACGGCGCTGGTGTGCACATCCTGGAAAAGTCCTGCGTCGAGACAGGCTTTATAGACATAGAGCTCCAGGACACTCCCCACATCCCGCAGCCAGGCGCGGATCTGTTCGTCACGGAAACGGAAGGACACGCTCTCGTTCGGCACGATCTCAAGGTTTTGCAGAAAGCCGATCTTTTCCATGGCCTGCAGGGCATCCACAGGGGCTTCGATCCGGGAACCGCGTTCGCCTTTGACACGGTAGTCGCCGTGGACTTCCAGACTGCAGGAGCCATCAGGACGGGAAGGGGAGATGCGCTGCATAAAGTTGACGGTACGCGTCCACCCCCGGCGGTGTGTCAGGTAGAGCTGGAAAAAGGGCTCCACATAATCGAGGTATTTGAAAAGAACAGAGTTGTCAACTCTGCCGGAACGCATGGAGCCGCCAGCCATCATGAAGCAGTCCTCTACCGTATACTGCACATTGCAGGGCAGGGCTTCGGCAAAGGCTGCGCCTCGAATATCATAGAAGCAGTTCCGGCGGCGGGAATATGTAAAGACCGGGATCTCTGCCTCCGCGCACAGAAGACCGGCCGCGAAGAGCACCGCGTCCGTACCGCCGGTGATGTCCAGGGCGCAGTCCGGGTACTGCTCAACGATGCCGCGAAAGAGCTCCAGCATACTCTCGGTTTCGTAGACGCTTGCACGGGCAAAAAACAGCATCGGCGAAAGACCGCGATGCTTGAAGTAGGCATCCAGCTTTGCGCGGACACGCTTTTCATTATAAAAGTCGTCCGGGCAGACATAAACCACCTGCTCCGGGCGGAATACCTCCACCCCCAAAACATTTTCGAGCGGTCGTTCGTCGTAAAGCTCAATGAGTGTCTGCATAACAAGTCCTCCTGTCTTTGGAAGGTTAACGTAATATTAATTTCATAATCTGATTTACGCAAAACAGTTTACATAAATTAATTTACATATCATGAAATGGGCTACTTAACACGCTCAAAGCCTTCCTGCCAAAGTGCCTCATCGAGCCTCCAGGGGTTTACTGTCCACTCTGTTCGAGGCTGGGTGATTCGCATCTGTTCAAGCTCGATATTGGCCCGGACTTGAGACACAAAGCAGGGACTCTCCACAATATGGATCTCATCCATATTTTCGTCAACGTTCCAGCCCTGGACCATAAATACCTCGTCCGGGTCAACGCTTTGACCGTCAAGGATCTCTTTCTCGGTGATGCTGCAGGTACAGGGATAATCGCTGAATCCTCTGACGCAGCGAAGATAAAACGCCGCTGTTTCCTCAGCCTTGAAGCGGGTACGAAAAAGTCCGATCATGAAGTCCTGGGAATAGTTCTCATGGGACAATGCAGGGTCATGAATGACCAGTGCGTATACAACGTTTTTTCCGGTGCACATTGCCAGAATACTCCCTATCATAAATTGACATAACAAAAGTAACGTAATTTATTAAACATAATTCAATTTACATAAAATAGTATACACAACTAATTGAAGCTGTCGGCGTTCACGCTCAGCAGCCGATCCACACTCTCACGCAAAGCTTTGTGCTCCGGGGAGGCGAGGGCGGGGTCGTTAGCCAGCAGCAGCGTCGCCTCCTGCTGGGCCTTTTGCAGCACGTTCACATCCGCCCCGAGATCGGCGACGTGCATCTCCGGCAGACCGTGCTGCCGCGATCCGAAAAAGTCGCCCGGCCCGCGCAGGCGCAGGTCTTCTTCGGAAATTTTGAAGCCGTCGTTGGTCTTGGTCATGATACCGAGGCGAGCGCGGTTTTCCTCCCCGTCGTTGTCGGAGACAAGGATGCACCAGCTCTTGTGCTGCCCGCGCCCCACGCGCCCGCGCAGCTGGTGGAGCTGACTTAAGCCGAAGCGCTCGGCGTTCTCCACGATGATGAGCGCCGCGTTCGGGACATCCACACCGACTTCAATAACTGTCGTAGCAACTAAAATATCCGTCTCCCCCGCCACCATGGAGGCCATGACAGCCTCCTTGTCCTTCGGCTTCATCTTGCCGTGCACGCAGGCCACGCGCAGGTCGGGAAATTCCTTCTGCAATTGCTGCGCATGCTCCTCCGCGCTCTTGAGCTTCTGGGGCAGCTCGTCGTTTTCCTCCACCATGGGGCAGACCACAAAGACCTGCCGACCCTCGCCCACAAGCTTGCGGATAAAACCGTTGAGGCGGGCGCGATAGCTCTCATCCACCGCGAAGGTGTCCACCTTCTGCCTTCCCGGCGGCAGCTCGTCGATGATGGACACGTCGAGATCGCCGTAGATGATGAGGGCCAGGGTGCGCGGGATGGGCGTTGCCGACATGACCAGCACGTGCGGTTTTTGCCCTTTGCCGATCAGTGCCGAGCGCTGCCCGACGCCGAAGCGGTGCTGCTCGTCCGTGATGACAAGACCCAGTCTTTCGTATTCCACATCCGCGCTGAACAGAGCATGGGTGCCGATGACCAGGTCGAGCTGCCCGGCTTTGAGCTGCTCACGCACAAGGCGCTTTTCCTTTGCCGTCATGGCGCCGGTGAGCTTGCCTACCCGCAGCCCCAGCGGTGTCAGGAGCTCCGAGAGCGTGTGGTAATGCTGGTCGGCCAGGATCTCCGTCGGGGCCATGAAGGCGGACATATAGCCGTTTTCGGCACAGCACCAGATGAGCGCCGCCGCGACCAGGGTCTTGCCGCTGCCGACGTCACCCTGTACAAGCCGGTTCATGACAGCGCCGGAGTCCATGTCGTTGATCGCCTCGGCTACCGCGCGTCTCTGTGCGCCGGTGGGGGAGAAGGGGAGAGCTGCCCAGAAGCGTTCCATGTCGCTCGGCTCCATGCGTATGCCGCTTTCCCGCGAGCGCTCCCCGCGCATGCGGCCCAGGGCGCAGGCTAGGACGAACAGCTCCTCAAAAATGAGCCGCCGCCGCGCAAGCTCCAGCGCCTCGAAGTCCTTGGGAAAGTGAATGTTTTCAAAAGCGTAAGCCGTCTGCGCAAGCTGGTTTCGCTCCCGCACCGCATGGGGCAGGATATCCGGCAGCTCATCCAGGCAGGCGTCCAGCCCCTGCCTCACCGCCTGCTGCATCAGCCGCTGGGTCAGCCCCTGGGCCACGCGGTACACCGGGACGATGCGCCCCGTGACCTTGCGCTCGCCGTCCGCCTTCTCGGCCACGGGATTGACCATGCTGCGACGGGGCCCGTTGGCCTCAATTTTTCCGTAGAAGACGTAGCTCTCGCCGCGATGCAGATTGTCCTTGGCGTAGGGCTGGTTGAAGTAGGTGATGTCCAGCACACCGCTGTCGTCCACGGCACGCAGCTTCACAAGGTCCAGGCCCCGGCGCACGCGGGTAAGACGCGGGGTATCCGCGACCATGGCCTCCACGCACACACTCTCGCCGTCACAGGTGAGGGCGATGGGCTTTGTCTCGCTGCGGTCCTCATATTTTCTCGGAAAAAAAGAAACAAGGTCACGCAGAGAAAAGACGCCGAGCTTATTAAGCGCCTGCGCCTTTTTCTCTCCTATGCCCTTGATGTAGCGTACATCGGTATTCAGATCGCTCATGTCTTACTCCACATAGCGAAGCGTATAGCTGTTGTTGGTCAGGGTGAATTTTTCGATCAGGCCCTTGGTGCAGATGACCTCGTTGTCGGTGTTGACCAGCACCATGTCAAATCCGCCGTACTGCCGCCAGTAGTTGAGCGCTTTGCTCTGGCCCAGCACGAACATGGCGGTGGACAGGCAGTCGGCCAGGGTCCCGTCCTCGGTCACGATGGTGACGGACTTGAGGGTATTGTTGATGGGCCTGCCGGATTCGGGGTTGATGAGGTGGTGGTAGGTCTTGCCGTTTTGAATGAAGAAGCGCTGGTAGGTGCCGGAGGTGACCACCGCAGTCTGCCCCACCGAAAGCACACCCACATAGCTTGCGGTGTTGTTCGGGTCCTGAACGGCGACATTCCAGAACGAGCCGTCAGGCTTGAGGCCCAGGGTCTGGACATTGCCGCCGAGAGAGACGATGCCGCTCTTCACGCCCACATTGCGCATGGCATTGATGGCATTGTCGGAAGCGCAGCCCTTGGCCACCGCGCCGAAGCTGATGGCGGTCCCGGCGGGGAAGGACACCGCGTAGGAGCCGGAGCTCGGGAAGCTCGTGAGCACCATCTTGTCAAAACCGCGGCGCACAAGGTCTTCCCACAGCTCCTCGTCGGTCGGCACGTAGTAGCGCCCGCTGTCAAAGCCCCACTTCTGGATGACGGGATAGATGGTGAGATCCAGCGCGCCGCCGCTCTGCTTATAGACGGTCTGCGCGGTGGAGAGCATATTTGCCACCTGGCCCGAGACAGAGACGTTGCCGCCGTTTGCGTGGTTGATGGCATAGGTGGTGCTGGTCTCAATATCGGGGTCGAGCATGTCGTTCATGGATTGGATGACGCCCTGAGCAGCGGTCAGACCGCGCTCGGCATTGTGCCCGTATGCAGTGAGCGTCATGATGGTATCCATGGCGAAGACCTGCCGCTGTGCCATTTTTGCTTCCCCGCAGCCTGCCAGCGGCAGCAGCGTGCACAGACACAGGCACAGGAGCACCATCTTTTTGAGCGTTCCAAGCTTTTTCATAGGGAGTCCCCTTTGATGTCGAAAAGATTTCCGCGGCAAAGTGCAAAACGCACTTGCCATCGGCTGGAAAGTTTGCTATAATACAGACCGTTCCCGTGAATGGCGAACACTGATATTATACCAGAATTCATGTTCGTTGTAAATACGGGCCATAAATGCGGCTGTAGCTCAGCTGGATAGAGTGCCAGACTCCGACTCTGGAGGTCGTGGGTTCGAATCCCGTCAGCCGTACCATTTCGAGTGTTCATAACGGATTTGGGTTATGGACACTCGAATTTTTTTTTCCCATCGGTGTATTCAAACGCCCTGCCGGGTGTCGGCTCTGTAGTTTCGCGTGAACACATCATCCGGGAGGACAATATACCCCACGAAGCGGTAATGGATCACCACACGCTGGGTGTGGTTTCTGCCCGTACCCTCCGTCTCATACACGTCGATCCGGTCGATCAGCTCCCGCAGCAGCGGTGCAGTCAGCGTGTCCATCTGCATGAACTTCCGTATAGCCGCAAGGAAACGATCTCTGCCAAGCTCACGGGCGCCCATCTCTGCAAGCTGTCTGCGCAGGTCGGAGATCTTGCTTTTCAGCTCCATACGCTCGACCTCATACCTGTGGCTCAGCTGCATGAAAAACTCATCCGTGACCTTGCCTGTGACGTTGTCCTCATATACCTTCTCGTACAGCTTCAGGACCGTCTCGTTTCTCGCAATTGCTTTTTGCAATTCATCCTCCAACTGTTTCTTCTCCGCCAGCATGTCCTTTTGCGTTTTCTGTGCCAGCAGTTCAGCAAAGCCCTCTTCATCCGCTTTCAGGCATTCTCCGATCTGCCGCAGCTCCAGCTTCACGATCTGCTCCACAGCATCCGCCCGGATATAATGGCGCGTCTTGCAGGTGCCGCGGTAGTCCTTTTCATAATTGGAGCAACTGAAAAAGTGGATATCCTTATTTCGGGTGTTGGTTCCATACCACAGCTTTTTCCCGCAGTCGGCACAGTAGAGAAGATCGGAAAACATATTCTTTTCTCCGTTTTCAGGCTTGGGTGCCCTGCGTCTGGTATTCCCAATCAGCTTCTGCACCTGCTCGAAAGATTCTCGGTCAATGATCGGCTCATGCACATCCTTGAAAATGACCCAGTTTTCCACCGGATTCTCCAGACGTGCCTTATTCTTGAAGGACTTGGAGTAGGTTTTGAAGTTGATCACATCCCCGCAATATTCCTGCTGCGTAAGGATTTTGGTGACGGTCGTCTTGCACCATTTATATGGGTTCTGCTGCGTTTTCTTTCCGCCGCGATCAAGCCCCTGGCTCTGCCAGTATGCCATTGGGACCATGATTCTTTCCTCCTGCAAGACATGGGCGATCGCTTCATTGCCCTTTCCCTCCAGGCACATACGGAAAATACGCCGCACTACTTCTGCTGCCTCCGGGTCGATGATCCATTTTTTCTTGTTCTCCGGTGCTTTGCGGTATCCATAGGGCGGCTGAGACAACGGTTCACCCAGGTTTCCCCGGATACGGTGAGCGGATCGCACCTTGCGGCTGATGTCACGCGCGTACATCTCGTTCATGACGTTTCGGAACGGCGCCAGTTCGTTTTCACCTTCGTCGCTGTCCACCAGATCATTGACCGCAATGAAGCGTACATTCCGGTCCGGGAAATAACTGTCGGTGTAGTTTCCGACGGAGACATAGTCTCTGCCCAGGCGGGACAGGTCTTTGACCATGACGGTGGTCACGAAGCCCATGTCTATATCATTCAGCATGGCTTGAAATCCGGGGCGGTTGAAGTTTGTGCCTGTGTATCCATCGTCCACATAGAATCTGGTGTTGCCCAGCCCCATTTCTTTCGCTTTCTGGGTCAGGAGCCGCTTTTGATTCGATACGGAATTGCTGTCGCCGTCTGCGCCGTCGTCTCTTGAGAGGCGGCAGTACAGGGCAGTGATTCCGGTTTGCTCTTTCTTTTTCGGCTGCATGTTATTCCTCCTCTCCGGCAGCCGAACACACATATTCCGAGTGAATTTTACCACTCTCTGCCTACTCCATCAAATCTATCATGTCGCAAGAAATCATGTGCTCAATGGCGCGTTGTACTGGCCGTCCCTCGCTAGGCGGCTCAAATTTAGTACTAACGGTATAAGTGACACCATTGATGCAGTATTTATGCTCGCTATGAATCACCCCAATACTCCATCCCAGTTTTCTCATCTTTCCATCGCCGTCCTTTTCCGGTAGCGTGCCTCGCACATCTTCACGATCTCTTCCTCCATCTGCGCGTTGGTGTAGCTTGCGGGGAAGTATTTGCGGATACGATCCATAGGGATTTTCAGTCGCTCCTTCTGATTGGCCTTTTCTTTGCACATGAGTGCGGTGATCGAATCCTGTGTAAGTTTTCCCGCTGCGCTTTCCGCTTTCAACTGAAAAGCCTGACTGACGGAGGGCGTACAGTCGTTGGCTTCCATGGCCTCTATAAGCCAAAGCTGTTCCTGCTTCGACAGATACGAAAGATACACAGCCGGCGTCAGCGCGATCTTCCCTTCATCTACACGACTTAGCAGCTCTGGCAGCAGATAGGTCAACCGGATATAGCGCTGTACCTGGCGTCCGCTCTCCGTCTCGCTCACCTGATCGGCGCTCTCCAACTTTCCGACAACCTGTCGGGAAGTCAGGTCATTGCGTTTGCCCTGTTGCTTCAACGCTTCCAGCTTCAGCCTGTAGGCAAATGCCTTTTCGCTCGGCAGCAGGTGCTCCCGCTGGAGATTGCTGTCCACCATCTTTATGATGGATTCTGCGCGGTCCATTTCCGCAACAAAGGCGGGCACTGTTTTCAGTCCCGCCTTCTCCGCCGCATGCATACGTCTATGCCCTGAGATCACTTCATACTCACCGGGGCTACCCTCCACAGGTCTGACCAGCAGCGGCGTCATGATCCCATTTATCCGGATACTCTCGGTGAGTGCTTCCATTTCCGCATCATCCCGCACCTTATAGGGGTGGTGAGCAAATGGCTTTAGTTTACATAATTCGACATTTTTGAGCTGTACAGGTTTCAAGTAATTCCTCCTTTTCCATTTTCTGCGGCACGATGACCGCATCCTCAATCTTCAATATCGTGTCCTCCAGCATGCGGACACTCTCGTCATAGCGCCGGGCATCGATTACATTCAGCACATGGGCTTTTGTAGCGATCTGATTCAAACTTCTCCCTGCATGGAAAATCTGTCTCATCATGGCATGGTAATCCAACGGCGGAGCCTCACGCGGGGCAAAGCCCATAATCAGGTGCCGAAGATATGCTGACTGTGTTAAATTGCATCTTTCCGCATTGCGGGAAAGGGCTTCGGCTTCTTTCCGGTTCAGCCAGAGCTGAACATGTACGTCTCTTTTTCTCAATATCAATCTTCCTTTCAAATTGGGGTTACAGGGGCGCTGCCCCTCTTTTTGCCTTTGTGGAATCACAAAGGCGATGCTTGCAGACATTATCCCGAATTCGGGATAACGTCAGTTATCACGAAAAATATGTTATCCCGAAATCATGAGGGAACCTGTTGGTATTCAACGAGTTCCATTATGATTTTTCGGGATAATATTTTCTCTCTCAGGGGAGGTCACTGGGCAAATCGCAATCAGAGCGCAGCAAATTTCGGGATAATATAGCGTTAAGGTGCAGAGTAGCGGATAATAGTGAAAGCGGGCAGCGTCCCGACTTTTCACTGGAGGTGATCCCCGTGCAAGGACAGATCACGATACACGAACTCACAGCAATGTTGTTGGCCGAATTTCGGAGAGCCGGATACAGGGAGTCCACGATATGGAGAAACTACATGCCGGACATACGCACAATTGAGAAATACTATGAAAAAACGTCACACGTCTTTTATGATCCCTTTGTCACAGAAGAATTTATGCGCATCCAAAGGGAGCGGTATGATCGGAAGGAGCTCTCCGGGTATTACTTTTCACTTAACCTGGCTGCTTCACGAATGAACGAATTGTATATGACCGGCAAGATTTCTATAGCTCCGGTTGTGCATGGGACGGCATATATTTTGAATGCCAAACATGCGCGACTGTTGGATTTGTTTTTGGCAGCGAAGAATTACGGTTCAAACACAAGAAATGATGCCGCATGGGCTGTGCGAAAGTATCTGAATTATTTTGAGCGTAAAGGATGTTCTCTGTTCAAAGCTACAGTTGATGACGCGAGGGCTTTTCTGTTTCAGACCGCTTCGGAGGTGAAGATTTCGACACTCCATACGCTTTTACTCTATCTGAGGCATTTTCACATATTTCTGAGAGACACGGAGGTGCCAGTACCCGACTGCGTTGAGCTTTTCTCTTACAAAGTGTACCGCGAGATGCCGATTCAAAGCTACGTAACGGACAACGAGCTGGAGGCTGTTTTGAATGTGATTGATACCGATTCACCTAAGGGAAAACGAGACAAAGCAATAATTTTACTTGCCGCCTCTACCGGAATGCGCGCCTGCGATATTATCCGGCTTCAACTTGAAAACATTGATTGGCGAAGAGGTGAGATTCGGATTGTACAGCAGAAAACCACACGTACAGTTGTACTGCCTCTGCTGTCGGATGTTGGAACAGCGCTTCAGGATTATATTTTGAACGCGCGTCCTGAAACTGACTGCAAGGAAGTATTTTTGCGAGCGAGTGCCCCATGCGTTGCTATGATGGATGCCGTGTCAGTCGGAGATATGTTTCAAAAATACCAGAAGCAAGCTGGAATTGTCCGTCAGCCGTTTGATGGTAAGGGCTTTCATGGACTTCGCAGGAGGCTGGCCAAAAAGCTGATTGTAGCGGGAACGCCTCTTACAACGGTAGCGCAAATTCTCGGCCACAATGACATGCATTCTTCCCGACAATACCTTTCGCTGGATACCGGAAATCTCAAGGAATGCGCGCTTGATTTCACGGACATCCCGGTAACTGGGAGGGCATTCAAATGAACCGAGGTTATATGAGTTCATTCGCGGATGATCTGGACGGCATGATTGATCTCAAGGTGTCATTGGGATATGCGGAGAGCACTTTTTTGGATCGCAGCAGGCAGTTTGACCTTTTCTGTGCGAAAAACTATCCTGCTGCAGATCTCATAACGGAAGCACTGGCCATGAGCTGGTTGCGCATGGATGCTGGAACTGCGAATGGTGTAATCCATTCGCGCGCTGCTTTTCTGCGTGGCCTGGCGCGATACCAAAATGCAGTCGGGAAAGCCGCATACATTCTTCCCGATGCATATATCTCAGGAAAAAGAACATTCATCCCTTATCTGCTTTCTGATGATGAGCTTTCTGCACTCTTTTCAAAAATTGACAGCTATGTTTGCAGGCGTAATCCGTTCCAAAAATATCTCTTCCAGGCATATTTTCGGCTGACCTATACTTGCGGGCTGCGTCCAGGCGAAGGCCGCCAGTTGAAAAGTGCAAATGTGGATTTGAAAACCGGCGAGATTCGTATCCTGAATACGAAATGGCACAAAAGCAGAACTGTCGTCATGTCTGAAGATATGCTTGCTCTGGCAAGAGAATATGCAGCGATGCGCGACGCGGCCTACCCGGACGATGACTATTTCTTTCCTACCGGTCATAACAGACCGTTTACCGCACAGAAGATGCAGAAACGCTTTCGTACCTTTTTTGCTCAGACTAAACCGGACGTTCCGGAGGACATGCTTCCAGATGTTCGAGTCTACGATCTCAGGCATCGTTTTGCGACAACCGTTTTAAACAGATGGCTGGATCAAAAGTATGATCTCGGCTCACGGCTTCCGTATCTTCAGACATATATGGGCCATAGAGAACTTGCGTCCACTGCTTATTACATTCATCTTCTTCCTGAGCATCTTGTAAAAAACGCGGGGATTGATTGGGACGGCATGAACAAAATCCTTCCGAGGTGTGAGCTATGGGAAGAGTGAAGGATGCCCAGCTTTTTATGCTGATTCGCAATTTCCTTGAAGTATATTTACTAAAACTTCCCACATAAAAAGTGGCTGCAAAGCCGCATGAAATCTGGGAAAGCCGCCTCAAGGTAGCGTCAAGCAGCAACGGAAGGGTGAGGAATTCCGAGTGCCGAGCGCAGATGCTGTGGGAGCTTAGCCAGAAAGCAATGAGTAAAGGCTTGCATCTGCTCAT
>CADBJU010000004.1 GCA_902795045.1 Oscillospiraceae bacterium | reverse complement strand
GGTTTCGGGCCGATGAGGGTGTTTGCCCTTTAGGGTACATCGGCCCCTACGGTACAAGTTTTACGCTACAAGTGTTGATCCTGCCTATATTGCTGACTAAAGCCGATACCCACATAAACAATAGTGAAGCCGTGTCGGCGGATTACACAAACAAAGCGGGGGAGGGACACTGATGGCCTCAACGAAGGAATACCTGGACTTCGTGCGTGAGCAGCTTGCGGACCTGGACACGATCGGGACGCGGGCGATGATGGGGGAATACATCCTCTACTGTGACGGAAAGGTGGTCGGCGGGATCTACGACGACCGCCTGCTGCTCAAGCCCACAAAATCGGCCCTGCGCCTGATGCGTGAGGCGGGCCTTGAGCTGCCGACGGAGCCGCCCTATGAGGGGGCAAAGGAAATGCTGCTGGCGGACGTGGACCGCCGGGAGCTTCTGTGCCGGACGGTACAGGCTATCGCGGACGATCTCCCTGCGCCGAAGGGAAAAGCACCGCGGCCCGAAAAACCTGAGAAAGGGGAGAGAATGAAATGAGATTTCTCCGCCTAACGGCGGCACTCGCATTGTGCGCCATCCTTCTGTCGCTTTCATGGCATGTGCACGCCGAGAGCGCGGAAGCTGAAGGCGACTACAATTTCACCTGCTATGCCGTAAAAGAGGGGCGCCGCCCAAAAGCATGGACAAGCACGCACGATTATACGCTGTTCTTCGATTTCGAGCATGACATTGCGGTCCTCTGCGATTATCATCGTTTTCATTATGACAGCAATGGAAAGAAATCCACCCAAAGCGTTTCCCTGTTCAGAATGGAACAGGACCGACTGGGTGTCTATACTCTGTATGATATCGACGGGGAAGCGTACCGGTGGCGGTTCGGGAAGGAAACGAAGGGCGACGCTGCGTCGTCCTCTCCCGTCATTACGCAGTATACCGACGGGGAGAACAGCGGCACGGTCTGGAAATCGTACAAAGTGAAGGAGCAGCCGGTTATCACCCTGGAAGCGCTGGGCTTCTATGACAGCTGCCCGACCCTGTCCGCGTTTTACGGCGCTTTTTCCGATCCGCAAAGAGAAGCGCAGGCCGACACACCCTGAAACGGGTTTCGCCAAAAAAGAAGGGCGCGTTGCAAAATACCCGTTTTCACAAAACACAGGCTTATGAGCGTAGGGGAGGGGCTTGCCCCTCCCGGCAGTACAGCACAACCATAAAAAATAATGTACGGCGAAATCGTAGCATTTTACGAAATCGCCGTATTTTTTTCGTAGTTCAAGTCTGTCGTGCGCGGGAGGGGCAAGCCCCTCCCCTACTGCCGGGAAGTATCACATTTACAGGTACAGCCCCATTTTGCAGCGCGCCCTTCCTCTCAATACACCATCTCGCTGTACTTGACGGCGTTGTTCTTGAATCTGACGAGCAGCACGAACTGCAGCACCGTCGAGGCGACGGTCACGATGAGGGAGATGACGGTCGCGGCTACCTGGACGTTTCAGTACCGGCAGGAACAGGCCGAGGAAGATATGTTTTCCCGCGCTGCCGCCGTGCAGCTTTGCATAGCGCGCAAGGCCGAGGTTTACACCCATGAGGATGGGCGAGTGTGCCGCCGAGAACGCCATGGGCGGCGAGAAGGTCTTCCGCCCCGAGCAGAGCCCGTCCCGCGCCTATGTCGGGCCGGAGTTTGCCGGCGTCGGCTTTACCGAGGAACAGGCCAAAGAGCTGCATCTTGACTACAAGGTGGGCAAATTCCCGACCAGCGGCAACGGCCGCAGCCTTGTTGCGGGACACACCGACGGCATGATCAAGATCCTCTCCGGCGCAAAGTACGGCGAGATCCTGGGCGTTCACATCCTGGCACCCAGCGCCACGGAACTTATCGAGGAGGCCGCGCTTGCCATCCGTCTGGAGGCTACCCTTGAGGAGTTTACCTCCACCATCCATTGCCATCCGACGGTAGCCGAGGCGGTGCGTGAGTGCGCCCTGGCTGTCGACAAGAAAGCGATTCATATCCCGAACCGCAGGTAATCTGAGGCAAGCGACAGCTTGTTCTGAGAAACACAGCAACAACGAGGGCAGGAGCTGCGGCTCCTGTCCTCGTTCGCTATCTATCAATCATTTTATTTCGCATCCTCTTTTTTCGGTATTATCCATAAAGCTGTTTTATGCTTTTTAGTGATGTGATATAATATTATCCCCTAATAAAATGAGCAAAATCTTTCCGGCAGAATTAGTGCCCTACTGCGTTGCCTTCCTTGACCATATATCTCCTTTATGCCCTGCGGAAGGCGTCTTCTCTGACGCAAATTCTGCTCGGAAACCTAATTGCGCTTTTTATCAGGGTATCGTATAAAAACCGCGGAGACCACAAATGAAACGGTCTCCGCGGTCAGTATTCACATGAATTATCTCATATTCTTGCCACGCCGGAGGCACGGGCCGCCTCGGCGGTTGCCTTTGCGACCGCGTCCTTTACGCGCGGGTCAAAGGCTTTGGGCAGGATATAATCGGCGCTGAGCTCCTCATCGCTCACGAGTCCGGCAATGGCCTTGGCAGCCGCAAGCTTCATGGCATCGTTGATGTCGCTTGCGCGCACGTCCAGCGCGCCGCGGAAGATGCCGGGGAAGCAGAGTACGTTGTTGACCTGGTTGGGATAGTCCGAGCGCCCGGTGGAAACCACCGCCGCGCCGCCGGCCCTGGCGTCCTCGGGGAAGATCTCGGGGGTGGGGTTTGCGCAGGCAAAGATGATGGCATCGCGGTTCATGGTCCTGACCATCTCGGTGGACACCGCGCCGGGGGCTGAAACGCCGATGAACACATCCGCGTCCCGGATCACTTCCGCAAGGCTGCCCTTGCGGAGCTTCGGGTTGGTGAGCTCGGCGATCTCCTGCTTGGCGGGATTCATGTGGTCGGAGCGGCCGTTCCAGATGGCGCCGCTGCGGTCACAGAGGGTCACGTCGACAGCACCCGCCTTGATGAGAAGCTTCGTGATGGCGGTGGCGGCAGCACCCGCGCCGTTTATGACGATGCGGACCTCAGGCAGCTTCTTGCCCACGAATTTGAGGGCATTGGTCAGGCCTGCCAGGGTGATGACGGCGGTGCCGTGCTGATCGTCATGGAAGATGGGGATGTCGCAGCACTCCTTGAGTCTGCGCTCGATCTCGAAGCAGCGGGGCGCGGAGATGTCCTCCAGATTGACGCCGCCGAAGCTGCCCGCGAGCAAACGCACGGTGTTGACGATCTCGCCCACGTCGTGGCTTCGCACGCAAAGCGGGATTGCGTCCACATCGCCGAAGGCCTTGAAAAGGGCACATTTGCCCTCCATAACGGGCATGCCCGCCTCGGGGCCGATATCGCCGAGGCCGAGGACAGCGGTGCCGTCGGTGACGACGGCGACGGTGTTCCAGCGGCGCGTGAGCTCATAGCTTTTATCCGCGTCCTTCTGGATCTCCAGGCACGGCGCGGCAACGCCGGGGGTGTAGGCAAGGCTCAGAGCCTCGGCTGAATCCACCGCGGCGCGGTTGACCATTTCCAGCTTGCCCTTCCACTCGTAGTGCAGGCGCAGGGATTCTTTCGCGTAATCCATGTTTTATCTCCTTTATATCATCTGCTCGGGGTGAAAGACTTCGTCGAAGCGTTCCGGTGTCAGAAAGCCCAGCTTCACGCAGGCTTCCTTCAGGCTGATGTTTTCGTTGAAGGCAAGCTTCGCGGTTTTGGCTGCATTTTCATAGCCGATATAGGGATTCAAAGCCGTGACCAGCATGAGGGAGTTGTACAGGTTTTGCCGCATCTTCTCCCGGTCCGCCCGGATGCCGACGGCACAGTTTACGTTGAAGGCGCGGATGGACTCACTGAGCAACCGCGTCGACTGCAGGAAGTTATAGGCGATGACCGGCAGGAAAACGTTCAGTTCAAAGTTGCCCTGAGAGGCAGCAAAACCGACGGCATTGTCGTTGCCCATGACCTGCACCGCCACCATGGTGACCTGTTCGCACTGGGTGGGATTGACCTTACCGGGCATGATAGAGCTGCCGGGCTCATTTGCGGGGATGGTGATCTCCCCCAGCCCGCAGCGGGGACCAGAGGCAAGCCAGCGCACATCGTTTGCGATCTTCATCATATCGCACGCCAGCGCTCTGACCGCGCCGTGGGCAAAGACCAGCTCGTCCCGGGAGGTGAGCGCGTGGAACTTGTTTTGCGCGGTCACAAAGGGCTTTCCGGTCAATGCAGCAATTTCAGCAGCAGCCCGTTCCGCAAAGCCTGCCGGGGCGTTCAGTCCGGTTCCGACCGCCGTGCCGCCGAGGGCCAGCTCGTACAGCGGCTTCAGGGCGAGACGGAGCATCTCGCAGTCCCGCTCCAGGGATGCGCGCCAGCCGCTGATCTCCTGGGAAAAGGCGATGGGCACCGCGTCCTGTAAATGTGTGCGCCCGCTCTTGACCGCGTCCTCGTGTATGATTTCAAGTTCCTTGAATGTTTCGATCAGTTTCTCCGCCGCGGGCAAAAGCTCATTCTCCATGCTCAATACCGCCGCGATGTGCAGAGCTGTCGGGAACGTGTCATTGGACGACTGGCTCATGTTCACGTCGTCGTTCGGATGGCAGAGACACTCCCCTGCCAGCTCGTTTGCCCGGTTGGCAATGACCTCGTTTGCGTTCATGTTGGACTGCGTGCCGGAGCCGGTCTGCCAGACCACTAAGGGGAAATGCTCGTTCAGTGCACCGTTTGCGACCTCGGCGGCGGCCTGTTCGATGACCCTGCATTTGGTCTCGGTCATCTTTTCGGGTCTGAGCGCGTGGTTTGCCCGCGCCGCCGCCTGTTTGAGAATACCAAAGGCATAGGTGATCTCCCGCGGCATGGTCTCGATCCCCACGCCGATGGGGAAATTCTCATGGCTGCGCTGGGTCTGCGCGCCCCAGTATTTCTCGGCGGGGACCTTCACCTCGCCCATGGAATCATGTTCGATCCTGTACTCCATTTTCTCTCCTTTTGTATCTGTCCGCATTCGATTCTGATTCAGGCAGGATCATTGTATCACAGTGGGCAGCCGCTGTTCAACAAGGAATCGGAACAGGTGGGACCCTGCTTGAACTATGGAAGCGATTCCGGTATAATAACCGTATCATATCTTTCGAGGTGTCAGACATGACGGACGCGAAACAGAAAAGCGCCGCAAAGGCGTTTGCGGAATACTGGCAGGACAAGGGCTATGAAAAAGGCGAAAGCCAGGCATTCTGGCTCTCGCTGCTGCGCGAGGTCTTCGGTGTTTCCGAGCCGGAGAAGCTGATCCGCTTTGAGGATCAGGTAAAGCTGGACAAATCCACCGGGTTTATTGACGGCTTCATCGCCAATACCCATGTCATGATCGAGCAGAAGGGCGCGGGCAAGGAGCTCAACAAGCCGATCAAGCAGTCCGACGGGTCGCTGCTGACGCCGTTTCAGCAGGCCAAACGCTATTCCGCGGAGCTTCCCTACTCCGACCGCCCGCGCTGGATCGTGACCTGCAATTTCCGGGAGTTCTATGTCTACGACATGGAAAAGCCCCATGGGGAGCCGGAGAAGATCAGGCTCTGCGATCTGGAAAAGGAATACTACCGTCTGGCCTTTCTGGTGGAGCAGGGCAACACGCATGTGCAGCGGGAGATGGAAATTTCCATCAAGGCGGGCGAGGTCGTGGGCCTTCTGTACGACGGGCTTCTGAAGCAGTACAAGGACCCCGAGGACCCGGAGACGCTCAAATCGCTCAACAAGCTGTGTGTGCGGCTGGTGTTCTGCCTGTATGCCGAGGACGCGGGCATCTTCGGAAAGCACCTGATGTTTCATGACTATATGGCCCAGTTTGCCGTCAAGGACATGCGCAAGGGGCTCCGGCAGTTATTCAAGGTCTTGAACCAGAAAACGGAGGACCGGGACGAGTATCTTGCCGACGACGATCCGCTGCTCGCGGCCTTCCCGTATGTGAACGGCGGGCTGTTTGCGGACGAGGACGCGGTGATCCCGCCCTTTACGGAGGCGCTGCGCGATCTGCTGCTGCGGCGCGCGTCGGCGGACTTTGACTGGTCGGAGATCAGCCCCACGATCTTCGGCGCAGTGTTTGAGAGCACCCTGAACCCGGAGACGCGGCGCTCAGGCGGCATGCACTACACCAGCATCGAGAACATCCACAAGGTCATCGACCCGCTGTTTCTGGACGAACTCAAAAAAGAGCTCGAAGAGATACAGGCCATCGAGGTCTGGAAGACGAAGGAAAAGAGCCTGACGTCGTTTCAGAAAAAGCTGGCATCATTGGAATTTCTGGACCCGGCGGCAGGCAGCGGCAACTTTTTGACGGAAAGCTATCTGAGTCTGAGGCGGCTGGAGAACATCGTGATCGACGAGCTGCACCGCGGGCAGATGAGCATGGACGCCGTCACGAATCCCATCCAGGTCAGCATCGCGCAGTTTCACGGCATCGAGATCAACGACTTCGCTGTGACCGTCGCCAAGACCGCTCTCTGGATCGCGGAGAGCCAGATGATGAAGGAGACGGAAAAGATCCTGCTGCTGGATCTGGACTTTCTGCCGCTGAAAACCAACGCCAACATCGTCGAGGCCAACGCCCTGCGCATCGACTGGGAGAGCGTCGTCGATAAGACCAAGCTGAACTACATCATGGGCAACCCGCCGTTTGTGGGGTACACATATCAAACAGATTGCCAAAAAGAAGACTTACAGCTCACTGAAAGCAATGCCGGGAAAACATTGATTATGTTTCAGGCTGGTATTTTAAGGCTGCGCAATTGATTAAGAACACTGATATCCATGTGGCCTTTGTTTCTACGAATTCCATAACACAGGGAGAACAAGCTATCGCAGTCTGGAAGCCTCTCCGTACAAAGTACAACATACATATCTTGTTTGCATACAGAACTTTCCGCTGGGACAGCGAGGCCAGTTTGAAAGCGCATGTGCATTGTGTTATTGCGGGATTTGCTAACGAACAAGTTCAGCAAGAAAAAAGAATTTACGAAGGCAACAGTTTCCGTATAGCAGAAAACATAAATCCGTACTTGCTTAATGCTCCTGATGTTTTTTTGGAAAAAAGGTCAAAACCGTTATGCCAGGTTCCTGAGATGTGCAAAGGCAGTCAGCCAACAGATGGCGGTAATCTTATTCTTTCAGCAGATGAGAGAACGCAATTGTTAGCCTGTTATCCACAGATTGAAAACATGATACGCCCTTTCCTCGGCGCAGAAGAATTTATCAATCGAAAAGAAAGATACTGCTTGTGGCTCGTCAACGTAAATCCTACAGTTCTTAAAAGGTGTCCTCCTATTCTTAATCGCATAGGAAAAGTAAAAGAATTTCGTCAGAAAAGCACGAAAGCATCCACAAGGAAATGGGCTGAAAAGCCAATGCTTTTTACCGAAAATCGACATACCGAGCAGCCATATATCATTGTTCCAAGCGTTTCTTCTGAGCAAAGAAAATATGTTCCAATGGGCTTTTTACCGCCAGACGTTGTTGCCAGTAACTTGGTATTAATCATTCCAAATGCAGAAATCTACCATTTCGGAATTATGGAAAGTAATGTCCATATGGCGTGGATGAGGACCGTATGTGGACGCCTTGAAATGCGTTATCGGTATTCCAACACCATCGTCTACAACAACTTCCCCTGGCCTACTCCCACCAATGAGCAGAAGGCGCTGATCGAGCAGACGGCGCAGGCTATTCTCGACGCCCGCGCGCTCTATCCCGACGCGAGTCTCGCCGATCTCTACGACGAGCTGACCATGCCGCCGGAGCTTCGCAGGGCTCACCAGCAGAACGACCGCGCGGTCATGGCCGCCTACGGCTTCCCTGTCAAGGGCTTCACCGAGTCAGACTGCGTGGCGGCGCTCATGCGGATGTATCAGGAATTGACCGAGAAAGCAGAATAATCCTCCGCAAAGGCTCCGGCACTGCCGTTCGTATTATTCTCCCGTCGGTCAGGTTTTTTGGCAGTCAATGATGATTTTGCAGAGGTTGGTGCCGTCGATCATCATGTTGATCGCCTTGTCGATCTCGCCCAGAGTCAGGCGGTCTGTAACCATGCGGTCGAGGCCGAGCCTGCGCCAGTTATCCTCCAGGAAGCGGATGCCCTTTTCAAAATCCTCCTGCGAGTAAAGGCGGTTGCCGATCAGTGTGATTTCCTTGAAGGAGACCTTGCCGATGATGAATTGATAGGCGTCGCCGGAGAGGCCGAGAGACAGCATCTTTCCGCCGCAGCGGGTCAGATCCGGCATCTGCAGCACCGCCGATGCGGCGCCCGAGGTGTCGTAGACAATGTCAAAGCCGCCGCCTCCGGTAACCTCCCGCATGAGATCCATGGCATCCGTTTCCAGGGGGTTGATGGTCTCGATGCCCATGGACTCCACAAACTGCCGGCGCGGTTCATTGATCTCCGAGATGATGACGCGCCCGGCGCCGAAAGCCTTGGCAAAGATGGCAATATACAGGCCGACGGTCGCGCCGCCGGAGATGAAGATCTTGTCTCCCGGATTTATCTGGCTGCGGAGCATGACATGATAGCCGACAGCAAAGGGTTCACCGAGGATGGCAACCTCGTCGGGAATATCGTCGTCCAATGCACAGAGCTTGTCCACGCCGACCTTGGTATACTCCGCGAAGCCGCCGTCGACATGGATGCCGAGCAGCTTCAGATTTTCGCACACATGGCCGAGACCGCGGCGGCAGGCCGCACAGTGCCCGCAGGAAATGACCGGGTTCATCAGCACGCGCTGCCCCACCTTAAACGGGCCGTCATAGCCCTCGGGCAGGGAAACGATATTGCCGAGGATCTCATGGCACAGCACGGTCGGCACCGTGGCCGTCATATGCTTGCCGCGATAAACGGTCATATCCGAGCCGCAGACGCCGCCGTAGCGGACCTTGATCAGGGCCTCATGCTCGTTCGGCACCGGCATGGGGATATCGCAAAGCTCGAGATCAAACCAGTTTTTCAGAACAGCCGCTTTCATAACAATCTTCCTTTCCGTTTTTTAGCTTGGCTTCCGGCTCCTTTGCCGGACGGTTCACAATCCAGACGCCGAGGCAGACCAGCACCATTGCAAGCGCGCAGCGCGGAATGTTCAGGATTTTCCCTTCACCCAGCAGCAGCGCCGACAAGACGACGCCGAATACCGGGTTCAGGAAAGAGAAAACCATGATGCGCGATACCGGGTGCCGCTGCAGCAGCAGGGACCAGAGCGTATACGCGACAGCGGAGAGAAAACCCAGGTACAGCATCAGCGGCCAGGCTCTGGCATCAACCGCGCGCGGCTTTCCGCCGCCGAGCAGAGCTGCCGCCGTCATCAGAAGCCCGCCCAGCAGAAATTGCCAGCCGCTGAGTACAACTACTCCAGAAGTACATAAAGCTGTCTCCGCCGATTAACCCGCCCGTTCTTTCCGGTCAGAATTACGCCGATCTTTGTCGACATACAGCGCTGCTTTATCTGTTTTCCTATTTTATCAGGATTTCACTTTCCGTCAATGTCTAAAAATGACTTCTGTCATGTCTCAGATTGATCTTATGTACTTCGTGCACCTTGGTTCGTCTTATAAAAAGAGGAAGCCCTTTGGACGAATCCGCAGGGCTTCCGGCGTCAAACGAAACTCACTTCATTCCGCTTCCCCGGTTTCGAAGTGCCGGGAAAGCCGCATTAGGCTCCTTCTGTTTTCCTTCGACTGTATTTCATTTTTAAGAATTATTTATGTAGAAATGGAGCGCGGTCTATGGTATACTGTTTGAGCCGATAAGAATTGTGCGTTCATCTCGTTGTAACGAATGCGCAGCAGTTTTATGTTGGATGGCAAACTCATTTCAGATGACAATTCAAGGACAAAGAAGGGAGTAGCAAAAATGAAGAAAGCAATCGCAATGATCCTGATGCTCTGCCTGGTGCAGGCGGCTCTGTGTGCCGGTGCATTTGCAGACGGCGGCTACCGGATCAAGGCCGTCGATCCCGACGGCAATCCCGTTCAGGGCGTCATGGTGCAGTTCTGCTCCGACGACCAGTGCCTGATGGGCAAGACCGGTGAAGACGGCATCGCCGCCTTTGACATGCCCGCCGGCAGCTACACGGTCCACCTGCTCAAGGTTCCCGCCGGTTACGAAAAGGACACGACCGAGTATCCCGTCCCCGCGGCCCCGGATCTCGTGGTCCTCACCGTCCGGCCCGAGGGTGCCGCAGCAGCCGAAAGCGAAGCGGCCGAGGCCGAGGCCGAAGTGATCGACGTGCCCCAGCTCGGTCTGCACTTTGAGACGCCCGAGGCTCTCCGGAACATGAAGGGTCAGTTCTCCTGGAATTATGATTTTGCAGACGACGGCCTGCTGGTCATCTCCGTGTCTTACCTCGCCGTTTCCAAAGCCGACAACGACGCCTACAAAGCCTTTTACAAGTCCTTCATTGAAGCCTGCAGCAGCGGCAAGGAGCCGCCTGTTGACTCCGACCACCCCTCCTGGGCAAGCGGCTATGACGAAGCCCCGCTTTACAATATTTATGTCATTAACGGCGGGCGCGGGGAGAACGAACTGCGTGAGCTGCTTTTGAAGAATTACGGCCTTGGTGACGAAACATTCACCGCCCTCACCGAGATCGGCTCGGACGGCGACTGCCGCTTCTTCTACAATCAGTACGCACCAGAAATAGATTCTGTCGACGAGTACAAGCCCATGATCGGCGAGTTCTATGACGAGTTTGAAACGCTCCTGAAGGACCCGGCGCCCTATCTCTCCGGTCTGAAGCTTTCGGCTCCCGAATGGCCCAAGGTCAAAAAGGTCGGCGAAACCCTCTCCTTCAAGACCAGCGATCTTGAGGGCAACACCGTCGACAGTGCGGAGCTCTTCTCCAAGGCCAAGGTCACCATGGTCAACTGCTGGGCGACCTGGTGCGGCCCCTGCAAGGGCGAGCTGCCCGAGCTCGGCGAGATGGCCAAGGAGCTCGAGGCCCAGGGCTGCCAGCTCGTCGGCCTGTGCACCGACGCCATGGACGATGAAACCGTCGCAACCGCCAAGCAGCTCCTGAGCGATGCCGGCGCTGCCTATCTGAACCTGCGCTGCACCGATGAGATCGAGGAAGACCTCTCCCTCCAGGCCTGGCCCACCACCTACTTTGTGGACAGCGAAGGCAAGCTGCTGGCCGTCCCCTTTGAGGGTGCCTCCCCCGAGACCTACCGCACAATGCTGGCCGACTGCCTGGCTCAGCTTGGATAAGAAAAACATAACTTCGCAAGGGCAGGAGCCGCGGCTCCTGCCCTTGTCTTTTGTTTCGATATGTTTTCTGTTTTCGATGTATTGCCGGAGACATCAGATTGCCGATCCATATCACGGACTCCGGGCGGATAAGTCCTGCCCCTGCGGCTTCGTCCCCAGATAATCGTCCAGGATCATTTGCGTTTTCAGGGAATCTTCGTGCATAAGGAGTCCCTTCTCCTCCAGCAGCGCCATCATCCGCTCCCGCAGGGCAGAGGCGGCGGCAAGTCCCTTCACCTTGAACGACAGTTCCGTGATATAGCCGTCTTTCATCGGACAGATGTCGACATCGACTTCTGTTCCCTCCCGGCTTCCCTTGAGCCTCCAGTATTGCAGCGGCCCGACCTTCCGGGCCTGCGCGAGCATGGCGGCACCCAATCGGTTTTCTCCCCAGTCTCTCTCTTCGTCCGGCATCGCGCTTTGAAAGAAGTCGATAGCATCGGCCGTGCTGAACTGCGACAGGCTATGGTAGTCTTTATACTTTCCGGATGCCTCCGTCTCGACGCTCAGGGTCATTTTGGAAAAGCCCCAGTCGATCTGTGCGGAATAGGCCTTATCGGAAAAAGTAAAGCCGTCGGCTTCCGCCTGCGCGAGCGCGACGCGAATGGCCGCCGCATCCTCCCCGGAAAGAGAATAGCGTTTTTTACAGGTACACTCGATCTTTTTCTTGTTTTCCTTCCAGCGTATCCGGTTTACCCAGCCCTCGTTTAAAAAGTCGCGTCCTTCGGTTTCGAGATAGATTACGTCGATCGACCGATAATCCGTCCCGGCGCCGATCAGCGCCCGGAAATCATCGGTCAGCAAGTGCTCATCCGTCAGCACCTGATCGGAATCCAGCAGAAATTTGATCTCGAAATCCACCTGACTTTCATCCAGCGCATAGGCAGGAAACAGGACAGCACAACACAGGCAGAAAAGCAGCAGGATAAAAGCCATTTTCCGCTCTAGTCTTTGGGCGGCAGAGCCATGCAGCATGTATGATTTTCCCCCTCTCAGTGTGTCTTCTATTTTATCAGGATTTGTATTTCAGTCAATGCTGAAAAAGTTCTCACAGCTGCGATTGGTCTCTCCGGTTCTTTCCGCGCTTTCACCGGGAAAAGCTCCCGCCCGCCGGCAAACAAGCCGGTGAGCGGAAGCTTTTCTTCTCTTTTATTGCAGATAATTCCTCACATTCAGGGTCTCGCCCGTCCGCTGTTCCTCTTCCGTGATCCCGGGGACAAATTCGGTGACATAGGCTTCTCCCGAAACCGGGTCGATGTAGTAGCGGTTCAGCGCCCCGGTGTACGAGCGGAACACCACCACGATCTGATTCTCGTCGCTTGAGGAGAGATCCCAATAAACCGGGGCATCCCCTGCGTTCACACTGTTCATAAGCTCCGGATTGACGGCAAGGCAGTAATTTCTGACAGCGGAAACCGCCTGCTCGTCGGTTATCCTGCTTTCAGCCTGATTGGCAATAACCGAAAAGGTGTTCATAAAACGGTGGATCTGCATGCCGTAAAACTCGGAATCCGTGATGTAGCAATGTGAGATAGCAACGCGGCAGCCGTCGGATGCCGGGAAGATATACACCGACTGCAGGTGCTCCGCCATTTGATTGGTGCCCTTGATGACAGACGCCTCGATATGAATGCAGTTTCCGGCCCGGTCCAGGGTGATAGGTTCAGGCTTGCTTTCATACTCGTTTGAAAGCCGGTCGGCGATGAACGCTGCCACCGTCTCGGCGTTTTCGGAATGGGATGTCACCTCAAGGTAATTCTCGGGCTGTTCGGGATCGTCATACGCGGAGATGAAGCGTTCGCGATCCGGCTCGCTTTGCCGCACGAATCTTTCATAGTCGTAGTCCATCTCGAAGCCGAGCGCATCGTTTCGGATATGCTCGTACTTGATGGTCTCCTCCATGCCCTGGAACGTCATGGTGCCTTCAAAGCGTTCGCCGTTCTGCCGCTCGACAACGGGCTGCTGAACCGGGGTCGGGGTGGGGGCTGGCGTGCTCACCGGCTCCGTGGGCGCGGGCGTAGTCACGGGTGTGGGGCTGGGCTGGACAGGCGCGCTCTCGACCGCCGGACTTGGCTCAGCGGTCGGCTCCGCCGGTTTTGCGGTCTGACCGATTTTGCCGCAGCCGCAGAGCAGCACTGTCAGCAACACAAGCATGAGCGCCAGGGATATTGCTGAAACGTGTTTTCTCCTAAACATTGTTTCGTTTCCTCCAACAATCTGATAATGCAGAGATTATATCCTTTTCTCGAGAGAATGGCAAGCGCCTCGGAGCGGGTTCCATGCAGAGATAAATGCATTTACTTTGCGTACCCGGTCGCAAAATCGACCATGTTGCGCAGCTCCTTCCCCGCGAGATAGGCCGCAAGGTTGCCCGCCGCGATATCGACAATGCGCTCGAAGGTCTCCGGCAGGTGGAAGAAGCCCGAGATGTGCGGCGTGATAACGAGGTTTTCAAGGCCCCAGAGGGGGCTGTCGGCGGGCAGCGGCTCTGTCTCGACAACGTCGATGGCAGCCGCGCTGATCTTATGCTCCTTGAGTGCGCGGTACAGTACCTCGGACGAGACCGCATTGCCGCGCCCGCAGTTGACAAAGACGGCGCTGTCCTTCATTTTGTCAAAGCGCTCGTCCGTATACAGATAGCGGGTCTCTGCGGTATTCGGCAGCACCGACATGACGATGTCCGCGCGCGGCAGGACGCTGTCGATGTCCTGCGTCAGCACGAGCTCGTCCACATAGTCCGGGCAGGAGCCGCCGCGGCGCTTGACGCCGATCACATACGCGCCCATCGCCTTGACCATGCGCGCGTAGGCCCGGCCGATGTCCCCGAGTCCGACCACCAAGACGGTGCTGTCGGAGAGGGATGTGACAGTGCCGCGATCGCTCCAGTGATTTTTCAGCTGCTCGTCCCGGTACAGGTGAAGCTTCTTGATCAGCATCAGCGTCAGGGCGAAGGCATGCTCCGATACCGCCTTGCTGTAGGCGCCGGTGGCGTTGGTGAGCACGGTTTTCGCAGCGAGCACGCCCGGCACGATGTAGGGGTCTACCCCGGCGGAGGCGGTCTGCAGCCACTCGAGGTTTTCCGAAGCACGGAGCATATCCGGCTTCGGCTGGCCGATAATGACGTTTGCCGCCTGTATCTGCTCAAGGCTTACCTCATCGGGCCTGCTGTATACAAAGCAGCATTCCGCGCCCGCCGCCTCCAGCTTCTCTCTGTGTCTGGCCTCCGTTGGCAGCAGAACGAGTACATTCTTTTTCATATTTGCACGCTCCTTTTTTACGTTTTTGTCTGATACTATTGTAGCAGGATTTCCGCGCCCGTCAATGTTGTTTATCCGCGTTTGGTGAAAAAAGCTCCCGAGGCCGCGGCCCCGGGGGCTTGTTCATTACAGCACAATATGGATCACACCGTAGGTGACGAGGGTCATGATAGCCGCGGCGATGCAGACGCCGATGAGGATGACCGGGACCGCCTTGGCAGTGCGGATGTTCAGGAGCGCCGCAATCAGCGCGCCTGTCCAGGCGCCGGTGCCGGGAAGCGGGATCGCCACAAAGAGCAGCAGACCCCAGTGCCCGTATTTCTCCACGGTCTCGCCCTTGAGATGGGCGCGGTTTTCCAGCTTTGTGAGCAGCGCGTTCATGCGGGGCATGTGCATGCGCATCCAGGCAAAGATGCGCTTGATGTAGACGATGATGAACGGCACCGGGGCCATGTTGCCCAGCAGCGCAGCCATCAGGGCGAGCGGATATTCCAATCCCTGGGCGATACCGAAGGGCAAGCCGAAGCGAAGTTCCACAACGGGAAGCATGGATATAAAAAAAGTCGCGCACATCTTCCCGACAACCGTGCCGGTCAACCAGTCTATCATACAGTTACTCCGTGTTTATGCAAAGAATCTGGAATATTATAGCATATCCACACCGGGGGTTCAAGAAAATTATGTGTTGAGAAGTGCCGCCGCCGCGGAGCCGGGCAGCGTAGTCTCCGAGCCGACGTGCAGCTCGCAGGTGATGCCGCGCTTCTCCGTACCATAGAGCTGCAGCAGGCGCTCAAGCTCGGGGCGGTAGCAGCGGCCCTTCTGTACCAGCGAGCCCTCCGCCAGCATGCAGACCGGCTTTTCCCGTCCGCCGCCGATGAGCTCCGCCAGGGCCAGAAGGTTGACGCACATGCACCTTGCCGAGCGATGGAACAGAGCAAGGCTCAGGGTCTGGGCAAAGCTGTGGTCGTCCTCGGTGCCGCCGAGCATCTCGAAGCCCTCGCCGCAGGCCCAGGCGTCGATGACGGCTGAGTCGAATACCGGCAGGGCGCGCACTTTTTCGGCGCACTCATCGCTCAGGAGGCCTTCCTCGGCGGCGGTGCCCAGCATCAGGTGGCAGATCTCTCCCAGGTACACGCCTGCGGTCAGCTTTTCAAAATGCTTCTGTCCGGGGTTGTGGCTCTCGGCATCGAGCATCTTGTCAAAGTCGCCGCCCCGGATGCCGTCGTACTTGCCGGACTCGAGGTTGATGATCATGCCCTTGTCCCCTTCGAGCCCCAGCTTGCCGATGGCGGAGACAGGCAGGGAAACGCAGGTGTTGGTGCCGGTGCCGCTGACCTGGCCGATGAAGCCCGCGTACTTGGACTTGTCAAGCCCCGCCGCCATGCCCAGCAGTACCGCGACGGTGTCGTTGAGGATGACGATCTTTTTGCCGGTGATGCCGCGGCGCTCCAGCTCCGCGATCAGGGACGCGCCGATCAGCTGCCCCTCGCAGCCGTTGACCACGACCTCTTTGTCAATGGTAATGACCCGGCCGTCCCGCTCGGGGGTGATGGTCGCGGCATAGGAGAAGCAGAAGCCGATGACATCCGCCCGGTCCATGAGCGGCTCAATGGCGTCCGCGGTGAAGCGGATAAACTCCTCCCAGGTGCAGGGCGCCTCGGTGCCGGGCATGTGGCGCTTGATCATGTCCGTGACTGTATAGCCGCCGGACTGGAAACGGACAAGGGCACTGCGGAAGTTGGTGCCGCCCGCGTCGATCACCGCGGCCTGCATACCGGCCATCAGTTCTCCGTCGTTGGAGAGGTAGGTGGGGATCATGTCCATGGAGCACGCCTCGCCCGCAAGGCCGCTCTTCATCTCGGCAAGCATTCTGTAGATGCACACATCGGGATCAATGCTCTCGGGGTCCATGCCGTGTCTCGTCAGAAAATCGAGGGCTTTCTCGTTGGTCGTCATAGCTGCTTTTCCTTTCATTGGAAGACCGGCGGGTCGGTGCCGCCGGTCTTGTTATAAACTTTATTACTTGGTCTCTTTGACGGATTCCATCAGGCCTGCCGCAAGGCCCGCCACGCTCTGGATCTCGCTGGGGATGATGATCTTGGTGGCCTGGCCGTTGGCGGCGCTGGAGAAGGCCTCCATGGCCTTGAGCTTGATCACCGCGTCGGAGGGCGCAGCCTCGTTGATAAGGCGGATGCCTTCGGCGGTCGCGGTCTGGACCTTGAGGATAGCCTCGGCCTGGCCTTCGGCCTCGAGGATCTGCTGCTGCTTCTTGGCGTCGGCCCGCAGGATGGCGGACTCCTTCTCACCCTCGGCCTCCAGGATGGCGGCGCGCTTTTCGCCCTCAGCCCGGAGAATGGATTCACGGCGCTCACGCTCAGCCTTCATCTGCTTTTCCATGGCGTTCTGGATCTCCTTGGGCGGCAGGATGTTCTTGAGCTCCACGCGGTTGACCTTGATGCCCCAGGGATCGGTGGCCTCGTCCAGGATGGAACGCATCTTGGAGTTGATGATGTCGCGGCTTGTCAGGCACTGGTCCAGCTCCAGGTCGCCGATGATATTACGCAGCGTGGTTGCGGAGAGATTCTCGATGGCGAGCATGGGCTGTTCGATGCCGTAGGTGTACAGGCGCGGATCGGTGATCTGGAAATAGACAACGGTGTCGATCTGCATGGTGACGTTATCCTTCGTGATGACAGGCTGGGGCGGGAAGTCCGCCACCTGTTCCTTGAGGGAGACGACCTTGGCAATGCGCTCCACAAAGGGGAGCTTAAAGTGGATGCCCACGTTCCAGGTCGTCTTATACGCACCCAGAAACTCAATGACATAGGCCCGCGCCTGCTGAACGATACGGATGCAGCGCACGGCGATGAAAACGGCCACAAGAACGACGATGCCTAAAACAATCATGCTGGTATTCATGCGTGTACCTCCTCAGTTTCACGTTTTTCTTCCACAATCAGCTTGACACCCTCAATGCGCACCGCGCGCAGGACGGTGCCCTTCTCGGCCCTGCCCTCGGGGGAGGCCATGCGGGCGGTCCAGATTTTGCCGCCCACGCTCACGGCACCCGTGCCGCGGACATTGTCGATGGTCTCTGTCACCACGCAGTCCTTTCCGATGGCCATGTCGGCATTGGTGGGCACAGCGCGGCCGTTTACGTACTTCTTCGCAAGCGGACGCGTGAGCAGAAGGCTCACCACCGAGACCAGGAAAAACCACACAAGCTGCAGCCACAAAGGCGCGCCCAGCATCGAGGAAATCATGGCCGCCAGCGCCCCCAGGGCAAACCAGATGGACACAAGTCCCGGTGCCAGCGCCTCCACGATCAGCAGCACGATCATTGCCCCGAGCCAGAGCGCGGTCATGCTCACAGAAAAAACAGCTGTCATGATAGCTTCTCCTTTCCGCAAAACTCTTTTTATCCAACATTGATTATAATATGCCTCGATAAAAACCGCAAGTGGGATTGTGTGGCATATTCTCAAATTTCAATATTCTTAACAAAGTTTCTCTTTACTTTTTCAATGTAAAGATGTAAAGTATAATTACCAAATGCTTACATGATTACAATGACATTTTTTATATCGGAGGACAACATGAACAAACTATCCCGCAAACCCCGTAACGAGAAGATGTACGAGGCAATCCTCTCCCTGAAGACCATGGATGAGTGCATGCGCTTCTTTGACGATCTGTGCACGGTGTCGGAGCTGATGGCCATGGAGCAGCGCTATCAGGTTGCCGCCTGCCTCAATGAGGGGATGATTTATAACGACATCCTGGCCCAGACCGGCGCCTCCAGCGCCACCATCAGCCGCGTCAACCGGTCCCTCCAGTACGGCAAGGGCGGCTATGCGGTGGTGTTCGAGCGCCTGCAGGAGAAGGACAAGTGAGCTGTTACGACGCTCTCGCCCCCTGGTACGACAGTCTGACCGGGGATGTGCCCTACGGCGCCATCGCGGATTTCTACGAGTCGGTTTTTTCCGCCGACGGCGGCGAGTTCCGCCTGCTGCTGGATCTGTGCTGCGGCACGGGCTCCATGACCTGGGAGCTTGCCGGGCGCGGCTATGAGATGATCGCGGCGGACCGCTCCGTGGACATGCTGATGCAGGCGCAGGCAAAGCAGGGCCCCTGCCGGGTGCAGCCGCTGTTTCTCTGCCAGGCGGCGGAGGGGCTGGACCTTTACGGCACGGTGGACGCGGCGGTCTGCTGTCTCGACGGCTTCAACTACATCTCCGCCGAAAAGCTGGCGGAGGTGTTTCGCCGCCTGCATCTCTTCATCCGGCCCGGAGGGCTGCTGCTGTTCGACATCCGCACGCCGGATTTCCTGCGCTCTCTCGACGGGCAGATCTTTGTCGACGAGAAGGAGGATGTGCTGTGCCTGTGGCGGGCCGACTTTGACGAGGACTCAAGCGCACTGGTCTACGGCATGGATCTCTTCACAAAGCGCGGAACGCTCTGGGAACGGAGTGAGGAGGAGCACATCGAATATGCGCACACCCCAGAAACGCTTTGCGCCCTGTTGGAGCAGGCAGGCTTTGACAACGTGCGCCAGCGCGTTGACGGTCCTCAGGGCGAGGCCGGAAGACTCTATATCATAGCAAGAAGGAACGAGAATGGATAAAATCATCAGAGCAACCGCAGCCGACGGTTTTATTAAAATGGCTGTGATCACGGCAAGGGATACTGTAGAACGGGCACGGCAGATCCATGGTCTCTCCCCTACCGCCTGCGCCGCCCTGGGGCGGACCCTGTGCGGTGCCTCCCTTCTGGGTCAGGCCATGAAGGAGGAGAAGGCCAGCCTCACCATCCGCATTAACGGCGGCGGACCGATGGGCAGCGTGGTAGCGGTATCGGACCACGAGGGCAATGTGCGCGGCTATGTGGAGAACCCGCGCTGTGATCTGCCCCTGCGTCTGGACGGCAAGCTGGACGTGGGCGGCGCGGTCGGCCGTGACGGCATGCTCACCGTGAGCCGCGATCTCGGCATGCGCGAGCCCTACATCGGCTCGGTCGAGCTTGTCAGCGGGGAGATCGCCGAAGACCTCACCGCCTACCTGACCGAGAGTGAGCAGGTGCCCTCTGCCTGCGCGCTGGGGGTGCTGGTGAACATCGACCGCACGATCCTCGCCGCCGGCGGCTTTGTCGTGCAGCTCATGCCCGGCGCGGACGAAGAGCTCATCGGCAAGCTGGAGGAGAACATCTTCATGATGGACCAGCTCACCACCGTTTTGAACGAGGACGGAGCGGAGGCGCTGTTCAAGCAGGTGCTCAAGGGCTTTGACTGGCATACCGTGGGCGAATACCCGGTGGAGTACCGCTGCTATTGCAGCCGGGAGCGGGTGGAGCAGGCCCTGACCGTCATCGATCCGAGCGAGCTGCAGGAGATCATCGACGACGGCAAGGACATCTCCGTGTCCTGCCAGTTCTGCGACAGGGAGTACAGCTTCAGTCCGGCAGATCTGATACTATTAAAAGCTTCACAAGCCAAAACGGATGCGGTTTAATGCCGCATCCGTTTTTATATGAGATTATTTCATGAACAGCACATAGTCGCTGTTCATGGGGTAGGCCTGTACATCCTGATCTGAGCCGGTCTCGGGGTCCTCCTCGCGCCACTTGATGTAGCTGAACAGCTCATGCTGGGTCAGCTCTCCGTTGCCGTCCATATCCGCGGGCATGCTCCCGTCCGGGTTAAAAACGCCTTCCGTGAGATACTTGACGAAGTAGCTGCAGTTTTCGTCATTATTGCCGTAGCCGACATAACGGTAGCGAGCGGCAGTCAACACCTGAAAATCAGGCTGGCGGAGCTCGCCTGTGTCAAAGGCTGCATCATCGCTGAGATAAAAGTCGTCTCCCTCATTGTCGATCACATAGATGGGCCAGCCGTCCCACTCGTTCTCGTCGTATTCGCCATAGTAGGGATCGGCGTAGTTCTCCTCCTCCGGATGCTCGGGGTCATAAACGCCCGCACCTGTCCCACAGGCGGATAACCACACGATCTTGGTGCCCTTGATCTTCTGCAGAGCGTCACGCAGTTCCTCCTGCAGAAGTAACCCGAATTTCGTCGGCGTCTCCACCGTGCACAGCGCTCCGGCATAACGGCCGACCTTGCTGACATTGCCATGGGTAGAGATGAAGAAGAGGGAAACATCGTTATCATCCGCTTCAGAAAACGTCTCCGTGATGGCGGCGAGTATTCCATCTCGGCTCAGATCTTTGCGGCGGACATAGGAATAATAAGTTCCGTCGGGGGTCTTCACATTGTCAAACATCACTGACAGAAGATCCACATTCCCGTAGTTGCGGGGCGCGTTCATTTTGCCGTCGAAGGTCGCCTCACCGATGAGCAGGGCGCGGTATACCACCTCGTCCAGAGGATCAACGCAGATCTCCGCCTCGGCGCTTGTGGTGCTCCATTTGCCGAATTTGGCCGTCACACTGACATACCACTTATCCCCGGGCTTTAAGCCGCCGATGTCCAGATAGTTCCTGTCTGTGTTTTCTTCAATAAGACTCTTTTCTTGGCCCTCTGCGCGCAGATACACATCATAGGTGCAGCCGAGCAGCGGCGTCCAGCTCACGTTCGCAACGTCGCCCCTGTAAGCAACGGGATCGAGGGTCAGCTTGGGACCTTCTTCTGTGGGTTTGACCGGCAGGATCGGTCCCGGAAATACGTAATACGTGTTGGGGATACGGGCCCGAACCTGTACGTATCTTGTCTGATTCAGCGGGAAATCGTACATCTGGTAGTCCGTTCTCCAACGGTTGCTTGACCAGATTTTCAGATTGTCCTCGGTCGAACCGTAGTATATGTCATACCGGGCGCCCTCGATGGGCTCCCAGGTCATATAGAGGGCTTGCCCGTCGAGCAGGAATTCATGCATCTCAAGGCTGGTCTCATCATCCCCGGTAGTGATGGTAATGGGTTCGGAGACGATTCTCTCATCGTCGCTGTTTTCCTGCGGGATGCTGAGATAGAAGCTGTACTCCGTGTTTTTCTCCAGACCGTAGACCGTACAGTGCCACGCGCCTTTAAAAGAGTCGATCCATGTCCATTCTCCGCCATCGGGCTTCTGTGCGTCAGGCTTCCACTGATACAGCTTAAAGTCCGTGTCGCTGCCCATCGAGTTCCATTCCAGATACACGGCGTCGCCGCTCAGGGCTTTGCACTTTTCTGCATCAAAGGTGATTTTGTTGCTGTAGCGGTAAATGCTTTCCAGATCGCTGGGGACAGAGCATACGTCGTCCCATACGCAGGAGACGCGGAACTTGATATAGCCGTCTTCCTCCGTGTTGGTATAGCGCAGGATCGGCCCGGTCTCTCCCTCGACAACGGACCAGTAGCGCTCACGCCCCCGAGTCTCCCAGATGTATGACGTAGGCTCCTTGCCAAAGACGGGATCTGCCGTTAAAGTTGCGGTCTCACCGTAATTCAGCTTTTTCTTGTCAACACTGAGATAGGGCTTGATGTAGCCATAGTCATAGCCGTTATCTCGGCACCACTGCTCGGCATAGGTGCCGGGCGAGCAGACGAAACCGGCCGTCTTGTCAAAGGCGTCAGGTGCGATGTACTTGAGTGTATTCGGCAGCCAGACGAGCTCCACCCCGGTATTTGCAAAGGCACGGGAGCCGATCGTTTCGATACCGGACCGGACCGCATAGTTTTTCTGCATCGGTACGCCCATAAAGGCTTCGTCCCCAATCTCCTTGAGCGACTTCGGCGTCCAGACATTGGCCCAGACCGAGGCACTGAGGCAGAAAGTCATTACGAGCACCAGGATCGCGAGCATGGCAGCTCTGTGTATGTGTTTCATGCAGTGCGTTACCTCCTGTATGTATAATTAATTAATTATACCATTTTTTGAAAGCTGACACAAGAATAAATATCCCTTCAAATCAATTGAGAAAAGTGAAAAAACTTCTTGACAAAACCGGATTAATCTAGTATTATAACTAAGCTGTGACACGGGAGCATAGCTCAGCTGGTTAGAGCACCTGCCTTACAAGCAGGGGGTCACTGGTTCGAGTCCAGTTGTTCCCACCATGCTTTCCCACTCACAGGATTTGCCTCGGTAGCTCAGTAGGTAGAGCAGCGGACTGAAAATCCGCGTGTCGCCAGTTCGACTCTGGCCTGAGGCACCATGTGCGGCTTTAGCTCATCCGGTAGAGCGCCACCTTGCCAAGGTGGAGGTAGCGAGTTCGAGCCTCGTAAGCCGCTCCAACAAAAGGATTTGCGGACGCCTCCGCGTCCGCAAATCTTATATCCGGCGCCATAGCCAAGTGGTAAGGCACGGGACTGCAAATCCCTGACCCCCGGTTCAAGTCCGGGTGGCGCCTCCAAAAAAGGAACATCCCGTCGGGATGTTCCTTTTTTATGCGGTGTTTTTCCCAATCTTGAGCCGGTTCCGGCGACGGGCATGCGTAAGCATGCCCCAGTGCCGCGCAGCGGCGTCAAGTCCGGGCGGCACCTGCAAAAATCACGCCATGAGCATACGGATCGTCTGGCCCATCTTGAGTGCAAAAAGCCTGTGACCCCGCTCGGAAAAGTGCACGCCGTCCCCTACGGTGGGGATCTGCCAGCGTGTCGTGTCTGCATAGCAAATACCGAGCTCCTGCGCCGTTTCGCTGTAAGCCTCGGCAAGCTCGGAGAAGGCAGGAGAAAGGTCCTCCGCGTCTGTTACGGCGGCCGGCGGAGCCGTAAGCAGCAGTGCGCAGTTGGGGTGGGCCTCTTTCAGTTTTTCCAGAAAGTACCGCATATATCCCGCGGTCTCCTCCGGTCCGGCTCCGCATAAAAGATCATTGGTGCCAAGCATGACAATGATGAGGTCTCCCTCCCTCGCCTGGGACAGGAGCCTCAGATCCGCGTCGATGCTGCGCGGGAAGCGCGGTACCCGCCGACCGTTGAGGCCGCAGTTGAGACATTCGCAGCCGAGGCTTCTGCCGAGCAGTTCAGGCCAGCGGGCATCCTCGGGCAGCCGTCCCCCGAAGGGGTCCGTCCCGTCATAGCCGTAGGTATTGGAATCTCCGTAGCAGAGAATTTTCATGGTGCACAACCTTTCACGTATTTCCCGCCTGTGTCTTATCCCTATTATTTCTTCATTAACAAAGTGTCTTCATTCTTTCATTAGCCCCGCCAGGAGCGACTTCATTGAAAAAAGAGCCTTTTGACCGACAGGCAAAAGGCTCTTTTTTCATGGTGGAGAGTGGCGGACTCGAACCGTCGACCTTCCGCGTGTGAGGCGGACGCTCTAACCAGCTGAGCTAACCCTCCAAAAGCCTATTTATATTACCACATCCCTCCTGTGATTTCAAGAGGAACTTTTCATTTTTTCCAAAAACGAAAAAATTTTAATGTTTGGTGTTGACAAGGCGGGTCAAATCTGGTATATTTCTTATGCTGTTCACATAGCAATGGCGGCATAGCTCAGTTGGCCAGAGCATTCGGTTCATACCCGAAGTGTCCCCGGTTCGAATCCAGGTGCCGCTACCAAATAAGGCGCAGCGCTTGCTGCGCTTTTTATATGGCCCGTTGGTCAAGTGGTTAAGACACCGCCCTTTCACGGCGGTAACATGGGTTCGAGTCCCGTACGGGTCACCAAAATAAAGAGTCTCACCATCGGTGGGGCTCTTTATTTTGTATACTCCCTTCGGGACTCGAAGGGCACGGGAGTGAATGACCTGCCGGGGGCAGGTCAGAGCCGTGCCCCGGCCCGCCCGCAGGCGGGGAGTCCCGTACGGGTCACCAAAATAAAGAGTCTCACCATCGGTGGGGCTCTTTATTTTGCATACTCCCCTTCGGGACTTGTAGGGCGGTCTCCGACACGGGCTGCCCGTTGAGAAAAAGGGGGCGTTGCAAAATGCGTGTCATCCTGAGCGTAAGCGAAGGATCTTTCTATAAAAATCTGCAAAACTTTCAAAAGAAAGATCCTTCGTCACTTCGTTCCTCAGGATGACAAAACACGAAGCATTTTGCAACGCGCCCTTTTTGGTATATCAGGCTTTGGGATCGGGGCCGAATTCGTTAGCGCCGCGGACCCCCTCCTGGCAGAACCAGACGATCAGAATGATCCAGCCGACAACGGGAATCAGGCTGAGGAAGTACCAGGTGCCCTTCTTGCCGATGTCATGCAGACGCCGCCAGGCAACGGCAATGCCGGGAACCAGCAGCGCCAGCGATACGATGTAGGAGACATAGCTGAAGATGCTGGAACCGGTCACCTGGTAAAGCAGGCCCAGGACCAGTGAGATCACACTGGTGCAAAGTGTGAAGCTCCAGTACTCCGCACGTCTTGCGCGGCCTGTAAAGGTGGCATATTTCTCGGTTACACAACCGAGTGCATAGTTTAGTATTGCGTTAAAATCCATTTTTACTCTCCTTTATCTATATTTTGCTTTATGTGTCGAAGTCGCCGGGCTATTCCTCTTCCTCCATCATTTCAAAGATGACACTGGCATCTCCGGAAAGGAGAGCGTTCAGCCTGGCTTCTTCCTTTGCCTTTTTCTCCTCTTCCTTCACATTGCCGGATTGGATGAGACCGCTGTCATTAAAGACCGTGTAGTTGGTGTTGGTGTCCATATAGGTGCTGGTGCGGTCCGCGTTGTTATAATACATGACGCCGGTGTTGTCCATATAAAAGATGTCGCCGGTCTGATCCTGATTTACATAGGCATACTCGTTTTTCGTATAAATCTCAGCACCGCAGTATGGGCAGTTGAGCAGGTCGCGCGGCACCTCTGAGCCGCAGTCCGGGCAGCGCAGCCGCTTTGATTTGGTCGTCACGGCAGTGCCGGAGCTGCTTGAGGAAGTATCGCTGTTCGGGTCCCGGACCCGGAGACGCGCGCTGTCGGTCCTGTTCTCGCCGCGATCATTTTTGAAGGTGCAGTAGAAGCTCCAGCCGTTCATGTCGATGTTGAGGTTCGTGATCGTGAGAGTGCTTTCGGCTCCCCCGAGAACCGTGCAGTCCGGGAAGGTCTTGCGGAAGGTCCCCAGGTCGACCTCACGGCCGCTCGGCGATACCGCCGTCCAGACAATGCTCGTCCAGTTGCGCGCTTCGGCGGTGAACACGGCGCTCTCTCCGATATAGTGGCCCTCAGCCTTGGGCTGCTTGATGATGGTCGGCCCTTCATTCTGCGCCGCGGCGACCGCCGCCGGTGTGGCCGAAGGGGCAGGCTCCGACGAAGCGGACGGCTTTGGTGCGGCGCTTGACAGCGGCATGGGAGTCTCAGGCGCGGGCGAACGCGTCGGCCTCGGCGTAAGGTCCGGTATGGGAGCAGGCGTCGGGGTGGCGTTCAGGACTGCGTTGGGGATCGCATCCGCAGCCTGTCCCGGCGTCGCGGAAGCCGTGGGAGCCGGGGTCGGGTCAGATGCAGTTTTCTTTATGCATGCTGAAAACGTCAGCATCACAACAAACGCCAGCAGTATGCACAGGATTTTTTTTCTCATTGAGAATCATCCTTCAATTGTTTATGCTGTCTCTCAGAATGTGCCGCTGTCCACTATGTTTCCATCGGCATCGAAAGCTACATAGCCGCCCTCTCCGTCCGGGACAACTCTGACTCCATTGGGGAGCTGAACATATCCACTGTCATTGATGAACTCGCCGCAGTTGGGGCAGACGGCGGTATTGGCAGGAATCGTGCTGCCGCAGACCGGGCAATTAATGTAGGCCACGGCCGCACCGTTGTTTGCGGTGTTGGTCTGAGCTTTTGCGCCGAGCACGCGCAGCGTCGCGCTGTTGGTGCGGGAGGATGCGCCGTAGTTATAGAAGGTGCAGTAGAAGCTGTAGCCGGTCATGCCCTCGCTGATGTTGCCGATGGTGAGAGAGCCGGTCGTATCGCCGGTGACCGTGCAGCCGGGGAAGGCGCTGCGGAACATGTCCATATCCCCCTCCATGCCGTTGGGCGCTACCGCCGTCCAGGTGATGGAGGTCCAGGTATCGGCGTTTGCGATGAACAGCGCGCTGTCACCGATGTAATGGGACTCGCCGGTGGGCTGCTTGCTGATCACGGGCGCGGGCGCCATGGGCGTGGGGGCCGGAGTAGGCGTCGGCTCGGGCGTGGGGGCCGGGGTCGGCGTGGGGGCCGGAGTCGGCGTGGGAGACGGTGTCGGCGGCAGGGTCGGCACCGGCGTCGGAACAGGCGTCGGCGCCATGGTGGGTACGCTGGGCGCATAAGTGGGCGTCGGCATCGGCTCGGGCGTGGGGGCGGGCTTGTTGCCGCCCAGGAAGTTCGGCAGCGGCAGATTGCAGGCGCTGAGACTCAGCATCAGGATAGCTGCCAGCAAGACTGAAAAGATTCTTTTTCTCATGAATCGTTATCCTCCTTTTTGTGCTGTGGAGACAGGCTGAATAAATATATGAAACCTGCCCGTCCCCGATTTGATTTGGGCGGAGAAATTTTTCCACGTTGATTGTAACACACTCCCCCGGGGAAAGCAATGGAAAAGAAATCTTTTCAGAAAAATGTTTACATAAAATTTTAGGGCTGTGCATTTTGTGCGGCCTGTCTGTGCTCCAAACGCGGTCAATCCTCCACCGTTACGGTCAGCTCGCCGATGGTGTCCTCGCGGACGGTGAGCACATCACCCGGCTGAAGCCAGTCCTGCATACCTTCGGGTCTGCCCAGTATGACGCCGGAGGGCGTGCCGGTGAGGATCACATCGCCCGGCTCCAGGGTGCAGCAGCCGGACAGGAAGCTCACAAGAGCCGGGATGTTATGGATCATGTCCGAGCTCCAGCCCTCCTGGCGCTGTTCGCCGTTTTTATAGCCCGTGATGTGCATGGCATCGTATTTCAGCACGTCGGCCGTCACGATGCAGGGTCCCAGCGGGCAGAATGTGTCGCAGGTTTTGCCTGGAATCCACTGGCTCGTCGCCTTTTGCAGGTCGCGGGCGCTGATATCGTTTGCCAGCGTGTAGCCGAAGATATACGCTTCCGCATTCTCCGGTTTCACGTAGGCTGCCCGCTTGCCGATGACAACGGCGATCTCCGCTTCATAGTCGTGCTTTTGGGAGTTGCGGTTACGCCTTACGATCCCTTTGTGGGGTGCAAGCGTGTTGTTGAATTTTGCGAAAATTGTGGGTACGGCTGCAGGGTCAAAGCTGCCGCGGGTCTCCTCGATATGGGCACGGTAGTTGACGCCCGCGCAGAGGATCTTGGACGGGCTGTCCACCGCCGGGGCGTAGGTGATCTCATCCTCCGAAAGATAGCTCTTAGCCAGCACCTGCACCTCCTGCAAAGATGGCAGAGCGTTTTCGCGCCCCATGCAGATCGCCTCCATCATGCTTTGGGGTGCTTTGGTGTCGATCTTCATTTCCAGTTCCGTGACATCGATCACACCTCGATCCGTCACAAGGCCGAGGTGGAGCTGACCGTTCACGAGCATGTTGATAAGTTTCATTCTGTACTCCCCTTCTCATGGAACCGGCGGCGGAGTTTTCATCCGCCGCCGAAGCTGAATCATTTGCTGTTATCCGATCACCTGTTCGGACATGACGCTGGCCTCCACGGCCTCCACCTTCGGGGCGTTTGCATAGGGGGAGGGCTCTGGCATGGGCAGGGACTGCATGTAGGCATGCATGGCCTCGGCCACCTGCTTGCCGGTGGCAACGGCATGCACGACGGTACTTGCGCCGTGGGCCACGTCGCCGGCCGCGAACACACCGGGACGGGAGGTGTGGCCCTCCTCGTCGACGGTGATCATGCCGCTGCGCTCCTTCTCCAAGTCCTTGGTGGTGTTGATGATGTTGCTGCCGAGCTCCTGGCTGACGGCGACAATGACGCCGGTGCAGGGATAAATCTTCTCAGAGCCGGGGACCGGGCGGAGCTTGCCCTCTTCATCAAACTCGTTGTCGGCAAAGACGACGCCGTTGTCGAGGATCTCCACCGGGGACTTCATCATCTCGAACTCCACGCCTTCGAGCTTTGCGTAGCTGGCCTCGTAGTCGCTCGCGGCGATCTTGTCGCGGCGGTTGAAAACCGTGACATAGTGCGCGCCCTGGCGGATGGCGGTCCTGGCGCAGTCCATGGCGGAGTTGCCGGAGCCGATGACGATGACGCGCTCACCCATGTGGAAGGCCTTGGGGCTTGCCAGGTAGTTGATGGCAAAGGCCACATGGCCCAAGGTCTCGCCCTTGATATGCAGGGTCTTCGGACGCCAGAGACCGGCGCCGACGAAGATGCTCTGGTAGCCGTCGCGGAACAGGTCATCCAGGCTGATCGCGCCGCCGATGGTGGTATTGGGGCGAAACTTGATGCCCTTGAGCTCCAGGTGGCGGTAGGCGATGTCGTCAAGCACGGAGTCGGGAAGGCGAAAGTCCGGGATGCCGTAACGCATGACGCCGCCGATCTTGTCCTTGCTGTCAAAGATCGTGACATCGTAACCGTAGCGGTCCAGGATGATGGCGATGGTCAGGCCCGAGGGGCCCGCGCCGATGATGGCGACCTTGCGCCCGTTGGAGGGGGCGGGGCCGGCCTTCATCTGGTTTGCGTAGGTGGTGGAGATGTAGTTTTCGATGATGGAGAAATGCACCGGCACATCCTTGATACCGCGGATGCAGTGCCCCTCGCACTGCTTTTCGTGATTGCAGACGATGGAGCAGACGGTGGTGAGCGGATTGTTCTCAAAGAGCATCCAGCCCGCGTCGTTCAGCTTGCCGTCCTTCAAAAGCCGGATGACCTCCGGGATGTTGGTATGGATCGGGCAGCCCTCGCGGCATCTCGGCTTCTTGCAGCCCAGACAGCGGTTGGCTTCCTCCATGACATGTAATGCCATGTTCGTTCTCCTTCTAATACAATGTTACGTACAAATCCTGTCATTCCGAGCAAAGCGAAGAATCCGTCAAGATCCTTCGCTGGCGCTCAGGATGACAAACAAAAGTCAGAGTGTTACGCCGTCCTTGAAGATGGCGATCTCTCTTGCACCGCGCTCCTCAGCGTGGGTCTTTTTGCCGCTGGCGATCTCCAATACGAAGTCCAGGAGTCTGTCGCCCGCGTGATCCAGATCCTCACCCTGGGCGACCGTACCGGCGTTGAAGTCGATCCAGTTGCCTTTTTTCTCGAAGAGTGCGGTGTTGGTGGAGATCTTCACCGTGGGAGCCGGGGCACCGAAGGGGGTGCCGCGCCCGGTGGTGAAGAGGATGATGTGGGCGCCCGCGGCGGTGAGATCAGTGGCGGAGACCAGGTCGTTGCCCGGGCCGGAGAGAAGATTGAGTCCCTTCTTTTTAACGGGCTCAGCGTACTCCAGCACGTCCACGATCTGGGCACTGCCGCCCTTCTGCACGCAGCCGCAGGACTTGTCCTCCAGCGTGGTGATGCCGCCGGCCTTGTTGCCGGGACTGGGGTTTTCGTAGACCACTTGGCCGTGGCTGACAAAGTATTCCTTGAAGTTGTTGACCATCTTCACAGCCTTATTGAACACCTCTTCATCCATGCAGCGGGAGAAGAGGATATTCTCGGCGCCGAACATCTCGGGCACCTCGGTCAGGACCGTGGAGCCGCCCAGAGTGGTGAGGCGGTCGGAGAAACGGCCGACGGTGGGGTTGGCGGTGATGCCGGAAAGCCCGTCGGAGCCGCCGCACTTCATGCCGACAACCAGCTCGGATGCGGGAAGCTCTTCCCTCTTGAACTGTCCGGCGTACTCGGCAAGCTCTTCAAGGAGCTTTGCACCGGCCTCGAACTCGTCCTCCACCTGCTGGCAGGTCAGGAACTTGACGCGCTTATCGTCCCACTCGCCCAGCTCCTCCACGAACTGGTCATGGGTGAGGTTTTCGCAGCCGAGGCTTAAAACCAGCACGCCGCCCGCGTTGGGGTGACGCACCAGGGCCGCCAGGAGCTTGCGGGTCTGGGCGTGGTCGCCGCCCATCTGGCTGCAGCCGTAGGGGTGGGCGAAGGTATAGAGGCCGTCGATGCTGCCCTTAACGAGGTGCTGGTTTTCCTGCACCATTCTCGCGGCAACGCTGTTGACGCAGCCGACGGTGGGGATGATCCAGAGCTCGTTGCGAACGGCGGCGCGCCCGTCGGGGCGGCGATAGCCCATGAAGGTGCGGGGGCTGACTTTGGGCTTGTCATAGACCTTGTGGTCATAGGTATAATCCGCGGATTCGCTCAGGCCGGTGCGTACATTGTGTACGTGGGCCCAGGCGCCTGCGGGGATGTCCGCCTTGGCAAGACCGATGGGGTTGCCGTACTTGACGACCGGTTCCCCCTCCTTGATGTCGCGCAGGGCGATTTTATGGCCCCGCGCGATATCTTCGATTGCGGTCACGCTGACTGTATCGAGCGTCAGCGTTTCGCCCTTGCGGAGATCCTCCAGCGCCACGGCGACATTGTCGTCGGGGTGGATACGGATTCCTTTCATTCGAGGCATTCCTCCATGGCCTTGTACATGCCGACCTTCTCGATGTGCTCGAGGTCGGCGGCGACAGCTTCCTCAAAACCGGGCAGCTTGTTGAGCTCGCCGTCCCAGAGAGCGTCATTGTTCACGACAGCATGGGCCAGGGCCTTGGCATCGTCATGCTTGTGATCCTCGAAGAAGGCGAGGACCCAGGGATCGTCGCTCACTTCGTAGGCCTCGCCGTTTCTAACGCCCTGGTGATAGAAGGCGATGAAGGCCGCGATGGAGAAGGTCAGGCACTTGGGCAGCTTGCCTTCGCGCTTGACGTACTCAGTGACGCTCGGCATAACGCGGGCCTTCCACTTGGAAGCGGAGTTGAGCGCGATGCTCAGGAGCTGATGGTCGATATACGGGTTATCAAAGCGGTCGATAACGGAGGCGGCAAAGCTCTCCAGCTCGTCGCGCGGCAGGTCGAGGGTGGGGATGATCTCCTCGAACATGGCCTTGTTGAGGTAAGCGCGGATCGTCTGGTCCTGCATGCAGTCGCGCACGATGTTCTTGCCCGCCAGATACGCGCCCAGAACCATGGAGGTGTGCGCGCCGTTGAGGATGCGGACCTTGCGCTGCTTGTAGGGGGTCACGTCGTCGACGACCTGGATGGGCAGGCCGGCCTTCTCAAACGGGAACTCGTCCTTGATGGACTGGGGTCCTTCAATGACCCAGGCGGCGAAGACCTCGCCGGTGTCGATGAGCTGATCCTCGTAGCCCCACTTCTCCCACAGGGAGGGAGCCTCGGCCTTCGCGCCGCCGGTGACGATGCGGTCAACCAGGGTGGAGCAGAAGATGTTCTCGTTGTTTGCCCACTGGCAGAACTCGTCCTCGAGTCCCCAGAGCTCGATGTACTCGTTGACGCAGCGCTTGAGCTCGTCGCCGTTGTGGTCAATGAGCTCGCAGGAGAGGATAATGAAGCCCTTCATACCGGTCTTCCAGCGCTCGTAGAGCATGGCGGTGAGCTTGGCGGGAAAGCTGGCGGGAGGAGCGTCGTCCTTCTTGCAGGCGGGGTCAAAGGCGATACCGGCCTCGGTGGTGTTGGAGACGATGAAGCGCATGTCGGGATTGCGCATGCACTCGAGCATCTTGGCCCAGTCGCGCTTGGGGTCAAGGCAGCGGGAGGCGCAGGAGATGATGCGGGTGCGCTCCACAGGCTGTCCGTTGTCGCGGCCGCGGAGGATCAGGGTGTAAAGTCCGTCCTGCTCCTGGAAGCGGTCGGCAGCCTCGGGATGGCCGCCGCGGGGCTGGCAGAGAACGACCTTGGAATTGAAGCCGGCCCTCTCGTTCATCTGGTCGATAAAGTCCTCCACGAAGGCGCGCAGGAAGTTGCCCTCGCCGAACTGGAACACGCGCTCGGGCGCGTCCTTGAGCAGGTAGCCGTCGTAGCCCAGCTTTTCCAGGGTGCTATAGCTTAATCTGTTCATGATAATCTACCTCTTTCAAAATATTTCAATTGCGAATGTGATTCGCAATTGATGTACTCGCGCTTATGTCAGAAGAAGCTCGCGACGCTTCATTTCCGTCAGACATGACGAAAATTCCGCTCTGCTCCCTCCTTCTTCCTTATCAAAATCAAAGTCTTTGCTTTGATTTTGAGAGGAAAACGGAAGGAACGGATATGGAGCTTTCGCCCTTAGGCGGAAGCGGAATGCAGTGAGTTTCGTTTGACGCCGGCGCGAGGCCTCGCTTAGCTCGGCTTAAAGTGTTTTTGAGGCGGCAAAGCTGCCTCAAAAACGATTAGAATACTCTATTTGTTCCCTACAGGCCGAAGTAGCGCTCGGCATTTTTAAAGCTCACGCCCTCGACGATGCGCTTGAGGTATGCGTCGTTGTTGGGATACTCGCCGTTTTCGACCCAGTTGCCGATCAGGTTGCAGAGGATGCGGCGGAAATAGTCGTGGCGGGCATAGCTCAGGAAGGAACGGGAGTCGGTCAGCATGCCGACGAAGTTGCCGAGCAGGCCGAGGTTTGCAAGCGAACGCATCTGATTCTCCATGCCGCTCTTGGTGTCCATGAACCACCATGCAGAGCCGAGCTGGATCTTGCCGGGGATCTCGTCGCCCTGGAAGCAGCCGCACATGGTGGCCAGCATGTCATTGTCCACGCCGTTGAGGGAGTAGAGAATGGTCTTCGGGCACTCGCCGGTCATATCGAGGGCAGAGAGGAAGCGGGCGATGTCCGCGCCGCAGGTGGTCTGGGCGATCATGTCCACGCCGGTATCGGGGCCGAGCTTGGAGTAGATGCGCTCGTTGGCGTTGCGGTAGCAGGAGTAGTGCAGCTGCATGGCGATGTTGAGGCGGTGGTAGGCGCGGCCCAGGCACAGGAGGATCGCGGTCTGGTACTTTTCCGCCTCTTCCACGCTCACTTCGCCGCCCGCCATGACCTTGGCGTAGGCCGCCTGGACTTCCTCGGCGGGAGCCGGGCGGAAGGGGATGTAATCCAGGCCGTGGTCGCTGGCGCGGCAGCCGAGCTTGGCAAAGAACTCCAGGCGCTCGATCAAAGCAGCGCAGACCTCGTCCACGGTCTTGAGCTCTTTCTTGCCGACGGAGGCTGCAAGCTTTCCGATGTACTCGGCAAAGCCGGGCTTATTGATGTTGATGGCCTTGTCGGGACGGAAGGAGGGGCAGACCTTGACCTTGATGGTGGGGTCGGCCGCGATCTTCTCATGCCACTCAAGGGAGTCGATGGGATCGTCGGTGGTGCCGATGAAGGCGACGTTTGCCTTCTCGATGATGCCGCGCACGGTGAGGGTGGGATCGTTCTGCAGCTTTTCGTTGCAGAAGTCCCAGGCTTCTTTGGCAGTCTCGGGGGTCAGGGGCTTGTTGAAGCCGAAGAACTGCCTGAGCTCCAGGTTGCACCAGTGGTACATGGGATTGCCGATGGCCATCTGCAGGGCCTCGACAAACTTCAGGTAACGCTCGTAGGCAGGCTTGTCGCCGGTGACGTAGTCCTCGCTGACGCCGTTGGAGCGCATGACGCGCCACTTGTAGTGGTCGCCGAAATAGCTGCCGTCAGGGTTCTTGCCGCCGAGCCAGACTTCGACCAGGTTATTGAAGCGGCGGTTTTCGTAAATCTCACGGGGAGAGATATGGCAGTGGTAGTCGGACAGGGGCTGGGATGCGGCATAGTCGTGGTACAGGTGCCGGGCAGTCTCGGTCTCGAGCAAAAAGTCTTTATCCATGAATTCTTTCATTTGCTCACCTCTTGATATCGTAGTCCATATTCATCAGCGCCCGGATGCTCTTGGCATCGTCGGTGATGTTGGCGTCGCCGTGGATGGTGTGCTTCAAAACAGAGCTCGCCACGGCGAAATTGACCATCTCCATGGCCTTGTAGTTATTCATCATCGCGTAAATGAGGCCGCTTGCGAACGCGTCGCCGCCGCCCACACGGTCGAGGATGTTGAAGGTGAAGAGCTTGCTTTCAAAGGTATGGCCCTGATACCACATGTAGGCCATGAGGCTGTTTTCGCTGCCGGAGTGGGCATAGCGCACATGGCGGGCGATGCACTTGATGTTCGGCCAGCGCTGAACGAAGGCCTGGAAGATCTCGTCCTGCTGCTCATAGCTGGGCTGCAGGGGCACGCCGTCCTTGAGGTCTCCCTTGCTGTGGTCTGCCTCGTCCCGCCAGAGATGGTAGGGCTCGATGCCGAAAAGCACGTCCACATAGGGCAGGCACTGGGTGCAGAAGTCGCGCGCCTCGTCCCAGGTCCAGAGGCGGGAGCGGAAGTTGCCGTCAAAGCTGACGGTGAGGCCCAGCTCCTTGGCTTTTTTGATGCACTCGAGGATGAAGTCCGCGCAGCTCGGGGACAGGGCAGGCGTGATGCCGCTTAAATGCAGCCAGTCAAAGCCGCGCAGCAGCGCGTCCAGATCGACCTTGGAGAAGTCGTACTCCGTGATGGCGCTGTGCTTGCGGTCATAAGTCACCTTGCTGGGGCGGATGCCGTAGCCGGTCTCCAGATAGTAGGTGCCGAGACGGTGGGTCGGGGTCTCCTCCGGGGTGGAGAGGATCACGGGCGTGCAGTGCACATCGTTGGATCTGAGCATGCGCACGGCACTCTTGCCCAGGGAGTTATTGGGCACGACAGAGAAGAAGGTGCTGTCGATGCCGAGGTTTGCCAGGGCGAGAGCGATGTTTGCTTCGCTCCCGCCGTAGCTTGCCTCAAAGCTGGTGGCGACCCGGATCTTCTCGTAGTTCGGCGGCGTCAGGCGAAGCATGATCTCGCCGAAGGTGATGAACTTCTGCGCGGAAACTTCCGGCAGGAGAGGATTCCGGTGCTCCATATCAGCGCTTTACGCGTGCGCCGGCGCCGCCCATGATGGCCTCGACCTCATTGACGGAAGCCATGGAGGTGTCGCCCGGGGTGGTCATGGCGAGTGCGCCGTGGGCTGCGCCGTAGTTGACAGCCTTCTCGGCGTCGCCGGTGGTCATGAGGCCGTAGACAAGGCCGGAGGCGAAGGAGTCGCCGCCGCCGACGCGGTCCATGATCTCCAGGCCGTTATACTCCTTGGACTGGTAGATCTCGCCGTCTGCCCAGCATATTGCCTTCCAGTCGTTGACCGTGGCGGTCTTGACGGTGCGCAGGGTGGTAGCAACGACCTTGAAGTTGGGGTAGGTCTCGGCGGCCTTGCCGATCATCTTCTTGTAGCCGTCGATGTTGAGCTCCTTGAGGTTTGCGTCGTTGCCCTCGATCTCAAAGCCGAGGCAGGCGGTGAAGTCTTCCTCGTTGCCGATCATGACGTCGACATACTTGGCGACCTCACGGTTGACCTCGCGGGCCTTGTCCAGGCCGCCGATGGCGCTCCACATGGAGGGGCGGTAGTTGAGGTCGTAGGAGACGACGGTGCCGTACTTCTTGGCGGCCTTGCAGGCGGCGATAACGGTCTCGCAGGCCTGTTCGGACAGGGCCGCGTAGATGCCGCCGGTGTGCAGCCAGCGCACGCCGAGCTTGCCGAAGATATACTCGAAATCGAAGTCCTCGGGAGTGGCCTGGGAAATGGCGGTGTTGGCACGGTCGGAGCAGCCGACAGCGCCGCGGATGCCGAAGCCGCGCTCGGTGAAGTTGATGCCGTTGCGGCAGATCCTGCCGATACCGTCGGTCTTCTTCCAGTAGATGAGATCGGTGCTGACGCCGCCCTGCTCGATGAAGTCGCGCATCAGCTTGCCGACTTCGTTGTCGGCGAAAGCGGTGATGACGGCGGTGTCCATGCCGAAGCACTTGTGCAGACCGCGGATGACGTTATACTCGCCGCCGCCTTCCCATGCGCGGAAGGAACGGGCGGTGCGGATGCGGCCCTCGCCCGGATCGAGACGGAGCATGACTTCGCCGAGGGATACGGCGTCAAAACGGCATTCTTCTTTCGGACGCAGATTCAATTCCATGATAATCAATCCTCCTAAAAATATTCAACAGACGTTTTATAAACGATTACTTTCTGGCTTCTTCGACGATCTCTCTGGACTTCCTGCAGAGGTCCGTGATCTCATCCCACTTGTTGTTGTCGATGAGATCGGCGGTGACCATGTAGCTGCCGCCGCAGGCCGCGATGACAGGTGCGGAGATATAGTCCTTGAGGTTCTTGAGGCTGATGCCGCCGGTGGGCATGACCTTGAACTGGGGGAACGGGGCGGACAGAGCCTTGATCTTGGCAAGGCCGCCGGACTGCTCTGCCGGGAAGAATTTTATTAATTCAAGCCCGAATTTCAGTGCCTGATGATATTCACTCGCCGTGGTGCAGCCGGGGAAGATGGGGATGTTCTTTTCCTGGGCATAGGCAACCAGCTCGGGGTCGAAGCCCGGGGTGACGATGAAGTCGCCGCCGGCTGCGATGACAGCGTCAATGTGGGCGGTGGTGGTAACGGTGCCGGCGCCGACAAGCATGTCGGGGCAGGCTTCCTTCATGAGCTTGATGGCCTTGTCAGCGCCGGCAGCGCGAAAGGTGACCTCCGCCACGGGCACGCCGCCCGCGCACAGAGCCTTTGCAAGACCCACCGCGTCACGCTCGGGGTGGTTGAGCTTGATCACAGGCACCACGCCGATGGCGCTGATCTTTTCATTCATGGCATTCATTGGGGTTTTCCTCCTCGTTTTTTAGTTTGGTTTTTATGATAACAATACTTTTTCTCAGGGGGTAAAAGCAAATTGCGCATTGAGCCAGGTTTTGCACAGCTCCACCCATTTCGACGCGGCGGGATACGGCGTCTCGACCTCCTGATTGCACATGGAGATCCCATGCGCCCCGCCTGCAAACAGATGGCATTCATACGGTACCCCCGCCCGCTGCATGGCGGCTGTCAGGAGCATCGTGTTCTCCACCGGGACGGATTCGTCCCCGGTGCAGTGCCAGATAAAGGTGGGCGGCATTTGCTTTGTGACCTGCTTTTCCAGGCTTAAAAGCTCCTTGAGCTTCTCATCTCCGCCGGTCACCCAGTCGATGGACTCCGGGTGTCTGAACTCTCCCGTCGTAATGACCGGGTAGCACAGCACCATGGCATCCGGGCGGCAGTCGGCACCCAATCCAAGATCCTCATGCTGCCAAAGGGTGGCAAGGCTTGCGGCCAGGTGGCCGCCTGCCGAGAAGCCCAGCACCGCGATGTGCTCAGGCTCGATATGCCATTCCCCTGCCCGCTGCCGGATGATGCGCACGGCCTCCGCAAGTTCCCGCAGGGGCTTGAGTCCCGCCGCGTTTTCCTTCACCGAGTACTCGATCAGGAAGGTATGATAGCCCATGGCGGCAAAGCTCAGGGCCACGGGGTCCTTCTCCCGTGGGGAGAGCCAGCGGTACGCGCCGCCCGCGCATATGATGATCGCGGGTCTTTTTTTATGCGCGACGAGCCGATCATGGTCGTCCTGAATGTAACCTATGACCGGCGCGTTGTGTGCCTGAAAAGAGCAGATATTCATGTTTTTATCCTCCTTCCCGGCAAGTTGCACGCTCCCCTTTACGAAATTGAAGCCCAGCGAAGCGGGTTCAATTTCGAGAGGAAGAAGGAAGGAGCGGCCGCGGAGCTTCTGCGGCTCTTTCGGAAACCGCAGAAGCGTAGCTTAGCGAGTTTCTTCTGACTCACGGCTGTTTGCCAATGTAGGCAAGAATGCCGCCGTCCACATAGAGGATGTGGCCGTTGACAAAGTTGGAGGCATCGGAAGCGAGGAAGACGGCGGGGCCCATCAGGTCCTCAGCCTCGCCCCAGCGGGCAGCGGGGGTCTTGGCAATGATGAACTGATCGAAGGGATGGCGGCTGCCGTCGGGCTGGCGCTCACGCAGGGGCGCGGTTTGGCTGGTGGCGATATAGCCGGGGCCGATGCCGTTGCACTGAATGTTGTACTGGCCGTACTCGGAGCAGATGTTGCGGGTCAGCATCTTCAGACCGCCCTTGGCGGCGGCGTAGGCGGAGACGGTCTCGCGGCCCAGCTCGCTCATCATGGAGCAGATGTTGATGATCTTGCCGTGGCCCTTCTCGATCATACCGGGGATGACGGCCTTGGAGACGATGAAGGGGGCGTTCAGGTCGACGTCGATGACCCGGCGGAAATCCTCGGCGCTCATCTCGAGCATCGGGATGCGCTTGATAATGCCGGCATTATTCACAAGAATGTCGATGACGCCGACTTCTTCCTTGATCTGCGCTACGAGAGCCTTGACGGCCTCCTCGTCGCAGACATCGCAGACATAGCCGTGGGCGTCAACGCCGTTGGCCTTGTAGGCCTCCAGTGCGCGGGCCTTGGAGCCCTCGCTGGAGCAGTTGAAGCAGACCGTCGCGCCGGCAGCGGCAAAGGCGTTGGCGATCGCCATGCCGATACCATGGGACGCGCCGGTAACGAGGGCTACCTTGCCCTCCAGGGAGAATTTGTTCATCATGTTCATGTTAATCAACCTCCAATTATTATTTCAGATTCTCAGTCGGGATGTTGTCCATGTCGTCGAACTCCTGGTTCTCGCCGCCCATGGCCCAGATAAAGGTGTAGTTCGAGGTGCCGGCGCCGGAATGGATCGACCAGGAGGGAGAGATGACCGCCTGTTCATTCTGCATGACGATGTGGCGGGTCTCCTGGCCCTGGCCCATCATGTGGAAGACCACCTGATGCTCGGGCACTTCAAAGTACATGTAGATCTCCATGCGGCGCTCGTGGGTGTGGGCGGGCATGGTGTTCCAGACGCTGCCGGGCTCCAGGGCGGTCATGCCCATGGAGAGCTGACAGGTCTTGAGGACGCTCGGATGGATGAACTGATTGATGGTGCGCTTGTTCGAGGTCTCCATCTCGCCGACGGGGCGCTTGTTGGCGTCCGCGATCTTGAGAAGTCTTGTCTCATAGCTGCGGTGAGCCGGAGCGGAGACCATGTAGAACTTGGCGGGGCACTTGGGATCGTCGCTCTTGAAAAGGACCTCCTTGGCGCCCATGGTGATGTACAGGCAGTCCTTATAGCCGAGCTCGTATACCGTGCCGTCGACCGTGATGGAGCCCGCGCCGCCGATGTTGAAGATGCCGATCTCACGGCGCTCAAGGAAATAGTGGGTGCCGAAGTTTGCCCAGATGTCGATGCCCTTGTCGATGGAGACAGTCTCGTTGACCGGCATGCAGCCGAGGGTGACCATGCGGTCGACATGGCTGTAGACAGCGACAACGGAGTCCGCCGCATAGAGATTCTCGATCAAAAATTCCTTTCTGAGCTCCTCGGTGGTGTAGCGCTTTACGTCGTTGGGGCCGGTAGAATAGCGGATATCCATAAGCTCCTCCTTTTACTTGATGACCATCTCGGTCTCGCCGTCGAAGAGGTAGACGCTCTCGTAGGGGATCGAGAAAACAATGTTGCTGTCGACCTCGGGGGTGTCGTGCGGATCGGCCTTGAGGATGGCGTTCTGTTCCTGCATCTTGATGTAGACGTTGGTGTTGTCGCCCAGCATCTCGGTCAGCTCCACGCTTGCGGGCATGACATAGGCTTCCTTGTGCTCGCCGAGCTTGATGGACTCGGGACGGAAGCCGAAGACCAGCTCCTTGCCCTCATAATCGCCGAGCTTCTTGCCGAGCTTGGGGGTGAGGTCGAGCTCCTTTGCACCGACCTTGACCTTGCCGTCCTTGACCTTGGCGCGGACAAAGTTCATGGGAGGCTCGCCGATGAAGCCCGCGACGAAGACGTTGACGGGGTCGAAGTACAGCTCGCGCGGAGTGCCGACCTGCTGGACATAGCCGTCCTTCATGCAGACGATGCGGTCGGCCATGGTCATGGCCTCGGTCTGGTCATGGGTGACGTAGATGGTAGTGGCGCCGGTCTCGCGGTGGATCTGGGTGATCTCGGAGCGCATGGTGACGCGCTGCTTGGCGTCAAGGTTGGAGAGAGGCTCGTCCATGAGGAAGATGCCCACCTTGCGGATCAGCGCGCGGCCGATGGCGACACGCTGACGCTGGCCGCCGGAGAGTGCTCTCGGCAGGCGATCCAGATAGTCGGTCAGACCGAGGATGCGGGCGGTGTTGCGCACCTTCTCGTCGATATAGTCATCGTCCGCGCCCTGGAGCTCCAGGCCGAAGGCGATGTTGTCATAGACGCTCATCTGGGGATAGAGCGCATAGCTCTGGAAGACCATCGCCACGCCGCGCTCACGCGGGCCCTGCTCGTTGGCGCGCTTGCCGTTGATCAGAAATTCACCGTTGCTGATGTCCTCAAGACCGGCGATCATACGCAGCGTCGTCGATTTGCCGCAGCCGGAGGGGCCGACGAAGACGATAAATTCACCCTTCTCCATGTCGAGATTGAAATTGTGTACCGCGTGGTAGCCGTTCGGGTAGATCTTGTTGATGTTTTTCAGCGTTAGGTATGCCATTGTTTATCCCCCTTGATCGTATAAAATACATTGATATGGACAAAACGGATAATCTTTGCTAAAATCCTTTGCGAGAGGAGTGCTTGTATATGAATGAGATCATCTATGCAGGTAAGCACCTGATTACCTTTTCAGTCTCCCGGCACGCGCACAACAGCTGGGAGTTCATCTACTGCACCGGCGGCTCCGGCCGGATCAGCTTTGACGACAGCAATATTGTCTATAAGTCCGGGGATGTGGTGCTGATCCCGCCGCTCGTGTACCATCAGAACGAAAGCGAGACGGGCTTTACCAACATCCACCTGAATGTGCGCGATCCGGCGCTGAATCTCCGGCGTCCCACCATGATTCATGACGACGGCAACCATTTTATTTTGGACGCCTTCACCGCCGCCTTCTATTACTTCGGCAGCAATCCCGGCAAGCAGACCCTGCTGCTGTCGGCCTACGCCAATCTGATCGTAAGCCTCATCTCCAACTGTCTGAGCATGCCGGTGAGAAATCCCATTGTGGAGGAAATCGCCAAGAACATCATTCTCAGCTATCCGGATGAAAACTTTGAGCTCGACCAGTATCTGCGCACACTGCCCTTCAACTACGACTATCTGCGCAAGCTCTTCAAAAGCGAGGCCGGGGTAACGCCGCACCAGTTTCTGTCGGATACGCGCCTGCAGGCCGCGGCCGAACGCCTGAGCTTTACGGAGGGGCGGCAGGTGAACATATCGGAGATCGCCCACCTGTGCGGCTTTCGGGAGCCGCTGTATTTCTCCAAGATCTTTCGGAAGAAATACGGCATGTCCCCATCCCAGTACCAGCGCAGTCAGCGTGATAACGCCTCCGTGCCGGACGGGGAAAGCCTCAAGATCAGGCCAGACGCTTGATCTCGGTGTAGCAGAGCACAAAGGGCGCCACACCCTTGGCGTCGTTTTCCACCACGGGCTCCGAGATGTAATACTCGTAGGAGCCGTCACGGCGGCGGTTGTCCTCCGGGCCGAGGCCCGCGACGAGGCAGATGCCGCCCAGGTTCAGTTCGCCGTCCGTGAAGGACAGATATTTATCCACAATGCCGCGGAAGGTCTTCTCGCCTTTTGCGGCATATTCTTTATCCAGAATACCGAGACGCGCGCCCTTGAGCATGGCGTAGGCCAGCATGCTGCTGCCGCTGGTCTCGAGGTAGTTGCCCTCGCGGCCGCCCTGATCGGGCACCTGCCAGTACATGCCGGTAGCTTCATCTGCGTAGGCGGCAGCGCCCTCCATGAGTTCCCTGAAGATCCCGCACAGGCGGGCGTGGACCTCCCCCTCGGGGATGATCTCGCACAGATCGGCCAGGGCGACGGCAAACCAGCCGATGCTCCTCAGCCAGAAGTTCCGGGAAAGACCGGTCTCCTTGTCTGCCCAGAAAGCGCTGCGGCTGGCATCATAGCCGTGGTAGCAGAGCTTTTTGTTTTCATCGAACATGTGGCGGCGGACATTCTCGATCTGGGAGAGCATGTCGCTGTAGTCGCCGTCACCGAAGTTTTTCTGATACAGGGCATAAAAGGGCTGCGCCATGTACAGACCGTCGAGCCACACCTGGTTGGGGTAGATGGCCTTGTGCCAGAAGTTTCCCTCGAAGGTGCGCGGCTGCTCCCGGATCTGCTGATACAGCGTCCGGGCTGCTTTTTTATATTTTTCCTTGCCGGTCTTCGCGTAAAGCGTGAAAAGGACACGGCCCTCGTTGATGTCGTCGAGATTGTACTTGGAGCGGTCATAGGTCTTGATGGACCCGTCCTCCAACACAAACCAGTCGATAAAGCTCTCGGCAAAGTCGAAGTAGCGCTTGTCTCCGGTGATGTCGCTCATGGCGAGCAAAGCCGTGATCATACAGCCATCGATGTAGTTCCAACTGGCGGGCTTGCCCTCGCGCACGCTCTCAATGTTCCAGGCCGTGCAGGACGGAGAGGACTTTTCGATCAGACTCAGGACATAAGCGTCAATTTTCTCGTACATGTTCAATCCTCACTGAAATTTTCCTGTTCCAGGGTCTCATAATGATTGGCGATGAGCTTATCGCCGTCGACACCCTTGAGATGCACATTGTCAACGGAGATATGGCGCACATTGTCGAGATACAGGCCCAGACGGCAGCGCTCCTTTGCGAAGTTCTCCATCATGGGGATTCCGGGCTTTGCGTCTGGAGAAAAGCTGATATCCACATTCTCGAGGCTCACGCTGTCGATGGGGGCTTCGGGCAGGCCGTCGATATAGCAGGCGGCGACCTCGGCGTCCGTGCAGGTAAGATTGCTGAAGCGGAAGGAGCCCATGAAGGGGGTCCTGTCATCCACCGGCAGATGCTCACGGGACCAGACGTATTCGCTCTCCCGGTCGGGATCGCAGCAGTTATACCATAAGTTGATAACGATGGGGGTCAGCACACCCTCCATGCGGATATTGTCAAAGCGGACGCCGTCGATGCGGCAGTTCTTGCCGCGCCCTCTGCGGCTCTTGATGCGAAGGCCCCTGTCCGTGCCGCGGAACCAGCACTGGGACACTGTCAGATCCCGGACACCCGCGCCGATCTCGCTTCCGAGCGTGATGGCCCCGTGGCCGAACTCCATGAGGCAGTTGCGGATGGTGTGGAAGGCGGCGGGCCGGTTGAACTTCTGCCCGATCTCAAACTTGCCGGACTTGATGGCGATGCAGTCATCGCCCACCGTGAAGCGGCAGCCGATGATGTTCACATCGGTGCAGGCCTCAGGGTCCAGCGCGTCGGTGTTGGGGCTGTGCTTCGGGGCGGAAATCAGCAGATCGTAGAAATTCAGATTCTCGGAGAAATAGGGGTGAAGCTGCCATGAGGCTGCGTTGCAGGCATGGATGCCGTGCACGGTCACGTTTTTGCAGCGGTTCAAGAACAGCAGTCTCGGTCTCCCCGTCGGGAAGGTGTGGAAGCTCGTCCAGAAGTCCGTATTCTGGGCGTTCCCGTCCACCGTACCGGGACCGATGATGGTGATGTTCTCGGCGTACTGGGCGGTGAGCAGGGCCTGATACATGGGGACGGCGTTGCCCTCCCAGGTGGCAAAGTGTACCTCTTCCCCTCCTACTGCGTCGACGGTGCCGGGGATGATGGGATAGTCCTCCCGCTTCGTCCAGCCGAGGAGTGTTGCCCCCTCGCAAAATTCCAGGGTGATGCGGCTCTTGAGGAACTGGGGCTTTGTCAGGTACGTGCCCGCCGGGAAGAGCAGGCGCCCGTTTTCGGGCAGGCAGCCGATGGCGCAGCGGATAGCCTCGGTGTCATCGTGAACACCGTCGCCGACAGCGCCGAAGGCATGCACGTCGATGCAGCAGGTCTCGGCCCTGGTCCAAAATTCACGTTCGGATTCAAAAGTCTCGCCGCGCACTGTGAGGCAGTATTCCGTGTCCGGCTTGAGACCGTACAGGGAGAAAACGTTGTGGTCGCATTCATATTGCTCCTCGCCGTTGAGGAGCACCGTAAACTTCTCCGGCGCATAGTAGGGCGCGCTGTTTTCAAGCTCAAAGCAGGCGCTGGAGACACTGGAGAAGAGAAGTTTCACATTCATGATAAATCATTGCCCTTTCGCATTCTTCTTCGCATCCTGAAAAATCTGCCGCAGGGTGCGTTTCATGGTGATAAACAAGAGGTCAAACGCCGTGTAGATGATGCCGAAGAGGATCGGGCCCACGCCAATCGTGAGACCGCTGCCGCGGGATGCGGCAGAAAGGGTGATGTTTAACAGGGTATAGAACATGTTCACGCAGAAAAGCAGAACAATAGCATAGAGAATATTCAAAGGGAAGGTGATGTAGCTTTTTTGGGGGAACATCATAAAGCGATCATTGTCGCCTTCGGTTTTTGCATAATAGCGCAGGATATTGTTGGTCAGCACATCCGTCACCACGCCGAGCGCAATGGCGAAGACCAGCATCAGGTCCAGATGTGCGCCGATGTAGGAGCTCAGGCCCCACAGAATGAAGAAGCAGACAGACCCGGCAAACCATATTTTGATCAGGACCGCTTTTGTCCAGTCCGAAAGCTTGAGTTTCGAGCCGGAGCGGTATTTTTGCAGCTCCTCCTCGGAGACCTCGGGAGAATTGCTCTCGTCCGCCTCCACCAGATCGCGCACCGCGTCTGTGTGAAGCTTGTAAAACTCCGTGGTGGTGCGGCTCTCCTCGGGGGCTGCGCGCCGTTTTTTGTTGCCTGCCATAGATTTTCCTTTTCCCCCGTGAAGCCCCATAGCCCTGTCCGCCCGAGCGAGGCGGGCGATCTTTCCTGCGGGAAGGATCGCCGCTGTCTCGCCGTTTGAGCCGGCAGCGCTGTGAGGCTGTCACAGGTTTTGCATGTTGGGAATCAATCCTCGCCGGAGATGTCGATGACGCCCAGATCGCCGTTGCCTTCGACCGTGATGGAGGTGTTGATCTTGCGCAGCAGCTTGGTGTAAAGCGGCATGAGCAGGACCAGCGCCACACCGATGCCCTCGATCATGATGTGGGTCTGGAGGACATTGTAGGCCTGGGCAATGTAAATGGTGGAAGCATCGAGCTTGATGGGGTTCTCCGCGCGGGTCAGGGCCGTCGTAATGAGGCCGGAGTAGTACACATCACAGAAGATGATCACAGCGAACATCACAAACATCAGCACGACCATCGCAATGACGGGCTTCTTGCGCTTGGGGAAAGCGTTGAGGAAGCAGACCAGGGACAGCATGGAGAAGAGCATGGTGGCAAAGCCGCACAGGCCCATGCCGGGACCCTGGATCTTGGCGGTGGTGTCGGAGATATGCGTCAGGTTCAGAGAATACTGGAAGAAGGCGATCAGCAGGACCACCAGCGCGATAATGGAGGGCTGACGCTTGAGAGCGACGAAGAATCTGCGCAGAAATTCGGGCATCTGAGAGGATTTCTTCTGGGCTGCGCTCATGCTTTAGCCTCCTTTCTGATGGCAACGCCCGACTCCTTGTCAAAGAAGTGCTTGCGGGCGAAGGCGACGTTGACCTTGTCGCCGTCCTTGTAATCGTACCAGCCGCGAAGCTTCGCGGAAATGCGGTTGTTGTCGCCGATGTGGCCGTGAATCAGGGTGTTCATGCCAAGGTTCTCATTGGAGAAGACGTTGAGCGCGGTCTCAGAGCCCTCCTGCACATCCTCGGGACGCACGCCGAGCTCGATCTCCTTGCCGGCGTAGGGAAGCAGGATACCCTTCTCCTCCTCGCTGAGTTTGACCTTGAAGCCGCGGCCCTCGAGGAAGCCCTCGCGCACGGTGGCATCAAAGAAGTTCATGGGAGGCAGGCCGATGAAGCTCGCCACAAAGCGGTTTGCGGGGGCGTCGTACAGCTCCAGCGGGGTGCCGACCTGCTGGACATGGCCCATCGACATGCAGACGATGCGGTCGGCCAGGGTCAGAGCCTCGGTCTGGTCGTGGGTGACGTAGAGCATGGTGGCCTGCAGACGCTTGTGGAGAAGCAGGATCTCACGGCGTGTTGCGCCGCGCAGCTTTGCGTCGAGGTTGGAAAGGGGCTCGTCAAAGAGGAAGACCTTGGGGTTGCGGACGATGGAACGGCCCATGGCAACGCGCTGGCGCTGGCCGCCGGAGAGCTGGCTGGGCTTCTTGTTGAGCTGGGAGGTAAGGCCCAGGATCTCCGCCGCCGCAAGGACCTTCTTGTGGATGACATTGGGATTCTCCTTGCGCAGGGTCAGGGAGAAGGCCATGTTTTCGTAAATGGTCATGTGGCCGTACAGGGCGTAGTTCTGGAAAACCATTGCCATGTCGCGGTCCTTGGCCGGGGTCTGGGTGATGTCCTTGCCGTCGAGCAGCAGATGGCCGGCGGAGATATCCTCCAGGCCCGCGATCATGCGCAGAGTGGTGGACTTGCCGCAGCCGGAGGGACCGACCAGAACGATCAGCTCGCCGTCCTTGACGTCGAGGTTAAAGTCGAAGACCGCCTGCACGTTGTTGTCATAGATCTTGTCGACATGCTGTACATTCAGTTGTGCCATACGTTCTTCCCCTCCTTTATGCGGCCACGCCCAGGGACGCAAGGTGCGCCTTGAGCTGCTTGGAACGGGTCATGCCGACATAGGCGCCCGCGAAGAGGCAGGCTGCCGAGATGACCAGGTACAGGACGCAGCGGGTAAACTGTGCGCCGCCCATGACGGTGACAGCCTTCTCCTGGATGGTGACGGTCGCATTGTGCGCGCGCATGGGATAGATGAAGATGCGAATGATCTGTCCGATGCCGAGCACTGCCATGAAATAGGCATAGCCGATCTTGTAGTTCTTGATGCCCTCGGAGCACAGGAAGGCCGCCAGAAGGAAAATCAGGTTATACAGGATCGAAGCGCCGATGAGGATGTTGTAGTACCAGGATGCCACATTGGATTCGTAGATGCTGATAAAGAAGAACACGTCAAAGAGGATGGACACGATGGCGAGCGTGGAAGCGAGCGTGTTCTTGGTGTAGCGCATGCGGTCAAGCCGGATCGTTTTTTCGTCGTTCATGCCTTCGCTCCCTTCCCAGCTGCGATGAGCTGTTTCTCTTCCTTCATCAGCTGTACCTTCCAGATCGCGCAGAAGACCAGGCTCAGGGACACGAGGATCGACAGGGCAAAGATCGGATAATGCACGTCAAACCAGAAGGTGGATTCCGTGTAGTAGGTCTTCCACAGATTGGCATGCTCCATCAGAGCGGCAAAGTCGACCTGCATGAAGCGGTACTTGAACAGCTGGATGTATCTGTGGGCATCCACTGCCAGGTAGATGTTTGCCGCGGCAAAGGCGCCGATGGCGATGTAGTTGCCGATGTAATATCTGCGGCGGATATGTGTGTTCGTGATGAACAGCAGGCACGCCAGCAGGATCAGGCCGATGGCCCAGTGCAGGAAATAAGCGTTCCAGCCCTGCATGTTGTAATAGACAATGGAACCGGCGACGTCGGTCTGGGTCAGATCCGCGGGATTGCGCATTGTCGAGTACAACGTATCATAGAGATCGGTCATGATGCCAAGCGCGTACAGGAAAATCACAACGCTTGAGACAAGCGCCAGAAAGCAAAGGATCTTTTGCAGTGTTAACTGTTTCTTATACATGTTAGCCTCCCCGCTTCGGCTCGGGCCGTCTTACAGGGGGGCAAGCCCCTGTAAGACGAAACGGCCGTGAGAATCTGCGTTCACTTGTGATCGTTGGAAATCCCGATCACTTGGCGTTGTAGTAGCTGAGCAGACGGTTCCAGGCGTCGGTCTTGAGCGCCAGGTACTGCTTGCCGCCCCATTCGTCGGCAACCTTCGCGGCGGAAGCATCCGCGTTGCCCATGCCCTCTTCGGCGTAGCCGGCAGCGATCTCATTGACGAAGAGGTTCTCGCCGCCCTTGCTGGAGGAGAATCTGCCGTTGGCAGTGAGCTGGGTGTAGGTGTTGATCATGTCGTTCTCGGCCTTGGTGGTGGGCAGGACGGTCGGCACGGACATGTACCAGGGGTTCTCGGTGACAGCGAGCTCGGGGTGCTTGATGGTGCCGAGGGCGATGGCGTTGGAGATGTTGCCGGCGCCTTCGCGGCCGACATCGGTGGTGCACTGGAATTCAAAGGCCTGGCTCTTTGCAAAGCTCAGCGTGGAGCCCAGGAACTGACGGGCGTAGTTGGTGTAGTTGCCGCTGGCCTTCTCCCAGAGCTCTGCGCGGGTGGCGTCGGCGATCTCGGGCATCTCGGTGCCGTTGAAGAGGAAGGTGACGTAGCTGCCGTCAGCGTTGGTCTTGATGAAGGCGTCGGGGCCGTAGCTCATGAGGATCATGCCCTCGGGAGAGTAAGCAAAGTCGATGAGCTTGAGAGCGGCGTGAAGCTTGTCATCGTTGCCCTTGACGCCGGCTGCGCTGATGCCCCAGCCGTCGGTCTTGACGGAACGCCAGGACTCGGTGAAGCGCATGTAGTGGCCGCCCTCGGTGCCGTCCTGCCAGCAGGCGACAGGAACCATGACTGCCATGTACTTCTCGCCTTCGTCAAAGACGCCCTGAGAGGGATCGTTGTAAAGGGTCTGGGTCTGGTTGTAGTCGTAGTGCATGAAGCCGGAGTCGTTCTCAAGATACTGCTTGGTCTTGCCGTCGGCGGTGTTCATGAAGTTGACGGAAATGAGGCCCTCCTTGGCGATGGCGTTCATGCGCTCCATGGCCTTGTAGGACTCGGGATTCTGGCGGGCATCCTTCAGGCTGCCGTCCACATCGAAGTAGAGATAATCCTGACGGGACTCAAGGCCGCGGACGCCGAAGAGGTGGCCGGCGAAGCGGACCAGGTCAACGCGGCGGGCGTTGTTGTCTTCCTCACGGGAGAAGATACCCTGGATGGTGTCGGTGCCGTTGAGAGTCTGGGGGTTGGCGACGACGCAGCGGAGCAGCGCGACGAGCTCGTCAGCGTCCCACGCGGCGTTCTGGCCGACGAAGAGGTTGGAGCGCTCGGTGCCGTAGTAGCCGTTGTAAGCCTTGTCGATGTACTCACGGAGCATGTTGACAGCGGTCACGCCGTCGATGGAACCGGCCTCGTTCATTTTGGCAACGATGTTGCCGGCAGCGTCATAGTCCTTGGTGATGGTCTCAACACCGGAGCCGTCGAGCTTGACAACGTCGATCTCGATCTTGCCGGAGGTGGGCATGTAGGGCTCGTACACGGGAGCTGCGGTCTTGTTGCTCTTTTCGGCAGCAAACTCGCCCTCGCCGTCGAGGAGCTTCTGGACCATGTCAGAACGCATAAGGGGCATACGCTCGATATCGTTGACACCGTCGAAGTAGGGGCTGAAGTAGATGGCGCCGTTGTTGGTGTTGCCGGTGATGGAGAGGCGGACGATGGGGTTGGCCGCGAGATAGGCCTTGAAGTTGGGCATCTGGTCGAGGTAATCGCCGATGTTCACGACGACACCCTGCTCGCCGTACTCGGTGAGCTTGGCAGCGGTGCCGGAGACCATGTCCACGTCACCCATGCGCTCTTTCCAGTAGTCGAACTCCGCGGAAGCGCTGTTGCCCTGGTACTTGTCCTCGATCTTGATGCCGAGGATCTTCTCAACCTCGACCCAGGTGGGCTTGAGGTCGCCGGCGTGGTAGGTCACACCGTCGGCCAGGGTAACGCCCTCACCTGCGACCTCAGCATCCATGCTCAGGCCGGTCTTGGTGGAGTTGTAGCCGGTGGCCATGCGCAGCGTGGTGCCGGGGGCATAGCTCAGCTCAGCGGGAGCAGCAGCCTCGGCGGGAGCTTCGGCTGCGGGGGCTTCGGCTGCGGGAGCGGCGGGAGCCTGGGTGGCTGCCGGAGCCTGATACTGGTCAACATCGATCTTCTTGCCGCATCCTGCCAGTGCGGTCACCATCATAGCGACGACAAGCAGAAGAGCAATCATTTTGCTGGTGTTTTTCATTGAAATCCTCCTATAAATTAATTCACTTATTCAATACCGGACTACCGGTGTGTTCACAGGGAATTACTCCTTCACGCCGCCGACGTTGGTGCCCTTGGCAAAGTACTTCTGGATGAAGGGGTAGATGATGAGGATGGGAACGATGGAGCAGACGATCAGCGCGTAGATAACAGAGTCTGAAGCGTAGGGCTGGTTCCAGCCGGCCATGGCCTCGGCGTCGGTGAATTCCTCCAGTCTCAGACGGATGAAGACCTGCAGCGGGTGCTCGTTGGAGTTGGAGATCATCTGGCGTGCCCAGAAGTAACCGTTCCAACGGGAGATGCCGAAGAACAGAGCCACAGTCGCGATGGTGGATTTGCACATGGGCAGATACACCTTGGTCAGGACCTGGAACTCGCTGGCGCCGTCAACGATGGCGGCCTCCTCGATCTCGCTGGGCACGCCCTCAAAGGCGTTGCGCAGGAGGATGATATTCATGGCGGCCATGCCCATCGCGATAACGACGAGCCACTTGTCGTCCGTAATGCCGACGGCGTTGAAGACCTGCTTGGTGTCCAGGTAGTTTAAGTACTGCGGTACGATACCGGCTGCAAACCACATGGTGAACACCAGGAAGAAGTTGAAGAATTTGCGGAACAGCAGACGCTTCTTGGACAGGGCATAGGCGCCGAGGATGGAGTAGAACAGCGCCCAGATCGTGCCGTAGAAGGTGATGAACAGGGTGTTCGAGTAGGCATTCCAGAACATGTTGTCGCTGAACATGCGCTTGAAGGCGTCAAACTGGATGTCCTTCGGGAAGAGGACGATCTGGCCGTAGTCGACCGCGGTGCGGCCGCTGATGGCGGCGGAGATCGCGTACACGAAGGGGTAGAGGCACGCGAGGGCGAAAATGGTGAGCAGCGTGTAGCTGATGATCTTAAAGATCAGCTCGGAAGCTTCAAGTTTTCTTTTCATCGCTGTCTCCTCCTTTTAGTAGAGCGAAACATCCGACGCCTTGCGTGCGATGGTGTTGGCGCCGATGACGAGCAGCATGCCGACCACGTTGTTCATCATCTCGGCGGCGGAGGCGATGCCCTTGGCAGCGCCGGCAAGGCCGTAGCGCTGGGCAAAGGTGGAGACCACGTCGGCAGTGACATAGGTGTTGGTGTTGTACAGCAGCAGCACCTTCTCATAGCCGATGTTCAGCAGGGAGCCGATACGGGTGATGAGCATGATGACGATGGTGGACAGGATGCTGGGCAGAACCACGTAGCGCATCTGGGCCCATTTGCCGGCGCCGTCGATCTGGGCGGCCTCATAGCTGGTGGGCGAGATGGCGATGATGGCGGCGAAGAAGACGATGCTGTCATAGCCCGCGCTCTCCCAAATGCCGGAGATGATATAGATGGGACGGAAGAACTGGGGATTGTTCAGCATGCCGGACTTTGCCACATCCTGCGAGATCCAGCCGAGCTTTGCAAGCACCTGGGACACGATGCCCATGCCGCTTGTCAGGGAGCCCTGCTTGACAAGCATCACGACCAGAGAGGTCATAACGACCGTGGACATGAACTTGGGCAGGTAGGTCAGGACCTGATAGACGCTTCGGGCGATGTTGGACTTGATCTCATTGAAGAACAGGGCCAGGATGATGGGCATCGGGAAGCCGAAGCACAGACCGTAGAAGCTGAGGATAAAGGTGTTGCGCATGGCGCGCCAGAACTCGGCGGACAGATCGTCGCCGCCGACGAGCAGACGCTTGAAGTACGAGAAGCCGGAGAACAGCTGCTGGGATACGGGAAGAACCTCGTCCGAGACCTTGAAGCAGCCAAGCAGCTCATACATGGGGAAGTAGCGCCAGAACAGAAATACCAGGAGCATGGGGATCAGCATGAGATACAGCCGCCAATCCTTGAGGATCGAACGCCCGACGTGTAGCCAGTAGTGTTTTTCCACGTCGTCGCGGACGGCTTGCTCCGGGCTTTCATGGTATAAGCCCGAGGCTTCGTCGTAGATGAGAAAATCTGCTGCTTTTGATTTCATCAAAATCCTCCTTTTTCCTCTTCCGTGTTGTGGATTCGCAGAAGATAATGCCTTTGATTTTCAAAGATTCCGTCCAGCCGCCGGGCGACCCAGAGGATCAGTCCGGTGAACAGGAGGGAAAGTGCATCCGTTGTAAAGAAGCCGAGACAGGTCTGAAACTCCGTCCCCAGAACGAAGGCGACGAGCGCGCGGCCGAGCTGCATCAGCAGCAGCGTACATATGCCGAACTGCACGCTCAGGAACCCGTCAAGGCGAATGCGCTCCCCGCCCAGGTACTTGAGGGGCAGGAGCATCAAGAGGGAAAAGAGATTGCCCGCGCAATAGATCAAAAGCTGCTTTGCGCTGCCGTGGGAGGCAAAGCAGAAAACCGCGCCGCCAAGCACCGCGTGGATAGCCGCCCAGGGACCCCAGCGCATGAGCACAATGGCCGTGACCGCCCCGACGACGGACACGGTATAAAGCTGGTCGGGAAACCACCAGGTCGCGGCCTTCACGATCATGGACTCCGTAATGCACAGAAGCGCCGCAAACATGGCAAGATCGATGGCGCGATATTGTTGAAAGCTGAACTGACGCTTCATGTCATCTGTATCCTGTAGTTTGTTTTTTCCGTATTAGATAGAGCCGATTCGATAATTCGAAGTCATTTTAACAGTTTTTCTCCGCCTTCGACATGTCTAAACGGGAGTTGTTGTATGGTTAAAACGGGGGCGTTTTTCAAAACTCGTTGCCGTCAAATTTTTGCGTGCTATAATCGGCACGACCCGATTTTTGAAAGTCGGCAATATAATTATAATAGTAGGAGCCATCCCTATGAGAGAATATCTTGTCCGTCCCGGGGACGACGTGCAGGCTGTACTTGACCGTGCGGAGCCCGGATCCCGCATCTGTTTTGAGGCAGGGGTGTACCGGCAGAAGCTCATGCTCAGAACGCCGGGCCTCCGGCTTGAGGGTGAGGGTGCGGAAAATACCGTGCTGCTCTGGGGCGATTACGCCAAAAAGCTTGACAGTCAGGGACGCGAGTACAACACCTTCCGCACCTGGACACTGGCGGTGTGCGCCGACGATGTCGAGATGCGAAATCTCTCCGTCTTTAACGACGCGCTGGACCCCGTCATCAAGGGCCAGGAGGTAGCGCTGAGTGTTTACGGGGACCGTTTTTCGATGACCGACTGCACGCTCCGCTCCACGCAGGACACGCTGTTTCTCGGGCCGCTGCCGCCGGATCTCATCGAGCGCTACGACGGCTTTCTGCCAGACGAGCTGCGCGTTGACCGCCTGCTCTCCCAGAGCTTCCGGCGCTGCCGGATCGAGGGCTCGGTCGATTTCATCTTCGGCTGCGGTGCCGCGCTCTTTGAGGACTGTGAGATCGTTAACGTCACAGACGGGCGCGATCACGGGTATGTGGCAGCTCCCGCTCATTCCCTCTCCCAGGCGGAGGGCTTCACTTTCCGCCGCTGTGACTTTACACGGGAAGAGGGCGTGGCGGACGGGACGATCTTTCTCGCGCGGCCCTGGCGGGATTACGGCCTGTGCCGCTTTGAGGACTGCCGCTATGGACGGCACATCCGCGCTGAGGGCTTTGATCCATGGCGGGACAGCGGGCGCGACAAAACAGCCCGGTTCTTTGAAGCCCCGGCGGTCCCGGGCCGCGTCAGCTGGTGCAACCGTCAGACGGAGGCGTAGGCGTTTTCCAAAAACTCCCTCGCCTGCACGGCGTTGTCGTTGTTCGTATTCTCCAGGCTCGCCTGGATAAAGGGTTTTCTGGCCTTTAAAAAGCGCATGATCTCCGTATAATCCATCTCGCCCGTTCCGGCGGCGACGCTGACAAGCTTGCCGTCGGAGCGCACATAGTCCTTGAGATGCACCATGGCGATATCATCGCAAAGGATGTCCATCGCTTCGCCCAGCACCTGCTCCCGTCGATCCAGATTCTCCATGGCCAACAGGTTCACCGGGTCAAAGATGACGCGCAGATTGGGGCTTTTCATCCCGCGCAGCACAATCAGCGCCCGGTCTGCGTCGTAGACGATGTGGTTCCAGACCGGCTCGATGGCGATGATGGCGCCGAATTTTTCGGCGCACTCAACTACCGGCTCCAGATTCCACATGAAGGTGCGCAGAGCCTCGGCGCTGTGAGTATTGGCGTCAAGCTTATAGGCGGCGTTGGGCGCACCGGTCTCCGTGCCGACCATGCCGATCCCGGCCTGGGAGGCGACGCGCAGGCTCCCGAAATAGCGGGTCTGAAACTCCTTCACCTTCTGCGGGTCCGGGTGGGCCAGGTTCAGATAACAGCCCAGCACCGCCACATCCAGCTGTTCGCGCTGAAACACACGGTGCACATGGGCCGCCAGCCCTTCGGTCAGGGCAGCGTTATCGAACGTGAAGCCGGGAATGCATTTGGAAAGCGCCAGATGCACACAGGAAAAGCCCTCCTCCCGTGCCTTCTGCGCGCGCTTCTCAAGCGTCTGCTCCGATTCCGGCAGCGACGCGTTCACATCGTGGAGACGAATACCAAGCTGCATGTTTCAGTCTCTCCCCTTGCATATTCTGGGAAATCTTTCGTCATTTTGTTATAATTTTATGTCAACTACAGTCCGTTCTTTTTTGTATATTTTACAATTTTTAAGCTGCAACTACTACAGATAATTCACGACAGTTTTAAGTTTTTTACAGTTTTTCCAACAGTACAGTCTATACCCCGGCGGGAAGCTTTCCCCCGGTTTTGCGTTTGGATTGAACTGACCGGAGCAGGAACACGGAGGCAGAAGATGAAAAACGAAATTCGCACAAGCACCGGTGAGATCACCCGTGTTCACGTGGACCGGCGCATCAGGGACGCGGGCTATCTGATGGGTTCGCATCACTGTCACCCCTATTATGAGCTGTCATACATCGAGCACGGCTCCTGCCGCTTCTTTATTGAGGACACGATGTATGATCTGCATGACGGGGATTTTCTGCTGATCCCGCCCCACATGTTCCACTACACGCGCTATCTCTTCGGCTCCTGTCTGCGCTGCGGGATCTACTTCCGATACGAAGATCTGGGAACGGAGCTGCTGTCCTTCCTGCCGGGTGAAAAGGACTTTTTCTCCCAGCTGTGCGTCTTCCAGGCGCCCTCCGCCCACCGGCGGGAGTTTGCCGGACTCATTGCCCGCATGTCCGCCGAGGAGGAAAGCTTTGACGAGCGCTCGCCCCTGATGCTCAGGCTGCGGCTGCGGGAGCTGCTGCTGCAGTGCAGCCGGGTGTGCGTGTATCTTGCGGAGAGTCCCGCCAGCATCCATACCACCGACAGGCAGGTCCTCCAGGCCGCCCGCTTCATCAATGAGCATTTCCGCCAGCCCATCAGCTCCGGCGACATCGCCGCCGCGGCGGGCTTCAGTCCCAATTACCTCAGCCGCAAATTCCGTGAGGCGGCCGGGATCGGCGTGCACGATTACCTGGTCTTCATCCGCCTTCGCAACGCCGCCTTTGAACTTCTGACCACCGACGACAGCGTCACGGACATTGCCCTCAGAAACGGTTTTTCCGACAGCAACTACTTCAAGGACGTTTTTAAAAAGAAATACAATATGACGCCCCGGGAATACCGGAAGACGCGCTGAACGGAGTGGGGACATGGCAGTCAAAGCAGAGCTGAGCAGCCGTGACAGGCGCTTTCTCGACATGAGCCTGAACGCGCCCATGTGGAAGGTCGTGCTCTATGTGGGTACGCCGCTGGCCCTGTACCAGGGGCTTGCGGCCCTCTTTACGATTTTGGACACGCTGATGGCCTCGCACATCAGCAAGGAATCCGTTTCGGCTGTAGCCTATCTGTCGCAGCTCAGACTGATGCTGTCCTCGGTGGGCGGCGGTCTTGCCGTCGGCGCCGGGATCCAGATCAGCCGCGCCTACGGCGAGGGGGACTTTCTGCTGGTGCGAAAGCGCGTCAGTACGCTCTACGCCACGAGCCTCAGCGTCGGCCTTCTGATGCTGGCGGTGATCCTCCCCTTCACCGGCGGCTTTCTGCGCCTGGCCGGGACACCTGCGGAGCTGATCACCGTGGGGCGGCAGTACTTTATCGTGCAGCTTTTTGTCATGGTGGTGAATTTCCTCAATGAGGTCTACATCGCAGTAGAGCGCGCCCGCGGCAATGCCCGGCGGATCTTCCTGCTGAACATCGCCGTCATCGTCGTCAAGCTCTCCCTGACGGCGCTGTTCGTCTATGTGCTGGAAAGCGGGCTTGTCATGATCGCGGTAGCCTCGCTTTTGTCAGAGCTGACCATGTTTGCCTTTGCCGTGCACTTCAGTCTCATCGGGGACAGTGCCTTCAGCTTCTCCCCGAAGGCGGTCAGCTTCCGTGAGCGCCGCGTCCTGGAGCCGATGGTCCGGCAATCCGTGCCGGTGATCGCGGAGAAGGCGCTGTTTGCCTTCGGCAAGACCATCGTCAATTCCATGTGTACGGTCTACGGAGCGCTGATGGTAGGCGCGATGGGCGTGTCGAACAATCTGGGTGCCATCACCACCAACCCCCAGAACGGCTACCAGCAGGGCAGCTCCGCCATCATCAGTCAGAACTACGGCGCGGGCAAATACCGGCGTATGCTGGATGCCTTCTACGCAACTGCCGTGATCAACATGCTGCTCGGCGCACTGATCTCGGGGCTGGAGCTGTGGCAGCTGCACTTCCTGTCCGGCCTGTTTGACGGCGGGAGCGATGACTTTCGCCGTATGATCGCCCTGGTCTACCGCTATGAGGCACTGGGCGCGGTCCCGCTGGGCTTCAACGCGGCGGTGATGGCGCTGTTGTACGGACTGGGGCAGACGAAGCTCACGCTGGTTTTGAACTTTGCCCGCGTATTTGTGTTCCGCATCCCGGTCTTCTGGTTTTTGCAGCACTGCACCAGTCTTGGCGAAGCCAGTGTCGGCATCGTCATGATGGTCAGCAACATCTCCGTCGCGGTCGCCGCCGGTGTCACCGCCCTTGTTGTCATCCGCCGCTTCAAGCGGGAGCATGCGATTTCCTGAATTTTTTCTTCTTCAGCTTGTTGCAATCCTTCTTATTGTTTGTTACAATAATACCGATCAAGCAGGAAGGGAGGCGCCGCCCGTGTATTCAGCAGATTATCTGTCGCGTTACCCGTTTTTCCGGGATGTTCTGCAAACCGTACCGCTCAATGTCATGCACGATGCGCTGACCGGGCTGGTTGCGCGCTCCTACATACTCCGCTTTATTCAATCTCTCATCCATGACGAGACCCCTTTTTCCCTCATCATCATCGATCTTGACAACTTCAAGAGCATCAACGACAATTACGGTCACCGCACCGGGGACGCGATGCTCGAAAGTGTGGCTGCGGATCTCACCCGTTTTGTGGGAGAGGACGGTGTGGCCGGGCGCTTCGGCGGTGATGAGTTCCTGATCGTCTACTTTGGCAGCACCGATTATGACGGGATGCATGACTTTCTGGATGCGATGTACGCCGAGGGCGGTGTCTTCCGCAAAAATCTGCGCGTGGCGGGCAAGGTCATTTTTTCCACCGCCACAGTCGGGTGCGCAATCTATCCCAAGGACGCCGACAGCTTTGACGGGCTCTTTGCCCTGTCGGACAAAACACTCTACCGCGGCAAGTCCAAGGGTCGCAACTGTTTTATCATCTATGTGCCCGAAAAGCACGCCCACCTGGAGATCCCGAAGCTTGCCCAGCGCAGCCTCTACGATACTTTTGCCCGCATGGCTGAGGGCTTTGACCGGGGCAGGGACGTTTCGGAAAAGCTGCGCCTCGCCTTTGTCTCTGTCCAGGACAACATGCGCATGCAGCGGCTGTTTCTGATCGACAGCGACATGCGCCTCATTGACCCCGAAAGCGGCATACTCGGGCATGTTGAGTCGCCGGAGGCGCTGATGCGAAACGGTCTCTACGCCTGCCACACCTTTGAAGAACTGGAGCAGTCCTGCCCCGCGCTCACGAAGGCGCTGAGCAGCATGCATTTTGAATCCGTGATGCTGACCCAGGCAGCGCGTCCCGGACGGGCGTTCGGGTATCTGGCCTTTTGTCCCGAGGTGCGCACCATGCACATCTGGCAGGAGAGCGAGTGCGCCGCCGCCTTCTTCCTGGCCCGCATGCTGGCCGTATATCTGGAGCAGCACGAAACGTGACTGCAGCTCAAAATTTTGAATGTCGTCTACTTCATGCCGCCGGTGAGACCTCCCCGGATACTCACACATTCTTTCCCTCTGATCCCCGCCAAGTCTGCCACAAACGATCCCGTGCGGCTATTCTCACACTTGTATGTGGCCTTACATGATTTCTGTTCGTCGGGCCTGAGCTTTGCCGCCGTCCTTCTTCAGGTTCCGCCTCACAACAGACGCCCTTTGCTTTGGCTATGACCGTCCCGCTGCCGGGCGGTCCCGGTTTAGAACGTGCGCTCGCCGGGCGTGCAAAAAAGTACCCATAGCGGGCAATGCTGCCTCTGCTATGGGTACTTCTGTTTGCTTCTGTGAAGAGGATCAGGCGAATACGTCGTAGGTGATCTCGCCGTCCTCTATGGTCAGGAAGCTGGTCTCTTCCTTGGCATCGCAAAAGTGCATGGTCAGCACGATGTCATCATCCATGTGGAAATTCTCCAGGACATTGCTGTAGAGCTTGTACAGGTCGATCTTGTCCTGTCTGAGGGCGTCCCAGTTGTTGACGCTCTTGATGCTCTCGGCATCGATGCCCTCATCCCACATGTTGACCGTGATGCCGGACTTGTCGGAGTCCTGGATCTTGCCGTAGAAGACATGATGGTTGGGACCCCAGACGTTCTGCTGGTCGGCGTCCATCATCAGGGCAACATCTTCAATATCGAGGGTATGATGCTGGATGGTGGCCAGGACAAGGGAGCTGAGGGAGTACATGTCCTGATTCGACACGCCGGAGAAGACGAACTCCACACCGGCGTCTTCATCGGTGATGAGGATGACGGCATTGATGCTGTCGTTGGACTTGTTCTCGAAGACCAGCGCGTCAAAGCCGTTGATCCAGTAGATGCCGTCGCTCTGGCAGCCGGAATCGACAACGTTCTTCTCCACCTCTTCCAGCGTCTTGGCGCCGTCAAGGTCGACAATGTGGGCTTTGATGGTGGCGTTGCCGGTGCTGTCGGCATACAGGAAATAGGCGTCGTCGGGCTTGTCCGTCTGCGCAGTCAGCACATCGGGGAGCCACACGTCCATTTCAAGGTCACCGATCTTGTAGAAGGCGCCGTTGAGCTCGGCCGCTGTGATCCCTCTCCAGGCGGAGATAAAGCTGAGAGTCTTGGAACCGGCGGTCTCACCCTCTGCGGGCGCTTCGTCAGCCAGGGCCGTCGCGGACAGCGCCAGCAGCATGACAAGAACGAGAAGCATGGCAATGATTTTTTTCATGGTTAATGTCCTTTCTTATATTGTGTTGTATGAAATCAGTATAACAGCTTTATCCCGACAAAGCAAATGTTTTATTGATATCCGGCGGCAAACAGGAAAATTGACTTTCCCCGATGTCTATGTTATGATTTTTCTGCTTTTGATCCGCCGGGCTCAGGCGCGGCACATATTTTGTTAAGGAGAATGACCATGAAAAAGCTGCTCGCACTCTGTCTGGTCCTCGCCATTGCGCTGAGCCTGTGCTCCTTCGGCACGGCCTTCGCGGACGACGGCTGCACGACCGAGGAAGTTTTTGCGGACTGGAACGACGGCGCCCCCGCGCTGGGCGCGCTGATCGACTATGTGGAGGCCGTGACGAATGAAGCCTCGCCGGACTACATCCCGCCCGCCGACCGCATCGCGGTCTTCGACATGGACGGCACCCTCTGTGCCGAGCTCTGTCCGACGTATCTGGAATATTATCTGCTGGCCTGGCGCATCCTGAAGGACCCCGGCTACACGCCTGACGCCGAGATGCTGGAGTTTGGGCGCATGCTGCGCGACCACGCGATCGATAAGTCCTTCCCCGATCATATGGATATGCTCCATGCAACCCACGCGGCCAGGGCCTATGCGGGGCTCACGCTCAAGGAGTTTGCGGACTTTGTGACCGGGTGCCTGGTGCGCAATGTGGACGGCTTCGAGGGCATGACCTATGCCACCTGCTTCTATACCCCGATGATCGAGGTCGTGGACTATCTGGAGGACAACGGCTTTCAGTGCTACATCTGCTCCGGCAGCGACCGCTTCATCTGCCGCACCTTCATTGAGGGCATGCTCGACATCCCCTATGAGCGCATCATCGGCATGGACGTTGCGCTCGAGGCCACCGGCCAGCACGGCGAGGATGGTCTGGAGTATGTGTTCAAGGCCGGGGACGACGTGATCCGCACCGATCAGCTGCTCATCAAAAACCTCAAGATGAACAAGGTCACTCAGATCGTCAAGGAGATCGGCCGCAAGCCTGTGCTCTCCTTCGGCAACTCCAGCGGCGACGTGAGCATGCACATGTACACCATCAGCAACAACCCCTACCGCAGCGCGGCCTTCATGCTGGTGGCGGACGACGATGTGCGGGATTACGGCAATCCCGAAAAGACCGAGAGCCTGAAAACCAAGTGGGCGGACTCAGGCTTCCAGGTGATCTCCATGCGCGACGATTTCCGCACCATCTACGGCGACAAGGTGGTCAAGACCGGCGCCTTCAACTGGCTGAACGACCTGGCCGAGGACCGTACTCCCGCCGAGCCTGCTGCCCCCGCAGAGTCTGAGAGTGACAGCAGCATCCAGTACGTCCTCTATCTCGGCACCAACGACAAAGACACCAACAAGCCCGTCTTCACCCAGGCCGAAGCCCAGGAGAAGGCCAGGGAGATCCTTGTGCGCCACTTCGGCGGCTACACCATGCAGGAGGCAAACGGCGGCTGGCTCGACGGCGACACGCTCTACCAGGAATACACGCTGGTGATCTATCTGAGCGATACGAATGAAGAAGCCGTTCACGCAGCGGCGGACGAGCTGGTCGAGACCTTCCGCCAGAGCTCCGTCCTGATTCAGGCCAATCCCACAACGACCGAGTTTTATTCCGGGAAATAATTCAAATGCAAAAATAATGCGCTCATCTCACACGGGATGAGCGCATTATTTTTTATGGATTACTTCGCTGATGCCTGCTCGTAGAGGGTTGCCAGCATCTCGGGCGTCACGCTGCCGCGCTGGTTGTAGATGACCTCGCCCTTCCGGTCGCAAAGGGCATGACCCAGTCCTTGCCGAACTCATCCAGGTACTCCTGCGGATCGTCGGCAACAATATCCGAGTGCAGAGCCAGCATGGCGATGTCGTCCTCATGCGCCTTGTAAAGCTCGCTGAAATGCGGCAGCTCCTTCACGCAGGGGCCGCAGTAGGTCGCCCAAAGATTGATAAACACCGGCTTGCCGCGAGTTTCGGCAAGGTGGAACTCGCTCCCGTCAAGGCAGGTGATGGTGAAGTCGGGCAGCTGATTGCCCACCTCGCAGCCGATGGGCGCGTCGCTTGTAAACTCCGCGATGGGGGCGGCCTCGGCGCCTGCGGACGCCTGCTCATACAGAGTCGCGAGCATCTCCGGCGTCACAGAGCCGCGCTGGTTGTAGATGACCTCGCCCCGCAAAGGGCATGACCCAGTCCTTGCCGAACTCATCCAGGTACTCCTGCGGATCGTCGGCAACAATATCCGAGTGCAGAGCCAGCATGGCGATGTCGTCTTCGTGGGCCTTGTAAAGCTCGCTGAAATGCGGCAGCTCCTTCACGCAGGGGCCGCAGTAGGTCGCCCAGAGATTGATAAACACCGGCTTGCCGCGAGTTTCGGCAAGGTGGAACTCGCTCCCGTCAAGGCAGGTGATGGTGAAGTCGGGCAGCAGATTGCCCACCTCGCAGCCGAGCGGCGCGTCGCTTGACCAGTCCTGCGCCGTTGCCTCCGTCTGTGCTACCTGGACAGGCTCGGCGGGTTCGGCGCTCTTCTTTTTGATGTTCGGATCGAGGAAGTTATACCAGGCCAGCGCAAAGCACAATACCGCGAGAGCAGCGCCCCAGGCGATCTTCCCGAACTTTTGGCGCTTTGCCTCGCTGTCGGGCTTGTCGTCGGCGCAGCCGCCCGCCGGGGCCTTGAGGGTGAAGGTGCCCGCCTTGAGACTGATGGCCTTCTGATTGCACACGTCCATGCACTTGGCACAGTGGATGCACTCATGGTCGCCCACATGGCGCACGTCCATTCCGCAGCTGCGGACGCAGGAGCCGCAGTGGTTGCAGCGCGACGCGTCCACCTTCACGCCCACGACGGCGACCTTGCTGAACAGGCCGTAGATCGCGCCGAGGGGACAGAGGAAGCGGCAGAAGGAGCGGTAGCAGAACACGCAGGCAAGGCCGATGATGAGCATGATGACGAACTTGCGGGTAAAGAGGATGTTCAGCATGCTGAAGTCCCCGGCGTTGGCAGGATTGGCCAGCAGGAACATTGCGCCCTCAAAGGTGCCCGCCGGGCATATGTACTTGCAGAAGGCGGGCAGGGCCACGCCGTGGGCGATGCCGTACCAGGCGGTGATGCCGATGACGAAGACGCCGAGGATCACGTATTTGAGCCACGAAAGCGCCCGCGTGACGCGGTTCTTTTTGAGCTTCGGCGTGGGCAGCTTGTTGAGCAGCTCCTGGATCAGCCCCAGCGGACACAGCCAGCCGCAGATGGTGCGGCCCAGCATGAGGCCGTAGAGCATGAGAATGCCGAAGACATAAAAGCCGATCTGCTTGTCCGTGGTGCCGATGGCGTTTTGCAGCGAGCCCAACGGGCAGGCGCCTATTGCGCCGGGGCAGGAATAGCAGTTGAAGCCCGGCACGCAGATGCCCTTGGTGGTGGGGGACTTGCTTTTGTAGATCTCGCCCTCCAGAAAGCCCTTGACATGGGCGTTGTATAAAAGCGCGCAGTAGAGCTGCACGAGCCGTCTCTTGGACGGGCGGTGGGATTCCCACCAGGAGGTTTTCACATTATCCAAGGCCAACACACTCCGTACAAATTCTGATCGCCTTGTTGACGACCGCCGCCATGCTGCCGTTGCGGATGCCGATGATGATGAACGCCGCCGCGATCGCGAGGATTACCCAGCGCAGCGCGTTCACATTCCGTGCGGGCTCTTCCGCCTTCGGTTCGGCCTTGATCCCGGCCGCCTTCTCTTCCTTGATGCGCGCCATGATGGCGTCGTACTCCTGCTCGATGCTCTTGCCCTGCAAAACGGCGGACACCATCAGGCAGGCAAGGCCCAGGATGATCCAGGGGAAGACATGGATGGCCAGCGCCCCCATCACCTGCTCCAGATCGTCGTTCGGAAAATGCGCGCCGTTTGCCATGTACAGTACCACCGGCACCATGCACAGCGCAAAGCCGCCCCAGCCGCCGTACAGGAGCTTTTTCTGCAGGGCCTGCTCCTTTTTCATAGCCTCACTCGGCTGCGCGACACGAGAGAGCATGAGGTCGCGGTTGAGCTCGATATCCTTGACGGGCTTGTTTTCGTTTTCATCCCGGACGTTCAGCACCGCGCAGGCAACCGTCACGCCCGCCGCCAGCAGGAATACCGGCAGCGCGGTCTTGAGAGCCGCGGCGGCCTTCTCGCGGGTATAGACCCAGGCCAGCGGGTCGGCCTGCTTCTCGGCGATCCCGGTGCGGTAGATCCCCACCGCCGAGACAGCCAGCATCACGACCAGCGCCGCGCACAGCAGCGACTGGGCGATCAGCAGGATTTTTTTATATGACATGTATGCACCACTCCCCTCAGAATTTGTCTTGGGTTATTTGGTAGTATACCACAAAGCGTAGGAGTTGCTCAACTGTTTTTGGGGCTATATTTCCCCTGAAAGCTTATGCCCCACCCCGGACAGCGGGTAATGCGCTGCCGCAATGCAGAATAATACCCCGGCTTTCGCCGGGGTATTATTTATCATATCATTTGTATGCGAGCTGTTCCTGGATCTGCTCGTTCTGTCTGCGAAGCTCCTCGTTCTGCTCCTGGAGCTCATCGAGCTTTTCCGTCACGGGCTCAAGCTGCTTTTTCATCTCTGCCGCAATGGCAGAGCGGTAGGTGTGGATCTCGCTCCAGCGCTTGATGAGCGTGAAGATCACCACGCCGACGATCGCGATGATGCCGAGTCGCTTGAGGTTTTCCGGGTTGAGAAGCTTTCCGATAATGCCGAGGGTAATGTTCTCCTCGTAGGTCTGCTCCTCCCAGGCCTTCTTGACCCGGTCGGCGATCAGGTTCTTGATGAATGTCAGGATCATGACGCTTTCTCCTTTCTTCCAGTATTCCGATTATGAAAAGGTAGTTAATCGGCCTTACTTGGCAACTGCCTCCGCCGGAACATCAATGCGCTGGCGCGCGACCAGCTCGGCAAAATAGCCGTTCTTTGCGATCAGCTCGTCGTATGTACCGTCCTCGAGGATCCTGCCCTTGTCCAGAACCAGGATGCGGTCGCAGTTCTTGATGGTGGAAAGGCGGTGGGCAATGACAATGCGGGTGCACTTGAGCTTGTCCAGCGCGTCCGACACCTGCTTTTGCGTGCGGTTATCCAGAGCGGAGGTGGCCTCGTCGAAGATGAGGATCTTCGGCTTCGGGGCTACGGCGCGCGCGATCATGAGGCGCTGCTTCTGTCCGCCGGAAATGCCGCCCTGACCCTCGGAGATGATGGTCTGCATGCCCATGGGCATGGCACGGATATCATCGGCGATGCCCGCCATTTCCGCGGCCTCCCACGCCTCCTGCAGCGAGAGGTTCGGTGCGGAGATGACGATGTTCGAGTAGATGTCCCCCTGGAAGAGGCTGCCGTCCTGCGTGACGGTGCCGATGCGGCGGCGCAGGGATCGCAGATCCAGCTTGGACATGTCCTTGCCGTCGTAGTAGATGGCCCCTCTCTCCGGGGTCTCAAAGCCCAGCAGCAGGCGCACCAGGGTGGACTTGCCGCAGCCGGTGCGGCCCACAAGGGCGATGTACTCCCCGGATTTGATCTTGAGGCTCATGCCGTCCACCACGTAGGGCATGGTGTCGGTATAGCGGAAGTAGACGTTGGAAAGCTCGATGCTGCCCTTGAGGGAGGTGACCATCTCCTTGTTCTCGCTCGATTCCGGCTCGGTCTTCAAAATGGGCTCGGCCATTTCGAGGATGGGCTTGATCTGCGCGATGGACAGCGCCACGCTCGTCAGGGCACTGAACGCGCCGGAGACCATGCCGTAGGCGGAGTTGAAGGCGATGAATTCCGAGGGACTGACACGGGTCTCGACGGCGATGGAGTAGATGATGATGTTGCCGACGAGGGCGATGGCGGTGGAGATGACGCCGTTGACGATCAGGAAGACCGGCGGGTTGTAGGTATAGCGCGCGGCGGCGGAGTAGGCGTCCGCCCAGCGGGCGAAGGCGCGCTTCTCGGCGCCGGCGAGCTTCACCTTCTGCACACCCGAAATGAGGGCGTAGCTGATGCCGCTGGACTTGGCGCTCAGCTCCATGATCTGGCGGCTGACGCGGATCTGCATGATGGAGGCCGTGATGCTCACCGCGAGGCTCGCGAGGATGATGATGATGGAGGGCGTCACCAGCGCGGGGGCATACTTAAAGATCTGCGTGATGTACAGAAGACTTGTAAGCGAGGTGAGACCCGTGGAGAAGACGCTGCCCAGCAGCAGAGTGCAAAGCTGGTTCACCGCGCCCGAGCGGCTGGAAAGCTCGCCCGAGGAGTACTTGCGGAAGAAGTTTGCGGGCAGGTTCATGATGCGCATCATGATCGCCGCCTCCACCGAGAGGGAGGTCTTGATCTCGATGCGGTTCATCATCAGCTCACGCACGGTGGAGATGAGCTGGCTGGAGATGATGGCTGTGAGCAGGAAGATCGCCGTGCCGGCCAGAAGATTCAGGTTGCCGCTTTTCAGCACGAAATCCGTGAGCACGCGGTTGATGGGCGTAATGACCATGCCGAAGGCCGTGACCAGGAACGTCATGCCGATGAGCGCGGCCCAGTCGCCGATGTCCAGGCAGTCCGTGAGATAGCGGATGAGATCGGGAATGCCCAGCGCTTTGAGCGGCAGGGGCCGGTAGAAGCAGATGGCCTCCTGCTGAAACTGGGCGGCGGTGGATTTGCTGAGAATTTTCTTCTCGCCGTTTTCGTCCTTGAAGCGGTAGCCGCTCACCGGCAGCGGGATCAGGGCCACCGGCAGACCGTCCTCCTTGCGGAAGGCGATCATAGGGCCGTAGGCGTCCTTGTACCAGCCCTCCTCCAGCTTCACGTTGCGGCGCATGATGCCGTGGGGGCGCAGGCAGTACTCCAGCGCCTCATCCGCGTCGTCGACGGAGGCGGGGATGTCCACGGGCTTATAGTGGTAATATTTCAGGATATCGTCAATGGCGGCCTTGGTGACAATGCGCCTGTCATCCAGCGCGCCAGCCTGGCTCTTGCCCAGCACGACGGAGGCCATGCGGAAGATGGACTCTTCAAAAACGTCCTGATCGTTTTGTTTGCGCTGTCGGATCTGTTCGTCAAACCATCCCATTCATGCCACCTCCTCAGTCGCTGGATATGAGCTCGGTGTAATAGCCGCCTTTGGCGTAGAGCTCGTCGTGGGTGCCGCGCTCGACCACCTTGCCGTGGTCGAGGACGATGATCTCGTCACAGTCGCGGATGGTGGAGAGGCGGTGGGCGATCACGATGCAGGTGATGCCGCGGTCCTTGACTGCCTTGACCAGCTCGTACTCGGTCTTGGCGTCGAGGGCGGAGGTCGCCTCGTCCATGATGATGATGGAGGGGTCCTGGGCAAGGACCCGGGCGATCTCGATACGCTGGCGCTGCCCGCCGGACAGGTCCTTGCCGCCCTCGGTGAGCATGCCGTAGAAGCCGCCGTCGCGGGCCATGATGTCGTCATAGATCTGGGCGTCGCGGGCGGCGAGGATCATCTCGAAGTCCTCGATGGAGTTGTCCCACATCTTGATATTGTTGGCGATGGTGTCCTCAAAGAGGGTGATGTCCTGGTCCACGACCGCGACCGACCCGGTGAAGACGCTGCGGTCGATGGTGTTGATGGGTCTGCCGTCAAAGAGGATCTCGCCGCTCCAGGGCTGATAGAGTCCGGAAATGAGCTTGGAGAGGGTGGACTTGCCGCAGCCGGAGGTGCCGACGAAGGCGACGCGGCTGCCGGGCTTCATGTGCATGGAGAAGTTCTCGATCAGAGGCTTGCCGAGTCTCGAATAGCCGAAGCACACGTCCTTGAGCTCCACCTCGCCGCCGAGCTTGGAGTAGTCCGCATCCTCCTCCAGAGGGGTGTCGGTAAAGCTCGGGTCGACGGGATACTGCATCACGTCCTCCACGCGCTCCATGTCCGTGCGCATCTCCTGGATGGTCTGTCCGGCGGAGACGAGGGTCATGGCAGGCGACATGAAGGCGCTCAGGAAGCCCTGGAAGCTCATGATCGCGCCGAGGGTGAACGCCCCGCGCATCGCAAGGCCAACGCCGATCACGGTCACGGCGGAGTTTGCGATCATGGAAAGGGTGGAGGGGATGATGCCTAAGTACTGGTTGATCTTGGCGAATTTTACCTTCTGAGTGTTGACCGAGGCCTGGTAGCCCGCCCATTTCTGGAAGTAGCCGTTCTCGGCGCCGCTGGACTTGATGGTCTCCACCATCTGGATGCCGGAAACCGTGGCGGCGGCGAGCTTGCCCGCGTCGCGCATCTGCACGCGGGTGATGTTCACGCGCTTTTTGGAGATGATGCGCGACACCAGCAGGTTCAGAACGATCGTCACGATGCCGACCAGGGTCAGCAGCGGGCTCATCTTGAGCATGACGAAAAGGTAGAACACCATCATGACAGCGTTGAGGGCCAGAGGCGTGAGGGTATTGACAAGCGTCGCGGAAATGGAGGCGTTGGTGCTCTGGCGCTGGAGGATATCGCCCGCCATGCGCTGGGAGAAAAACTCCATCGGCATGCGCAGGACCTTCCACATGTACTCGCTGCTGCCGACGATGCTCATCTTGCCGTCGATCTTGCGAGAGTAGACCGCCTGCACCCAGGCGACCACGATCTGCGCAATGCCCGTCACGGACATGAGCAGGATGAAGGGCATCAGCAGCTCCCGGTTTTCCCCGGTCAAAAGCCTGTCCATGAAGAAGCGGGAGAAGATGGGGTTGATGATGCCGAAGAGGTAGCTGATGACGCTTGCCAGCAGCACGAAGGCCACCGCCGCCCCCGCGCCCTTGAGGCGCTTGCGGGCAAATTCCAGCGTGCTCTTGGGCTTGCCGCCGGGCTGAAAGTCCGGGCCGGGGGTGATCTGGAGCACGATGCCGGTAAAGGCGGTGTCAAACTCCTCCATCGGCACCTTGACCTCGCCGCGGGCGGGGTCGTTAAGATAGGCGCAGCTGCTCCCGAAGCCGTCGAGCACCACGAAGTGGTTGAAGTTCCAGTGGATGATACAGGGGAAGCTCATCTCTTCCTTCAGGGCCGCCACCTCGCAGCGGTAGCCCTGGGCCTCGAAGCCGTAGCTGCGCGCGGCGATGAGGATGTTGCGCGCGTTGGAGCCGTCACGGCTCACGCCGCAGTCAAGGCGCACCTGCTCCAGCGGCACCCATTTGTCATAGTAGGCCATGACCATGGCAAGCGAGGCCGCGCCGCATTCCAGCGCCTCCATCTGCATGACGACCGGGACCTTGGCACGGCCTTTGGTCACCGGCTGTTTGATCTTCTTTTCTGCCATTGGAGATCTCCTCAGTTAAACAGCAGGTCCAGCACCTGTGTCTGCTTGTAGCTGACGCGCACGGGATAGACGCCGTCGGTGAGGGTGGTGTTGGCGGTGGCGATGAGAAGGCCCTTATCATCGCGGCCGATGCTGGAGATCACGGTCTCCGTGTCCCCGGCGCGCACCGGCATGCCCTTTTCCACTTTGTCGGTAAGCTGCTGATCGTGGAAGCGGATGGTCATGACCCCGTTCTGTACCTGAGCTGAACCCTCGGTATAGCTCTCGATAGTGGCGACGGAACTCCAGACCAGAAGGCCTGCCAGCAGCAGGATCACTGCCGCGAGGATCACCCACACGGAGACGTTGGTGACGCGCAGATAGTCGTTAAGCTGCTCGGGCGAAGAAATGCGGTCGATGCTCTTTTGGCGGTAAAGCTGTTGGTCCATATCCTTCTCTCCTTGTCGGGCAAGAAATCGGTTTACATATTCCGTCTTATTATACGCCCCTTCGCCGATAAAATCAATGGTGCAATTGGATAGAATTGTGAACACGTTTTGCATAAAAAGAATGTCATCCTGCGCGTAAGAGAAGGATCTTTCTTTCCGGCGCTTTTGCAGGCTTACGGGAAAGATCCTTCGCTTCGCTCAGGATGACACGGTTTGGTACAGCGTCTGTTTTATTGGTCCTTGTCCTTGGGCCTGCACAGCAGCGACACCGCAAGCCCCGCGATGACCGCCGCGCCGAGGCCCGCGGAGGCCGCTGTGAAGCCGCCGGAGAAAATGCCCATAAGGCCCCTCTCCCCCACCGCCTCGCGTATGCCTCTGGCAATGGCGTATCCGAAGCCGGTCAGCGGCACCGTCGCCCCGGCTCCGGCCCACCGGGCAAAGGGCTCGTAGAGGCCCAGCGCCCCAAGGATCACCCCCGCCACGACGTAGCTTGTGAGGATGCGGGCCGGGGTAAGGCGCGTGTAGTCAATGAGCACCTGGCCGATCAGACACAAGAGCCCTCCGACGGCAAAGGCCCGGATATACGGCATCAGTATGGTCACGCCCCTTCCCTCCTCTCGATGGTCACAGCATGGCAGACGCCGGGGATGCTCTCCCCCTGCTGGCAGGTGAGCGGGGACATGAGCGCCCCGGTCCCGGCAAAGAGCACCCGCCGCCACACCCCGCGCTCCATGGCGGGCAGGATATGGGCGCACAGCACCGACGCCGAGCACCCGCAGCCCGAGCCGCCCGCGTGCACGTCCTGGGTCAGCAGGTCGTAGATCAGCACCCCGCAGTCCATATACTTCAGGCCCGGCGACAGGCCCTCGCGCTGCAGAAGATCCTGCAGGATGTCGTGCCCGATGGCCCCGAGGTCGCCGGTGAAGACCGCGTCGTAGTCGTCAAAGCTCCGGTTCAGGTCGTCAAAATGGGCGAGAATGGTGTCGAGTGCCGCCGGGGCCATGGCGGCGCCCATGTTGTTGGCGTCCGTGATACCCGCGTCCACCACCCGACCGGGCGTCACATGGGTGATGCGCAGGCTGTCGCTCTCGCGGGCAAGCAGCACCGCCCCCGCGCCCGTGACCGTCCACTGGGAGGTGGGGGTGCGCTGGCCGCCGTATTCCAGCGGGAAGCGGTACTGACGCTCGGCGGCGCAGAAGTGGGAGCCGGTGAAGGCAAGGGCGCTGTTAATTCCCCCGCCGTCTATGAGCAGCGCCGCGAGGCCCAGCCCCTCCGCCATGGTGGAGCAGGCCCCGTAGAGGCCCAGATACGGCGCTGTGCGGTCCCGTACGGCGAAAGCTGAGCTCACGCATTGGTTTAAAAGGTCTCCGCCCAGGATGCACTCCGGCTTGAGTTCTTCCCCCTTCTCCAGGCAGCGGGTGAGGCAGCGGGAGAGCATCGTGGTCTCTGCCTTTTCCCAGCTTTCCTGCCCGAAGTAAGAGTCTGCAGACACCTCGTCAAAACCCTTTTTCAGGGGGCCCGCCCCTTCCTTGCCGCCGACGACCGAGGCGAAGGACTTAACGCCGGGCTTGTGCTCCAGCGCAAGGGTTCGTTTTCCGATCCGTTTTGCCATAGAAACATTCCTTTCCTTTTTGACTTTAGTTTCCCCCTCAAAGCATGAAAAATGCCATTCCGGATTTTGTCCGAAATGGCATTTTCTGTTGAAAGTATTTATTTCGCGGCGTTGATAAAGTCCTCAATGACCTTGGCCGCGCCCTCGATGCCGACGCGCCCGACATTCAGGCACAGGTCGTAGCAGTCGCTCGCACCCCAGATCTGGTCCGTGTAATAGCGGTAGTAGCTGGCGCGGTCCTTGTCCACCTCTTTGATAAGCTTCTTTGCCTGGTCCCGGGTGAGGTTCTTGCGCTCCATGACGGTTTTGATGCGGTAGGGCATGTCCGCCAGCAGGAACACGCGCACCAGGTCCTCGCGCCCCCGGAGGACATAGTCGGCACAGCGTCCCACGAAGACCGCGTCCCCCTCGTTTGCCAGGCTGCGGATCGCGTCGAACTGGGCGGAGGCGATCTGCATGTTCAGGCGAAAGCCCTCGTCCATGCCGAAGAAATGGGTGCTGGGCGCGACGAAGGGTGAAATGCGCTTTTCGTCGTAAGAGCGGATGACCTCCGAGCTGAAGTTGGAGTCACGGGCGGTGCGATCGACGATCTCCTTGCTGTAGCAGGGGATGTTCAGGCGCTTTGCCAGGGTCTCCGCGACAGCGTGGCCGTTGGAGCCGTGCTGTCTTCCGATGGTGATGATCATGGGATCGTCCCCCTTTCTTTCACGGAAAGTTTAACACCGAAGGCTCTCTTTTTCAAGCGTTTTGTGCCGACGGGACAAGTGCCGCTTCCCCCGAGCATAGACTGATGACAGCATATATAAGGGGTGAAACATGAAGCGCGTTCTGGTTTACAACACGGCATTGCTCACGGCGTCCTCGCTTTTGATGCAAGGGATCGCCATGGCCTTTCAGGTGTGGCTGGCGGGGCGGATCGGGCCGGCTGGGATCGGGCTATATCAGCTGGTGCTGTCGGTGACGGGGCTGTGCGCGACCTTCGCCATCTCCGGCATCCGCTTTGCGTCGACAAGGCTCGTAGCCGAGGAGCTGGGGCTTGAACATCCCGGCGGCGTGTGCGCGGCGATGGGCCGCTGTCTCGGGTATGGGGCGTTCTTCGGTCTCGCGGCAGCGGTGATATTGTGGGAGCTTTCGGAGCCCATCGGCTTTCTCTGGATCGGGGACGCGCGCACGGTGCGCTCGCTGCGCATCTCGGCCCTCAGCATGCCGTGTATCTCCCTGTGCTCGTCCATATCCGGGTACTTCACCGCCTGCGGCCGGGTGTGGAAGCCGACGCTCATCCACCTCATTGAGCAATTGAGCGGCATTGCGCTGGTGGCGTTTTTCCTCAATCGCGTCCCGGCGGGAGACATCGAAAAAAGCTGTGCCGCCGTCACCCTCGGCAGGATGGCGGCGGACGTGCTGAGCCTTGCGCTGATGACGCTGGCTTATCTATTGGACCGGCGGGGGCACTACCGCGATCAGGGCGCGGGCGGCAGGCTCACGCTGCGCATGCTGCACATTGCGGTGCCGCTGGCCCTCTCGGCCTATGCCAGAAGCGCGCTGACCACGCTCCAGCATCTGCTGGTGCCGCGGGGACTCAAGGCGGCGGGCTTTTCCGCCAACAGCGCCCTCGCGGGCTACGGGGTCATCCAGGGGATGGTGCTGCCGGTGATCTTTTTCCCTTCCTGCATCCTGGCGGCAGCGGCGGAGCTCATCGTGCCCGAGCTCACCGCCGTGCAGGTGCAGCATGACGGCAAAGCCATCCGCCGCACGGCCGGGGAGCTTCTGCGCCTGAGTGTGCTGTTCTCGCTCGGTGTCGGCGCGCTCCTCTTTTTCTGCGCGGATCCCCTCGGCATGCTGATCTACGGCAGCCGGGACGCGGGGCATTACATCCGCATCCTCGCACCGCTGGTGCCCTTCATGTACACGGACATGAGCGTGGACGGCTGTCTGAAAGGCCTGGGGCAGCAGGTGTGGAGCATGGGCATCAACATCGCCGACGCGCTGCTCGGCCTGCTGCTCACCTGGCAGCTTCTTCCCCGATACGCGCTGGCGGCGTATATTGGGATCATCTATGCAACGGAGCTATTGAACTTCGGTCTGAGCGCCGGACGGCTGTGGAAGGTCACGCGGACTCTTTGACAGTGCGGCGCTGCTGACGGCGCGCGTCGCCCTTGTGCAGGATGGGGGAAATGCGCTTATAGAGCAGGAAGGTCAGAATGGAATCCACCACGCCCTTAAGAAGGTTGAGGGGCACCACGGCGAAGAGAACGAGAGTGGAGACACTGGTGATGGAGGGGTTTATTTTGGTCCCCATGCCGATGATGGCCTCCATGGGCATGCCGTAGAGAGCCGCGAATTTCGGCAGCAGATAGACAGCATTGAAGGCGCTGCCGAAGACGGTCATGACGAGAGTGCCGATGAGCATGCCGATTAACGCCGAGCGCTTGCCGGGCTTTGCGTGGTATACCATGCTTGCCGGCAGCACGAAGGAGCAGCCCACCGCGAAGTTTGCAAAGTCGCCCACGAAGGCGGTGGAGGTGCCCTTGAGCAGGAGCTTGACCATGACCTTCACGAGCTCCGCCGCTACACCCGCCACGGGACCGAGGTAAAAGGTGCAGATGAGGACTGGGATCTCGCTTAAGTCGATCTTATAGAAGGCGGGGGCAAAGAAAAGCGGGATCTCGATGAACATCAGCACGCCCGCGAGGCAGGCAAAGATGGCGGTATAGGTGATGTAATGGGTGTTGGAAAAGGCCTTGCGCTCCTTGACCACATACTTTTCAAACAGTGCCGCAATAATGAACAGCGCCGCCACGGTGGCGATGCAGGCCAGTACGAATCCCAGATTTTCCATGATGATGCCTCCAATCCTGATTTAAAAACAAAAATCGCCCGAAGAATCTTCTTCGGGCAACGGCGGAATCCGCGCGTATACGCGCGGCCATCTTCTTCCATCCAGACTCTACTGTCGGTACCGGAATCACACCGGTTCATGCCTTTCGGCTCGCGGACTGTACCGCCGGTCGGGAATTACACCCTGCCCTGAAGATAGGTTAAGTATAGCACAGGATATTGGTTTTGACAAGTGCTTTTTTATGGCGTACAATGGGCGGGCGAAACGAGGTGAGGACATGGCCGATCGGGAACACAGCTGCTGCTTTACGGGGCACCGGCCCCAGAAGCTGCCTTGGGGCATGAACGAAAACGACCCGCGCTGTGTTAAACTCAAGGCGGAGCTGGATGCGCGGCTTGGTGCGATCTATGAGCTGGGCTACCGGCACTTTGTATGCGGCATGGCTATCGGCTGTGACATGTACTTTGCCGAGGCGGTGCTGAAGCTGAAGGCGCAGTATGAGGATGTGACGCTGGAGGCGGCGATCCCCTTCGGCGACCAGCCCGGGCGCTGGAACGCGGCGCTCAGGCGGCGGTACAACGGTCTCATCGACAGCGCCGACAAGGTGACGGTTTTGCAGTACGGCTACACGCCTGACTGCATGATGCGCCGCAACCGTTACATGGTGGACCGTTCTTCCCTGCTGCTGGCCTGCTACGACGGCAGGCCCGGCGGCACCATGAACACCATCCTCTACGCCGAGCGCGAGGGCGTCAAGGTGATTGTGGTGGAAATTGAAAATGACTGAGATGCAGGGCAAATGCCTCACATCTCAGTCATTTTATTCTCTCGCGGCCATGGAGTCGTAGTATCGCCGCCCGGCCGCATGGGACAGGGCCGCTCTCGCCGCGTCCACCTCGTCATAGTGGGCAATCAAGAGCTCCACGAGCTCTGCGTCAATGGCCTCGCGCTGCGCGTTTTCGCGCAGGACCTCGATGACCTTCTCCCGCGGCATACCCTTGCGGTATGGCCGGTCCTCGGTGATGGCCGAGAAGATGTCCGCCACCGCCATGATGCGCGAGCCGAGGTCCAGGTCTTCCCGCCCCAGGTGGAAGGGATAGCCCTTGCCGCTCAGCTTCTCATGGTGGAAGCCCGCCCAGTTGGCAATGTCCTCAAAGCCGTCCATGTCCATGAGGATGAGGCGCGTGTAATAGGGGTGCTCGCGGATGATGCTGAACTCCTCGTCGTCGAGCTTGCCGTTTTTCTCCAGGATGGCGCGCGGCACCACGAGCTTGCCCACATCGTGCAGGTTCCCGGCGATCTCCATTTTGAGGCAGTCTTCTTCGTTCATCCCGGCAAGGCGCGCAAGCTCCCGTGCCGAGGCCGCGACCCCCGCCGAGTGCATGGCGGTGAAGGCAGAGCGGTAGTCGATGATGCGGGACATGAGGCGGGTCAGCTCCGCCGCCTTTTGCAGGGAGATCCGGTGGAAATCCCCGGTGAAAACCAGCAGAAAATCAGGATTGTGCGCCGCGTCCAGCCAGATCATCTCGATGTCCTTCAGCTGCAAAAGCGCGTCCACCGCCTCAGGCATGAACTCCGTGCCCCGGTGCTGTTCCACAAGGCTGCAGATGCGCGGCACCTGGCTGAGGACACGGCGGTCGGGATTGAGACAGGTGGAGACAAAGTCACCCAGATGGATGACGGCAGAACAGCGGGCGCCCTGCAGGCAGTCCAGACGCGCGGCCGCCTCGGCGAGGGTTTCCCAGTCCGTCTGGCAGTATTCGATGACGGCGGCGATCTCCTCAAAGTCGGGCAGGTCCCGGATCATATCCGCGCCGATGCGGGCGTATTCCCGGGCGTTGCTCTCGATCTGCTCCACGGAGACCCGCTCCTCGAGAATGATGGAGCCGATATCGTGCAGGAGGGCCGCGTATACAATGGTGTGCAGCTCTTCCGTCTCCAGGCCAAGCTGCCGCCCGATGAAGTAGGAGAAGTAGGCCGTGCGCTCATGGTGGTTTTCCAGGGCGGGGTTGATGAGGTTCAGAGCCTTGGCCACCGCCACCAGCAGGGAGCGGATGTTGGTGAAGGACACGTCGTTCATGTTGTCACCTTATCCTTTGAGGAAATTTCTTACCTTCGGCAGCATTTTATACGCCTCACGCCTGCCGGTCTGATAGACCCGCTCAAGCTCGTTGGGGTCATGCTCGGTGCGGCTGATGCCAAGGCTCTCGGGCGGGCGGATCACGAGGATCTCGCCGCGCGCTTCCTTTTCGTTGATCTGGGCCATCTGGCGGTTATAGACCTCGTGGCGGACCTCCATGGCCTCCACGATCTTCGGCATTTTGCGCAGGGCAATGCGTATGAGAGGCAGGGCCGAGGACGGCTTCTTCTCAAAACCTTTCGGCTGGGTGAGGATATAGACATTGCGGTCACAGCCGAGCTCCTCCATGTACTGGTACGGCACGGGATCCACGATCCCGCCGTCGAGCATGCGGTAGCCGTCCGCCACCACGATGCTGGACACCAGCGGCATGGAGGCCGAGGCCCGCATCCACAGGAGGTCCTTCGTCCCGCCGTCGGTGCATTTGTGATAGCGGATCTCCCCGGTGTCCACATCGGTCGCGCCGACGTAGAACTCCATGGGGTTTTCCTCAAAAGCCCTGTTGTCAAAGGGGTCCAGAACCTCCGGCAGCTCCCGGTAGCAGAAGTCCGCGCCGTAGAGGTCGCCGGTTTTGATCAATGATCTGATACTGCAAAAGCGCGGGTCCCGGCTGTAGCGCTTGTTGTAGCGGATGGCGCGGCCCGCCTGCCTGGATTTGAAGTTGCAGCCGAAACAGGCCCCCGCCGAGATCCCGGCGGCAGCGTCGAAGCTGATGCCCTCCTCGAGGAACACATCCGTCACGCCGCAGGTGAACATCCCACGCATGGCGCCGCCCTCCATGATGAGCGCTGTTTTCATTCCCGTACACCCCCGTTTAACGGCACGGCGCGAAAGCTCTCGCCCGTAACCTTCACCGTGACGCTCCCGGCGCTCTGGTCAAAGATTTTGGCGGCAAAGCCCTCGCTCTGCTCCTCCGGCACCAGCACCTTTAAGGTGACGCCCGCGCCGTATTCCACATCGGCCACGATCCCGCCCGCGGCGGCGGCCTCCAGCTTCATACGCTCCATCTGGGCATAAGAACAGGGAAGCTCCGTCTCCACCCAGCGGCGCACCACCGAGATCCCGGCGGCCTGGAGTGCGTCGGCGGTACTTCTGGTATAGGCGCGCAGAAGCCCGCCCGTGCCCAGCAGTACCCCGCCGAAGTAGCGCGTCACCACACAGACACAGTTGGTGACGCCCTGACGGCGCAGCACCTCCAGCATGGGGATGCCGGCGCTTCCCTGGGGCTCACCGTCGTCGCTGTAGCGCTCGGCCCCGTCCCGGATGCTGTAGCACCAGCAGTTGTGCCGGGCGTCATAGTATTTCTTTTTCATCTCCGCTATGAAAGCCCGGGCCTCGTCCTCGCTCTCCGCCATGCGGACGTGGCCCAGAAAGCGCGAGCGCTTTTCGGTAAACTCCGCCTCGCCCGGTCCCGTGGGGATATAGTATTCGCTCATGTCTCCCATTCCTCTTTGGGCTCCACCCAGCCCGGGATGTAGGCCTTCACCTTTCCGAACAGCTCCGGCGGGACGATGGCCTCCACCTCGATGCCGTCCTCTGTGTACTCGCTTTTCAATACCGCCGCGTCGCGGTTGAGGCTGTCGAGCAGCGCTGCCGCCGCATAGGGCAGCTTGATCGTCACATGGCGCTTGCCGCGGTCGAGCCGGGCGGACAGCATCTGCATGAGCTCCGCCGCCCCCTCTCCGCTCTTGGCGGAGATGCAGACGATGTCCTCCCCGTGGGGCAGGATGCCGAAGTAGGCGTCGCACTTGTTGAAAACGCGGATGCAGGGGGTGGACTCGGCCCCAAGCTGGCGGATGAGTTCATCCACCACGCGGGCCTGTTCCATCCACTCGGGGTTGGAAATGTCGATGACATGCAGCAGCACGTCGGCATACTGCAGTTCCTCCAGCGTCGCCTTGAAGGCTTCGATCAAATGTGTGGGCAGCTTGCGGATAAAACCGACGGTGTCGGACAACAAAATCTCCTGGGTCTCGTCCACCTTGAGGCGGCGGGTGGTGGTATCAAGGGTGTCAAAAAGCCGATCGTTTGCCGGAATGTCCGAGCCGGTGAGACAGTTTAAGAGCGTGGACTTGCCCGCGTTCGTGTAGCCCACGAGGGCAACGACGGGCATGAAATTTTTCTCGCGCTTTCTGCGCTGCGTGCCGCGCACCTTGCGCACCTCCGAAAGCTCCTCCTCGAGCTTCTGGATCTTGCGGCGGATGTGGCGGCGGTCGGTCTCGAGCTGGGTCTCACCGGGGCCGCGGGTGCCGATGGGCGACGAGCCGCCGGAGGCCGTCTGGCGTACCAGGTGGGTCCACATACCGGTCAGGCGCGGCAGGAGGTACTTGTACTGCGCAAGCTCCACCTGCAATTGACCTTCGCGGGTCCTGGCCCGCTGGGCGAAAATGTCCAGGATGAGGCCCGAGCGGTCAAGCACCTTCACGCCCAGTTCCTCGGACAAAACGCGCATCTGCGAGGGCGACAGCTCGTTATCGAACACGGCGAGGTCACACTCGTTTGCCTCAATGAGTTGTTTCAGCTCCTGCACCTTTCCGTCGCCGAGGAAGGTGCGCGGGTCCGGAGTGGGGCGGGCCTGGATCATGGTGGCCGTGACCTCGCCCCCCGCGGTCTCCACCAGGGCGGCAAGTTCGTCCATGGTCACGTCGCTCGAACGCTCGTGCACATCCATACTCGCGGCAGCCAGCCCCGCCAGCACCGCGCGTTCTTTTTTCGTTTCGATTGATTCCATGTGTTCTCCGTTATCATTACGTTTTCTTACCCTCTCCGCCCCAGTGTGCGCACTGGGGCACCTCTCCCAAAGGGAGAGGCAAGGCCCGGCTCCCCCTCTGGGAGAGGCAGGGCTTGGCTCCCCCTCTGGGGGAGCTGTCGCGGCGCGTCTCACGCAAGCGCCGTGACTGAGAGGGTCAAGCTGCTCCCTTTTCTCCGAAGGTCGGCAGCCTGCTCGGCTCGGGCGTCACGATCTCGCTGCCGTCGCTGAAGCGCAGGAGGTAGCAGACCGCGGCGATAAACTCCTCGTCGCTCATGTTGACGCCGCAGGTCACCGTCAGCAGGATCTGGCGCTGTGGCACGTATGTGGGATCGTCCGCCATGAGGCGGCGGGCATCGGCAAAGTAGGAGCTGGGCGTGAGCTTCATGACCTGCCCGATGCGCTGCTGCTCGATCTTTGCCAGCACAAAGTCCTTGAGGTAGTAGGTGGAGGTGCGAAGCTTCTCCCCCTGGGGCATGAGCAGGTGCGGGTACAGGCCGTTATAGATCTCCTGCGCGGCCTCCAGGGAGCAGAGCTCCGCCATCACGTAGAGGCCCTCGTCCTCCTTGCCGCTCTTGGGCAGGTACTGAAATTCAATATACGAATGCTCCGCAAGCTCGCCGTTTTCGTTAAGGAGCACAGTGTGGTCCACGCGCTTGATGCCGAGGCGCTCATAGCTTGCGTAGCTCTCCCCGAAGATCGCCGAGGGAAGGAAATTGTATGGAAACAGGGCCAGGCACTGGCGGTGGGTATAGGTCTCCTGGCGGCTGTCGGGCGCGGCGCCGGGGTTATTCATCAAAAGCAGCGCCGCCTCGTTCCAGACATAGCGCTCGGGACTGCCGCCGCCGAAGGTCGGGGCCGGGGTGCGCACCGGCGTGGGCCTTGCGTCCACCGTCGGCATCTCCCAGGGCTCGAGCGGCTCTTCCTTCCGGCAGGCCGTGAGCATGGGGCACAGAAGGCACAGCGCCAAAAGCAGCGCGATCATTCGTTTCATGTCAATTTCTCCCTCCCGGGCAAAATCTTATGAATGAGGTATTATACTATATTTTTCTGCGCTTAACAAGGTCTTGATTGGCATGATTCCCGGTTCGGGCGTAAAAAAGGGGCTGGCTCAAAACGATTACCGTTTTGTCATCCTGAGGAACGAAGTGACGAAGGATCTTTCTTTTGTAGGCTTTCACAAACTTTGAGGAAAGATTCTTCGCTATGCTCAGAATGACACGACGTTTTGCGACAGCTCCAAGCTTACTTACCAGCGGTTTTGCCGCTTGCGGCGCGGAAATTCGCCCTTGATCTCCACCAGCACAATATCGCTGCCGACGCGGACGATGTTCTTCCACGGCAGCACATAGTCGTCCTCCCGCCCGAACAGGCCAAAGAAGCGGGCCCTGCCCGGCGTCACCAGGGAGGCGATGCAGCCCTCCTTGTCGTCCAGCTCTACATCGCAGACATACCCAAGGCGAAAGCCCGTGTGGATGTCGATGACCTCTTTGCAGCAAAGCTCTGAAAAATAGCACATCATATCCGATCCCCCTTGCGCGATCCTTTCCTTAGTCATTCTGAGCCGAAGGTGAAGAATCACTCAGATCCTTCGCCGGCGCTCAGGATGACATGCTTTTACGACAGCATATGCAAAGGGGACTTTGTCTTATTCGACTGTTTTCCTTCTCGGCGCGGGCAGCTGCACCAGGACGATGGCGGCAAACATGATGATGCAGCCGAGAAGCTCCCGCCCGCTCATGCGCTCACCGAGCAGCAGCGCCCCCGTGAGGGCAGCGAAGACCGACTCAAGGCTCATGAGCAGCGACGCCACCGTGGGGTCTGTAAAGCGCTGGGCGATCATCTGCAGCGTATACCCCACGCCGCCCGACATGACGCCGCACCAGAGGATCGGCACGGCGGCGGCCTTGATCTGCGCCCGGGAGGGTTCCTCGACGATCAGCGCGATGACGCCCGAGACCAGCGCCACCGTGACAAACTGGATCGTGGACAGGCGCACAGGGTCGGCCTTTTTCGTAAAGTAGTCGCAGCAGAGGATGTGCCCGCTGAACACCACCGCGCACCAGCAGACCAGCGTGTCGCCCCGGGTGAGGCGAAAGCCCTCCTTCATGCACAAAAGGTACATGCCGAAAACACCGATGGCGATAGCTGCCCAGACATGCGCCCCGCAGCGCTTTTTGAACAGCACCAGGTTCAAAACCGGAACAATAAGAATGTACAGCGCCGTGATGAAACCCGCTTTGCCCGCCGTGGTGGTGACGATGCCGAACTGCTGGAAGAGGCTGGCTCCGGCAAGGAACAGGCCGCAGCAGATGCCGCCGATGACGGTATGGCGTTTTCTCTCCGGGTCTGCCTGCGCATTGGGATTCCGGCGGCTTAAAAACAGCGAGGCCGTCCCGGCGGTCAGGGCCGCAAGCCACATCCTCGCCGAGGTAAACGTGACGGGCCCGATGCTCTCCATGCCCACGCGCTGGGCCACAAAAGCCGTGCCCCAGATCATCGCCGTGATGAGCAGGAGGATATTTCCCAGCATTCTCTTGTTTTTCATCGAATCACGCCTTTAGCATTTTGCTCAATGATCCCTAGTATAAGCGGTCTTTCGGGCCGCTGCAAGTGTGGAAACTGCACAACTCTTGTGTTGACTTCCCGGGGGTAATATCGTAAAATAGCAATAAATATGGGAACCCCAAGCAAACGCAGGCCGGGCCTGCGTCAATAAGGAGTATCGTTTCATGCCGCAGAAAGAGAAAAAGGCCGCGCCCGAGAAAAAGAGCGCTGGCGAAAAGAAAGGCGCGCCCGAGAAGAAAAACGCCGCCGAGAAGAAGGCGGCCCAGGAAAAGAAGGAAGCCGCCGAGCGCAAGGCCGCCCTGGAGCGGCAGGACCTTGCCGAGAAGAAAGCCGCCGAGGAGCGCAAGGCCGCGGCAAAAAGCGTCTACATCAACCGCGAGCTGAGCTGGCTTGCCTTTAACGAGCGCGTGCTGCTCGAGGCGGCCGACCCCGCCGTGCCGCTTTTGGAGCGGCTCAAGTTCCTGATGATCTACCAGTCGAACCTGACGGAGTTTTACCGGGTGCGCATCGGCATCCTGACGCACCGCGCCATCCTGACCCCGGATATGCGCGACGCGCTGTCCGGCATGTCGCCCGAGACGCAGATCCACGAGGTCCTGCGCGTTACCAAAGAGCAGCAGGTCCTGATGGAGAGCATCTGGAAGGGCATCCGTGAGGAGCTGCGCGCAAACGGCGTGGACGTGCTGGACTTCAAGAAGATCAGCAAGGTGGACGAGCTGATGAGCAAAAAGCTCTTCGGCGACATCAAGGATCTGCTCTTCCCGAAAATCATCGACGTAAACCAGCCCTTCCCCTTCCTCTGGAACGGGGAGTCGAACGTCGTCGCCTTTCTCGGGCGCACGACGGTGCAGAAGCTTGCGGTCATCCCGCTGCACCGGGTCCCGGCGTATCTGAGCTTTGAGATCAACGGCTGTCAGAAGATCGTGCTCACGGCCCAGCTCATCCGCCACTTCCTGCCGCTGCTGCTCAAGAAGGAGAGCATTCTCCAGACCGCCACCGTGGAGGTCACGCGCAATGCCGATGTGTTCCTCGCCGACGTGCAGGACAGCGCCGACGACGACCTGCGCCAGAAGATGTCCTCCATGCTCACAAAGCGCAAGCGGGAGCTTCCCGTGCGCGCGCGCATTTACGGCAAGCTCTCCGACTCCAACCGCGCCCTGCTCATCAAAAAGCTCCGCGTGCCGGAGAGCCGGGTCTTCACCCAGACGGTGCCCTTCGACCTGTCCTTCCGCTCCTGCATCGGCGGGCATGAAAACTTCAAATACGAGGACCGCCGCCCGGCGCGGGATATCGGGCTGAAAAAGGGCGAATACTTCTCCTACATAGAAAAGCACGATCTGCTCATGAGCTTTCCGTTTCAGAGCATGATGCCCTTCGTGGACCTCATCTACGAGGCGGCGGACGATCCGGAGGTTTTGAGCATCAAGATCACCCTCTACCGCATGTCCGGCAGCAGCAAGATCGCGGCTGCCCTGGCCTACGCCGCCGACAAGGGCAAGGACGTGCTGTGCTTACTTGAGCTGCGGGCCAGATTCGACGAGCAGAACAACATCGACTACTCCGAGATGCTGGAGGACGCGGGCTGCCATGTGATCTACGGCCTGCCCGAGTACAAGGTGCACTCCAAGCTCTGTGTCATCACCCGGCAGCATGACGGCAACCTCACGCGCATCACCCAGGTGGGCACCGGCAACTACAACGAAGTCACCGGCGAGCAGTACACCGACCTCTCCCTCATCACCGCAAACGAACAGGCGGGCCTGGACGGCGAGGCCGCCTTCACCGCCCTGCTGCACGGCGAGCTGCCGCCTGAGACGCAGTACCTCTGGATCGCGCCCAACAGCTTTAAGCCCCGGGTGCTGGAGTATCTGGAGCGTGAAAGGCTCAAGGGCGACAAGGGCCGCGTCGCCATTAAAATCAACGCCCTGAATAACCGCGACGTGATGGAAAAGCTCATTGAGTGCTCCAAGGCGGGCGTGAAGATCGAGCTCTTCATCCGCGGCATCTGCTGTCTGCGCCCCGGTATCGAGGGCATGACGGAGAACATTACGGTCACGAGCGTCGTGGGCCGCTGGCTCGAGCACTCGCGCATCTACTCCTTCGGCGAGGGGGAGGACCAGCGCCTGTTTCTCGGCTCGGGCGACCTGCTCAGCCGCAACCTGGAGCACCGGGTGGAGGCCTTTATCGAAGTCGTGACCCCCGACACGCGCGAACAGATCAACACCGTGCTCGACGCTTTGCGCCGCGACCGGGAGAAGTCCCGCCGCATGCAGTCCGACGGCACCTATGTGCGGGAGCCCGGCGGCGAGGGCACCAGCTCCCAGGAGGCGCTGTACCGCTATTTCAGCGCCTACAAGGTGAACACGGAGCCGCCCGCCCCGGTCGTGCAGACGGCCCCCGCGGCTGAGTCCACGCCGGTCGAACAGGCCCCCGCGGCTGAACCCGCGCCTGCCCCGCAGGCAGCTCCTGCGGCGGAGCCCGTGCCGGTCGCGGCGGAAAAGGCCCCCATCATCGCGCCGCCGAAGGCGCTGGAAACCACCCCGCCCCCGGAGCCGGTCGGCCTGCTCCGAAAGATCACGAACTTTGCCCGCAGGCGCGGCCGCATGTAAATTCATTCTGAGAAGCTGCTCAGGATAACAGATACATAAAACAATCAGGAGGAACACAGCCATGGCGGAAAGCTACAATATCTGTCTCGACGTGGGCGGGACCAAGGTCCTCGGCGCCATTTTCAACGAGAAGGACGAGATCATCTACCGGCTGAAAAAGCGCTCCAAGAGTGAGGGCGAGGGCTCGGCGGATGTGGAGAAGGTCATCATCAGCGTGGTGGAGGAGATGATCAAGAAATCCGGCATTGACCCCAAAAAGCTCAATGCCATCGCCTCCTGCGCCCCCGGCGTCATTGACCAGGACAAGGGCATCGTGCTCTTTACCCCGAACCTCCCCTGGCGCAACTACGACATCGCCGGAGCCATGAAGAAAAAATTCGGCGTGCCCTTCTTTGTGGGCAACGACGTGAACCTCGGCGTGCTGGGTGAATACAAGTTCGGCGCGGCACGGGGCTACAAGAACATCGTCGGCTTCTTCCCCGGCACCGGCATGGGCGGCGGTCTGATCCTCGACGGCAAGCTCTTCACCGGCAACCAGTTCAAGGCCGCCGAGTACGGCCACATGACCCTCGACCCGGACGGCCCCCTCTGCGGCTGCGGTCAGAGCGGCTGCCTGGAGGTCTTCTCCAGCAAGCGCGGCATGTCCGATTATATCCGCCAGCAGGTCGGCCGCAAGCGCCCGTGCATGCTGGCCGAGGATGTCGCAAACGGCGGCATCTTCCGCAGCAAGCGCCTCAAGAAGGCCCTCGCCGCCAAGGACGAGGTGGCCATGGAGGCGGTCGACCGCGCCTGCCACTATCTCGCCATCGCCACCGGCAACATGATCAACACCATCTCCCCGGACCTCGTGATCTACGGCGGCGGCATCATGGAGGCCATGGGGCCCCTGTTCCTGGAGAAGATCCTCAAGGAACTCGACCGCTACTGCATGGTATCCATCCGCCCGACGGTGGACGTGAAGCTCGCCGCCCTCGGCGACGACTCCATCCTCTACGGCGACCTGGCCCTCATCAAGGGGCTGTAAGGCAGAAAAGGGACTGTCTCAAAACGTTTGCTTTTGTCATCCCGAGGGGCGAAAGAGCTTCCTGTAATCCAATAGGACCGGGGCTGACGGTGCGCCGTCAGCCCCGGTCTTATGCTATTATGAGTATTTTATGCTATATAATCTGGATTAATATGTAAAATTCAGCGTGTTTGCCTTGAAAACATCATCAAAACGATTTATAATTTATACACGGTTTTCAAAGAGGGCGTGAACGGCAGGCCTGAGCGAGCGGTGCAGACGCAGTCACGCAAGAGCTTTCGCGCCTTTTTCAAGACAGCGCTTTGTTTCTTGGATAAATTTGTATAAATGCAATTGTCCAATGCCGAGGGAGTGAATGCAAAATGGAAAATGAGAAGAAGAAACGTGACCCGCGCAACGCGATCATGATCGTGCTCGTTATCATAGCCGTCGCGGCGATCGCGGTGGCAGTCTGGGCGCTGACGACCCGGCCCGCGGCGGCACCGCAGCAGCCGCGCCTCACCCCGAAGCCGACGCCGACGGAGGAGCCGCTGACCAATACCATCGCCCTGCCGCAGTTTGCGTGGCTGAACCTGAATGCGGACACGACGGAGCAGACGCTGACCTTCGATAACCCGCAGCGAAACTTCGCCCACTTCCGCGTCTCTCTCGTGCTGGACGGGGAAACGCTGTGGGAGTCTGAAATGCTGGCCCCCGGCGAGACCTCAAAGCCCGTGGTGCTCTCCAAGCCCCTCGCGGCGGGCGAATATCAGATTGAGCTCTGCTATGCCTGCTTTGCCGACGCGGAAGGGACCAGCCCGCTCAACGGGGCGCGAAGCCCTGTCAGATTGGTGGTGGCGTGAGATGAACCGGAAAAAGCCGATTTGCTCTGCCTTGCTTGCGGCGGTGCTTTGCATGGGGCCGCCCAAAGCCTTTGCGGAGGAAACCATCATCGAGGAGTCTGCCCCTGCCCCGGAGGAAGCGATCCTTTACGAGGAGCTTGTCCCGGTGGAGACACAGGATTCTGCCACAGAGGAACAGATCGAAGAAGAACTCGACCTGATCGACGCGGAACCGGAACTGACAGAGATACCGTCCTACCTCTTCCATCCGCCGGAGGACATTGCCATCACCTTCGGTGTGGAGTCACAGTCCGTCGGCTTTGCGTCCGTGTCGGACGTGGCAGACATGCCCGAGGGCGCGCGCATCATGCTCTATATCGACGGCCCCGCCTTTGTGAATGTGGACAATGCGGACGAGACCATCCCGCTCTCCATCACCGACGCGGACGGAAACGACGTGATCTGCCTCTGGGATGAATTCACGGGAGAGCGGACGGTGGAGCTCTTTATTCATGTCAGTGCGGAGGACTGGTCTCGCGCGGCCCTCGGGGGCTACGCCGCGACGATCGGCTACCGCGCGGCGGTGGAGTAGCCCTCTCAGTCAGCGCCGCAAGCGGCGCCGACAGCTCTCCCAAAGGGAGAGCCAAGCCGAAACCTGTACCCGGCCTCTTGCCTCCCCCTCCGGGGGAGGTGGCACAGCCGATCTCCCGCGAGGCTGTGACGGAGAGGGGCTGCCCGCGGGACAACAAACGTATTACAAAAGGGGGAAAAAACCTTATGAAAAAACTGCTTGCCCTTTTATGCGCGCTGACGCTGCTGCTGAGCTTGGGCGTCACGGCATTTGCGTCGGATTTGGAATTTAAATCGCATGACTACACGCAGGGTGATCAAGAACCAATGACACAGTTAATCTGGACGGAGAAAAAGGGCGCGTCCTGGACACTGAACATACCGGCTGAATTTCAGTTGCCTTATCAAAACACGGTCCTCCCTCTGGTCACTATAACCAATGTACAGAACCTTGGAGAGTCGCAGATGATACTGGCCCTCGTCGGCGGCAACGGTGAATATTTGGTCAGAACAGGTTCCGGTATAGGTTCCGCTTTCATGGCTTACAAGATCCAAATTTACGAATGGACAGAAGAAAGGCATTTGGTGGAAGAGTTTGATCCCACAGACACAAGCCGTATGGGCGTGGTCGCCAAGTATGAGAGAGACGAACTGATCCCCTATGGCATTGTGATCGCTATCGATGAAAATCATTGGAATAGTGCCACTCCGTCAGGCAGATATGAAAGCACGCTTATCTATACCTCCCTCTTGGAAAATATTGAATAAACCAAAAAAGCCCAGAAAGGAGACCACAACATGAAAAAACTCATCCCTCTGCTGCTGGCGCTGGCGCTTCTGCTCAGCTTCGGCAGCACCGCCCTGGCCAGTTCCCACGAATATACACCGGATGACAGCGCGAAGCTGAGCCAGACGATCACCACCGTCATTCCGGACAACAAGCTCACATGGTATCTGGAAATCCCGGCCGACATCACCATCAAACAGGGCGGCTACGACGCACGCGTGGACCTCACAAATGTAGAGATTGTTGTGGACAGCGGAGTGCTGTCGGACAAGCAGAAGATCGAAGCCTCGCTGACCTATGACGGGGTGTTGACCGATGAAGACAACACCGACAATAAGATCAACTATCTGCTCAGCGATAAAAACGCCGAGCCCGAATACGAAGAAACCGCAATGAAAACCGGCACAGCCTACGTTGTGGGCACAAAAACGAAGGACGCCGAAACCTATAACGCCCCGGACGCATGGGTCACAGAGTACACCTGGGACATGGCGGAAATCGGAAACTACGAGGGAACGGTCGTCTATTCTTCCAAGCTTGTCGAAACGGGCGCATAAGGGAAAGGAGAACACAATGAAAAAACTACTCAGCTTCCTTTTGATTCTTGCGCTCCTGTCCGGCCTGAGCGTCATCGCTTTTGCCGAAGGGGAATCGACCGGGGGAAATCAGGCCGTCAAGGCGCAGATCACCGGCGCTCCCTCCTGGGTGCTGACGATCCCCGCGGATCAGACCATCGAATTTATGGCCGAAGAGACCGATATTGTCCATCACGCCTGCTCGATAGACGATCCAAAGCATATCCCGGCCGACTGCACCATCAATGCCTCGCTCACTCACACCGGAAACTTTACACTGAAAACGGACGCAAGCAAGACGATCCCCTTCACGCTCAATGCCTTCGACGAGGATGTCCCCGCGGGCACGCCGGTGATCGCCTCCCAGTATTGGGGCGACACAAGAAACAACCATTGCTACGCCGAATTCAATATTGTGATCTCCAGGGACAGTTGGGCGAGCGCGGAACAGGGCGGTACTTACACCACACCCGTCACCTATACCTCTGAGCTGGTCGATCATATCGTTGACCCGGCGGACGGCGGCACCGACCGCGGTTAAGCTGCTTTTACGAAAGGAGCGGGATGCCCCGTGAAAAGAATACTGTGCGCCCTGCTCCTTTGCAGCCTTTTGTGTGCGCTGACGCCTGCCGCCTTTGCCGACGGGGTGCAGCAGGTTTCCCTCAGCATCCCCTGCACCGTGACTGTGGACGTGGGCGAGCACGGCAAGGTCTATGCAAACAGCACGACCTGGACCGGCAAAATCGTCGGTTCCTTTCAGGTCTGGCCCGGCACGCGGGTGAGCTTCCTCATTACCCCGGACGCGGGCTATGTGGTAAACGTCCTGACCCTCTCCGGCGCGGATGTGCGCGAGGGGCTGCGCTACGGGCTATACGGCACGGTCGTCGAGCATAACGAGACGCTGGTCGTACGCTTTGAAAAGAGCTCAACGCCGACGCCCTGGCCCACCTCGACGCCGTACCCGTGGACGGCGCCGATTCCCACCGCCCCGTCGTGGCAGGTGACGGCTCCCTACGGCCCCAAGACCGGCGATGAGAGCACAGTCGGCGCCTGGGCAGCCCTGCTGCTTGTCAGCGCCGCGGGCGTGATCGTCCTTTCGCAGAAAGTCGGCGAGCCGCGCACCGCTCATGCGCGGAAGCGCAAGTAATTGCAGGAGGCCAGCTTGCGTGATCCCTTCCGTAAAAAAGCGGATCGAAGTCTGCACAATTTTGATGTGCCGCTCCGATCCGTTTTTTCGTTTCTCTTGCAATTGTCGATTTATCGCTTCGGGATGATCTCGATCCAGTAGCCGTCCGGGTCCTCGAGGAAGTAGATGCCCATTTCCGGATTTTCAAAGCAGATGCAGTCCATGGCCTTGTGCTTTTCGTGGGCGGCGTTGAAGTCCTCCGCCATGAAGGCCAGGTGGTATTCCTGCTCGCCCAGGTCGTAGGGCTCCGTGCGGTCGCGCAGCCAGGTCAGCTCGAGCTGGAAGGGGCTTTTCCCGTCGCCGAGAAAGACGATCTTATAGTGCCCGTCGGCGGCGTTTTTCTCCCGTACGGGCTTGAGGCCGAGCGCCTCGTCATAGAATTTCAGGCTGCGCTCGAGGTCAAAGACGTTGAAGTTAAAGTGGTTGAAGGTGAACATGGCCTGCCCTCCCCTTTCGGTTTTTTCCATTATACAAAATCCGCCGCCCGCGGTCAATCCTTCAGCTCGCTTATGATCATGGCCCCGATGACCAGCGCCGCGCCGATCATGGCCGGGACGCTCATCGGCTCCTTCAAAACAAGCAGCGACAAAAGGACCGCCACCACCGGGTCAAGATAACTCAACAGCGCGGCGGTCTGGGCCGGGACATGGGCGATGCTCCCGAAGTAGAGCACATAGGCGATGCCCGTATGGACAATGCCGACGATGAGCAGCAGGACCGTGACCGACGGGGTAAAGCGCAGGGCGGCCACATTTTCGGTCAGCAGCACGTAGGGCAGCATCACGGCGGCGGAGACGGCAAACTGGATCACGGTGCGGTCCTCGCCGGAGATGTCCTCGAGGGTGCGGTTTATGATAACGATGGCGGCATAGAGCGCCGCGGCGACAAGGCCGAAGGCCAGGCCTTTCGCCCCGTGCAGCCCGGTCGTGAGCACATCCGACACCAGCACCATCCCAAACACCGCGACAGCGGCGCACACTCCCTTGCGGAGGGTGATCCTCTCGCCGAACACCAGCGGGGACAGCAGGATAATGAACACCGGGGCCATGTAATAGCACATGGTGGCCGCGGCGACGGAGGTGTAGTTGTACGCCTCAAAGAGGCAGATCCAGTTGATGCCCAGCATCGCGCCCGGGATCAGCAGCCGCCACAGGTTTTTCTTCACCGCCGTGCGGTCAACGGGATCATGGCGCAAAGCGCGAACGGCCAGCAGGAACACAAGGCCGATCACCGACCGGGCCAGCGCCACCACGCTCGAGGGAAACGGGATGGCGCGCCGAAAAAGGCCGATGGTGCCGAAGATCAGCATGGACAGCACGATCTGTGCGCGCGGGGAGAGTTCTTTCATGGGTGCATCCTCTCTTTATCTCAGGGGATGGGCGCATTATACCAGCTTATACTGACACTGTGCAAGTTTAAATGCTTGCATATAAGGGGAAAGTGGATTAAAATACAGGCACTGTACACTTGCACGGGAGGTCAGACTATGGATAAAACGGAGATGACGGCGCTGCTTTACGAGGTCGCCGCCGGGAACATAAGTCCCGAGGATGCGGCTTTGAAGCTCAAGATGCAGCCCTTTCAGGAAATCGGCGAATATGCCAAGGTGGACTTTCACCGCGGCATCCGCCAGGGCGTGCCGGAGGTGATCTACGGCGCGGGCAAGACGAAGGAGCACATCCTGGGCATTGCACAGGCCATGGTGAAAAACGGGCAGCAGACGGTGCTCATCACGCGCCTCACCCCGGAGGCGGCGGATTTCGTGGGCGCCGAACTGCCGCTCAAATATGACGAGCTCTCCAAGACCGGCGTGATCGGAGAGCTTCCCAAGCCCACGGGCAAGGGCCGCGTGGTGGTTGCCACCGGCGGCACCAGCGATATACCGGTGGCCGAGGAGGCCGCCGTCACGGCGGAGGTACTGGGCAACGAGGTCGTGCGCCTGTACGATGTGGGCGTGTCCGGTATCCACAGGCTGTTGAGCCACATGGACATCATCATGTCCGCCCGCGTCATTGTCGCGGTGGCGGGCATGGAGGGGGCGCTGCCCTCGGTCATCGGCGGGCTTGCCGACTGCCCTGTCATCGCGGTTCCCACAAGCGTCGGCTACGGGGCCAGCCTCGGCGGCATCGCGGCGCTGCTGAGTATGCTCAACTCCTGCGCAAGCGGCGTGTCGGTGGTAAACATCGACAACGGCTTCGGCGCGGGCTATATGGCGAGTATGATCAATCATTTGGACTAACCCGAACCCGTCATCCTGAGCGAAGCGAAGGATCTTTTGTGACGCACGCAAGCATTGGAGCAAAACATGGAATTACAGGAATTTTTCAGGCAGCATCCGCGTATCGCGCTGGCTTTTTCCGGCGGGGTGGATTCATCCTGCCTTTTGTATGCGGGGCTTCAATGGGCAACGACGCTGGGAGTGTACTACGTCAAGTCCCCCTTTCAGCCGGAGTTTGAATACCGCGACGCGCTGCGGCTTGCGCGGGAGCTGGGGGCCGAGGTCACGGTGCTGACCGCCGATCCCCTGCGGGATCCCCAGGTCGCCGCCAATCCCGCCAACCGATGCTACTATTGCAAAAAGGTGATTATGTCAACCATCAAAGCTGCCGCCGCACGGGACGGTTTTGACCTCATCATTGACGGGACGAATGCCAGCGACGACATCTCCGACCGCCCCGGTTATAAGGCTTTGGGCGAGGAAGGGGTGCTGTCTCCCCTGCGTCTGTGCGGCATCACCAAGGCAAAGCTGCGGGAGCTTTCCAAAGAGGCCGGGCTTTTCACCTGGTCCAAGCCCGCCTATGCCTGCCTCGCCACACGCATTCCGACGGGTGAGGTCATCACGGCGGAAAAGCTGCACGCCGTCGAACAGAGCGAGGACGCGCTTTTCCGCATGGGCTTTACCGATTTTCGCGTGCGCACAAAGGACGGCATAGCAAAGCTCCAGTTTATCGCCGAGCAGCACGGCGAGGCGGCGAAGCGCCTGGATGAGATCAGGACAGCGCTCGCGCCGTACTATTCCGAGGTCAGCCTTGACCCGATCCCGAGGGAGAAGAGCAAATGAAAACACTGTACATTGACTGCGGCATGGGCGTCGCCGGCGATATGCTGACGGGCGCCCTGCTGGATTTACTGGACGAGCATGGACAGACGGAGTTTCTGAACGAGATCAACGAAGCCCTCGCCGGGAAGGCCGTCGTCACTGCCGAGCGGGAGACAAAGTGCGGCGTGAAGGGTCTGCACGTCCATGTCACGATAGACGGCGAGGAAGAAGGTCACGAGCACCATCATCACGACGGCGGGCATCATCACCATCACCACAACGGCATTAAGGAGATCCGGGAACTGATCGACGCCATGCCGCTGTCAGAAACTGTCAGGTATAACGCGCGCAAAATTTTTGACGGTATTGCCGAAGCCGAGGCCGAGGTACACGGTCAGGACATGGAGCACATCCACTTCCACGAGGTCGGCACTGTAGACGCGGTGGCGGACGTGGTGGGCGTGTGTCTGCTGATGGAGAAGCTTGCTCCGGAGGACGTGATCTGCTCCCCCATCAATGTCGGCGGCGGCACGGTCAAGTGCGCCCACGGCATTCTCCCGGTTCCCGCCCCCGCGACGGAGATCCTTCTGCGGGGTCTCCCATGGTATGAGGGGGAGATCAAAGCCGAGCTCTGCACCCCGACGGGCGCGGCGCTGGTACTTTGGTTTGTCAATGAGTTTGACAGTGTGCCGATGATGACGGTGGAAAGAACCGGCTACGGCATGGGGACGAAGGAGTTTGAACGTCTCAACGCCGTGCGCGTCCTGCTCGGCGAGCGCAGCGACGAGCGCGAGTTTCTGACAGAGCTTTCCTGCAATCTGGACGACATGACCGGCGAGGAGATCGGCTTTGCCATGGAGCGGCTTCTGGAGGCCGGGGCGCTGGATGTCTGGACGACCGCCATCGGCATGAAGAAGAACCGCCCGGGCGTGATGCTTTCGGTACTGTGCCGGGGAGATCAGGAGAACGATCTGACGCGCTGCCTGTTCCGGCACACCACGACCCTGGGTGTGCGCTGCAAGAATGCAGTCCGCCGCACGCTGGAGCGCTCCTTCCGCAAGGCGGAGACCCCCTGGGGCGAGGTGACGGTCAAGCAGGCCGAGGGCTGGGGCGTAAAGCGCGAAAAGCCCGAGTATGAGGATCTGGCGAAAATCGCGCGGGAGCAGGGCCTGAGCCTGCGGGAAGTGAAGGAACAGATTAAATAGAGTTTACTGAAAAACGCGGGAATAATGAAATGCGATCAATTAATAACGCAAGAATGGCTTAGGAATTGAAGCGAAATGTACCAAAAACAGA